>NC_013521.1:2126706-2430521 GCF_000024925.1 Sanguibacter keddieii DSM 10542
AAGCACCAGACCCGGTGGACGGTCAGCATGCGCCCCGGTGGGCTCGGCAGACCGAACGGGATCGCAGCCTGGTCCTCGCCGACCGGTCGGACCTACACCGACCATCCCGCACTCGAGCTCCCCGCCCCCGACGAGGTGCGCAGCTCACGCGGGGCGAGACCCTTCAGCACAGCACACGCACCTCCCGACCCGGGGAGTTCCTTCGCCGACGACCCACCGTTCTGAGCCGGGTCGCTCAGCATCGGCGACAGGGAGCCGCGCAGCGCTTCACCGCGCCTCCGCGCCTCCGCGCCTCCGCGCCTCCGCGCCTCCGCGCCTCCGCGCCTCCGCGCCTCCGCGCCTCCGCGCCTCCGCGCCTCCGCGCCTCCGCGCCTCCGCGCCTCCGCGCCTCCGCGCCTCCGCCATGATCATGCCGAAGGGCAGCACCGCCTCAAGCCCTCAAGCCCTCAAGCCCTCAAGCCCTCAAGCCCTCAAGCCCTCAAGCCCTCAAGCCCTCAAGCCCTCAAGCCCTCAAGCCCTCAAGCCCTCAAGCCCTCAAGCCCTCAAGCCCTCAGATGATGCGATCTGCATCGCGATGCTGGTGATGTCGACGGCATGGATCCGCGCCGGAACACGCGCTGCGATCGCGGACCTGTAGCCAGGCTCCGTCGGGAGCTCGGTGACGGACAGCCCGAGTGCCTCGGCCGCTCCCGCCTGCTCGACGAGCCGCCACTCCCACGGGCCGATCATGTCGGCGCGTGTCGGCAGCACTGCGTCGTCAGGACGCGCTGCGAGGAGGAGCTCGTGAGGTGGTGACGCCAGACCGACGCCCACGGCCTTGAGCACGGCTTCCTTCTCGACCCAGCACGACAGACGAGCAGCAGTCCCCGAGGCCCCGCGCGTCACCGGACCGAAGCGCTCTCGCTCGTCGGGGTGCAGCACGAAGTCGTCGAAGCCGTCGAAGACCGTCGACGGGACACGCTCGATGTCCACACCCACCTCCGTCCCCTCGTCGGCGACGGCGACCAGCACCCGCTGCTCAGAGCTCGACGTGCTCACCGACAGCCCCGCGACGCGCGGGCGACCGTGCGGCAGGTGACAGGTGCTGCAGGTCCTGTCCACGACGATCTGCGGCGCCAGGCTCAACGGCACACCCAGGCGCGCGGCGACCAGCAGCCTCAGCGCGACGCGGCCTGCCAGCGTCCTGCGCGCATCGTCGGGACGCTGGCGACGTGCCGCGGCCTCCCGGTCAGCCGGGTCGACGAGCTGCTGGGCGGCCTCGACCTCGAGAGCCGTCCGACGCGCGGGGCCGCTCCGGACCAGGCCGTCGAGCGCTTGAGTGCCGTGCCCGAGCGCAGCGACGCCGCCCGATGTCGGACAGACAGCTGCTGCCGTCTGGTCAGTCGACGCCTGCTGGTCAGGAAACGCCTGGTCGCCCAGCAACGCCGAGTCGACAGTCAACGCGGGGTGGCCAGGCAACGCCCGTTCGACAGACGAAGCCCGGTGAATAGACGACGCCTGGTCGCCAGACGAAGCCCGGTCGACAGACGACGCTAGGTCGACAGACGAAGCCCGGTCGACAGACGACGCTCGCTGCACAGATGGCACCGCACCACCCACGAGCGCGCCCGCCGCCGACAGCCTGCCGCACGCGGCCAGGACGTCGTCGACGGACGCGTCGAGCAGGGTGATCATCGCTTGCTGATGCGCCGGTACTGGCCGACAGCGATCGGGGCGAAGACCGCGATGATCGCGATGCAGCACACGAAGGCGTAGAGCATCGCGTTCTGCGCGGCCCAGCCATCAGCGACCTCGAAGCCGGCGGGAGGCTCGTTGCCGAAGCCCTGACGGACCGCAGTCGCGACAGCAGTCACGGGGTTCCACTCGGCGATCGTCCGCAGCACGCCCGGGAGCATGTCGGCGGACACAAAAGCACCGGAGATGAAGCACACCGGGAACAGCCACAGCAGACCGAGGCTCTGCGCGACCTCGACGCTGCGCGCGGTGAGCGCGATGGCCGCACCGATCCACGACGTCGCGAAGGCGAACAGCACCAGCAGCCCGAAGGTGAGGAGCACCTGCCCGACACCGTTGTCGACGCGCCACCCGATGGCGAGCCCGCACAGCACGATCACGACGATCGAGATGCCGCTCGTCACCAGGTCAGACGTCGTCCTCCCGAGGATCACGCCGACCCGGGACATGGGCAGCGCACGGAAGCGGTCGATCAGCCCGGACTGCAGGTCCTTCGCGAGGTAGACCGCGGTGAAGGACGAGTTGAACGTCAGCGTCTGCGCCAGGATGCCGCCGATGAGGAACTCACGGTACGCGTCGCCCCCCAGCGCGCCGCCGAACACGAACGCCAGGATCAGCACGAAGATGATCGGCTGCGCCACCCCCGTCACGAGCGCGCCAGGCGTCCGCCGCACGTTCACGACGTTGCGTCGCGCGACGACCCAGCCGTCACGGACCGCGGACACGAGCGGGGCGAGGACGCCCCCGCGCACCTCGGGGATCTCGATCACCGAGGTCGGGACGGCGGTCTGCAGACCGGTGCCCTGGGAAGGCGCACCACCACCGGAGGAGCTCGTCGCGGTCGCGCTCGTCCCGGTCGCGCTCGCGCTCGTCTCGTCGCTCTGGAGCGTGCTCATGACACCACCACCTTGCTGGTCTTGTCGGGCTCGCCGTCAGGACTCTCGGTGGCGCCCGTCTCGGCCGCATCACCGGACCTCTCGGACGAGCCGGTCGTCTGGAGCCGGCGTGCGCGGCTCGGCTCGGGCGACCGCTCGCCGTCATGACCGTCGCTGTCTCGGCTGTCGCCGTCTCGTACGTCCGCATCACCAGCACCGTCGTCGTGCGCCTCCGAGTCAGCCTCAGCACCCGCCTCGGTGGCGGTGCTGCCGGTCAGACGGAGGAACACCTCGTCGAGGGTCGGCTGACGCAGCGCCGCCTCGGCGACGTCGACCTGCGCGTCGGCGAGGGCGTGCAGGACGGCGCGGAACGCGTCGCTGCCACCGGTCGCGCGCGCCGTGAGACGTCGCGAGCGCTCGTCGAGCATCGCGTCCTGCGCGGTCCGACGTGCCGCGGCCAGGGCCGCTGCGCCGTCCGAGCCGGGCGCGATGACGATGTCGATCCACGCGCCGCCCGCCTGGGCCTTGAGCTCGGTCGCGGTCCCCTCGGCGATGATGGCCCCGGCGTCGATGACGGCGATCTTGTCCGCGAGCTGGTCGGCCTCCTCGAGGTACTGCGTCGTGAGGAGGACCGTCGTCCCCGAGGTGGCGAGGGACTCGATCGCGTCCCACGTGTCCCGGCGCCCACGCGGGTCCAGCCCGGTCGTCGGCTCGTCGAGGATCACGACGGGAGGGCGGGCGACGATCGCACCCGCCAGGTCGAGCCTGCGCTTCATGCCGCCCGAGTACGAGCCGGCCTGCTTGGAGTCGGCCACGTCGTCGAGGCGGAAGTCGCGGAGCAGCTCGCGCGCCCGGGCCTTCGCCTGCGAGCGCCGCATGCCGTACAGCTCCCCCACCATGGTGAGGTTCTCGAAGCCGCTGAGCTTGTCGTCGACGGCCGCGTACTGCCCCGACACCCCGAGGTTGCGTCGGACGAGGTGACCAGCCGTGCGCACCGAGTGCCCCGCGACCGTCACCTCCCCCGCGTCAGGCTCAAGGAGTGTCGTGAGCACGCGCACCGTCGTGGTCTTGCCGGCGCCGTTGGGGCCGAGCAGGCCCTGCACGCTGCCCTCGGGCACCTCGAGCTCCACCCCGGCCAGGGCCTGGAAGTCGCCGAATCGCTTGGTGAGTCCGTGGATGGAGATCACGACGCGATGCGCTCCTGGTCGTGCACGGGAGTGATGTCCTGCCAGTGCTCGGTCACGTACCCGAGGGCCTGGTCCTTCGCGGCAGGACCGAACACGGCCACCCAACCCTGGGGGACGTCGGCGAACTCGGGCCACAGGGAGTGCTGGTTGACGCCGTTCACGAGGACCCTGAACTGCGCCTCGTCGTTGTCGAAGGGGTTCGTCATCGTCTTTCCTCTTCTCGTCGTCTGTCGGCTGTTGTCGGGGAGCTGTCGTCGGGGGTGGTTCGACGCCCCCACCGGCGCGGATGGGTCTAGATCACGAAGAGGTCACGCGGTGTGACCGGGGGCACAGTCGCCACATCGCACACCTGCCCAGGCCCCGATCGTCGAGAGAGCGACGACGCGTGAGGATCCACGCACGGTCGCCCCGACAGGTCGGAGGGCAGACGCCGGGCCTGTGTCGCACCCAGACGTGAAGGCAGCACGACGGCCGCCGCACGGCGAAGATCTCGCCACGTGCGACGGCCGTCTGAGGCTGTCTCGGGTGCTAGACCCGCTGACCTCCCGGGAACCAGAAGTCCCTACTCCTGCTCCACGCCCCGCAGCAGCTCGTCGAGGACCGGGGCGACGTCGTCCATCGCCTCGTCGCTGAGCATGTCGGAGTGGCGCACGGCGACGGTGCTGGACGTCACCGAGCCACGGACGTGCTTCTCCCACGCGGACGGCTCCGGCCGACCGGCCGGGACCTCCTCCGTGGCCTCGAAGACGTGCAGGTCCCCCTCGAGCTCGGGCACCGGCGTCGTGTCGAACAGCTCGCCCATCCGCACGAAGCGGCGGACGCTGCGCTCGATCGACTCGACGGGGACGTCGCCGAGCGGGTTGCCCGCCTCACCGAGCATCGCCAGCACCGTCCGGACGTCGAGCTCGACGTCGTCGGGTGCCGTGATGCCGTTGGCGTCGAGGAAGCCGCGCCACATGGCGTCGCCACCGGCGACCCCCTCGAGCGCCGACTCCTCGGTCGGGTAGGCGTCGAGGAGCGCGACGAGCGCCACCTCGTCGCCCTGCGCCTGCAGGCGTGCCGCCAGGTGCTGCGCCAGACGACCGCCGAACGACCAGCCGAGCAGGTGGTACGGCCCCTCGGGCTGGACGGTGCGCATCGCGGCCACGTACTCGTCGAGCAGGTCGTCGAGCGTCTCCGCCGTCGCAGTCTCCGGCTCGTCGGGCGCGATGCCCGGCATCTGCAGCCCGAGCACCGGGCGCCGCGTGGACAGACGACCGAGCAGCACCGAGTACTTCCAGCTGACACCGCTGGCCGGGTGCACCGCGAACAGCGGAGCGCCCGTGCCCTCGGGGCGCAGCGGGAGGATCGTCCGCAGGCTGTCCGCCACGTCCGCGGTCCCCGACCCCGCGAGGGCCGCGAGCCCCGCGACCGTCGGGGCCTGGAACAGCGCCTGCACCGGCAGCGAGCTGCCGAGCGCCGTGTTCACCGCGGTGATCGCCGGCTGCGCAACGAAGGAGTGACCACCGAGCTCGAAGAACGAGTCGTCAGCACCCACGTCCGAGACCCCGAGGACCTTCGCGAAGGCCGCGGCGACGGCGCTCTCCGCACCAGGTGCCGGGGCACGGCCGCCAGCACCCACGGTCTCGAGCTCGGGCAGGGCCCGGACGTCGACCTTGCCGTTGGGGGTCAGCGGGATCTCGTCGACCACGCGGACCGCCGCCGGGACCATGTAGTCCGGCACCCGCGAGCGGAGGTCCGCCATGAGGTCGGCGGTGAGGTGGTCTGCACCGTGCTCGACGGTGTGATCCGGCGCCTCTCCTGCGGGCTCCGCCGACGGCCGTCCTGCGGTGTGCTCCAACCCGCCTCCTGCAGTCTGCGCCGCGAGCACGACCCACGCGCCGAGGCTGACGCCACGGGCGGTCTCGACCGGGCGGACGACGGCCTGCGAGACGCCGTCGGCGGCGCGCAAGAGCGCCTCGACCTCGCCGGGCTCGACGCGGTGGCCGCGGATCTTCACCTGGCCGTCGCTGCGTCCGAGCGTCACGACGCTCGGACGGCGCCCGTCGACGGAGTCACGGACCACCACGAGGTCACCCGTGCGGTACATGCGGCTGCCGTCGGCGGCGAAGGGGTCGGCGACGAACCGCTCGGCCGTCGCTCCCCCGCGCCCGGCATACCCGTGGGCCAGCTGGCTGCCGGCGAGCCACAGCTCGCCGACGCTGCCCGGCAGGGCCGGGCGCAGACGGGAGTCGAGCACGTAGCCGATGGTGTGCGGCGTCGTCGCGCCCAGCTCGGGGCTCGGGGCCTCGGACACGCGGGCGACGAGCGAGTCGACACCCACCTCCGTCGGTCCGTAGAGGTTCCACGCCTCGACCGCGGGCCGCTCGCGCAGCCAGTCCCACAGCCCGGCGTCGAGCGCCTCGCCACCGAGCAGCATCGTGAACGGAGCCTCGGGCGAGCGGGCGTTGAGCAGCGTGGTGAGCGAGGTCTGCCCGGCGAGCGCCGCGACATAGCTCGGCGTCGTCTCCCAGGCGGAGATCTCCCGCTGCTCGAACAGCTCGACGAGAGCCTCCGGGTCGCGACGGACCTCGTCGCCCACGACGTGCAGCTCGTGACCGGCGACCAGCCACAGGACGGGGTCCATCGCGGCGTCGAAACCAACACCGGTGGTGTGCGCCATCACGGCACGACGCACCGCAGGGTCGGGCATGAGCGTCGCACGGTGCGAGACCAGGAGGCTGGCCAGCGCGGCGTGCGGCACCTGGACGGCCTTCGGCTCGCCCGTCGTGCCCGAGGTGAAGATCAGGTAGGCGGGGTCGTCGAGGGACGGGTTGGTGGTGCTAGCAGCAGGAGCAGGAACGACATCGGAGCTGTCAGACGACCCCGCCCGCGTGAGCAGGTCGGCGAGGGCGACGACCTGGGAACGGTCGAGACCTGCCTCCTCGGCGGCACGGTGGGTGAGATCGGTGCTGTGGGTGAGGTCGGAGACGTGCCCCTCGCTCTGCCCTTGGTGCGTACCCTGCGGCTCGTGCTCGCTCTGCCCTTCAGGCTCGCCCTGCGCCTCTGGCACGTGGACGACGAGGCGCGGGGCTGCGCTGCGGAGCATGCTGGCGACGCGCTCGGCGGGGAGCTCGTCGTCGACCGGGGCAACCACGCCACCTGCACGCCAGACGGCGAGCAGTGCGGCGATGGTGTCGGTCGAGCGGGGCAGACGGAGGGCCACCACGTCACCAGCGCCGACCCCGTGCGCGGTCAGCCCGGCGGCGAGGGCCGAGACCCGGGCGTCAAGGTCGATGAAGTCGAGCGACTCCGCCGCGTACGCCTCCCCGGGCCCGACGAGCGCGACCTGCTCGCCGAAGCGGCGGACCGACTCGGCGAAGACGTCGAGGACCGGACGGGGCTCGCACACCGACGGCCACGCGTCGAGCGGGGCGAGCGTGCTCTGCGACAGGACGGTGTCGACGAGCGGCTCGTCGGGCGCGTCCGCCGCCTCGCGGAGGAAGTCGACCCACCGGTCGACCAGCCCACGGGCCGCGTGCACGCTGAACATCGCCGCGTTGTACTCGAGCACGCCGTCGACGGTGCCGGAGGTGTCAGAGCCGGAGGTCGGGCTCTCGCCACGTGTTCCGGCAGCGCCGGCTCCGTCTGCACCTCGGGTACCAGCACCAGCACCTGCGCCACGGGGGCGCAGGGTGAAGGACAGGTCGACCTTCGCGCTGCCGGTCGTGCCCGGGGCCACCGGGCGTGCCTTGACGCCCTCGAGGTCGAGGCTGATCCCGGTGGGCTCCTCGACGGACAGCATGGTCTGGAACACCGGGTGGCGACCCAGACGACGCTCGGGGGCGAGAGCCTCGACGATGCGCTCGAAGGGCACGGACTCCCCCTCGAGCGCCTGGAGGGTCGCCGAGCGGGCGCGCTCGATCGCGTCGGCGAGGCTCGGGGCCCCGTCGGTCAGGTCGATGCGCAGCGGGAGGGTGTTGACGAAGAACCCGACCAGGTCGGCCACGTCAGCGTCGGTCCGGCCCGCCGAGGGTGACCCGATGACGACGTCGTCGCCCGCACCGATGCGGTGCAGGTACCCGGCGAGACCGCCGAGCCACCCGTGGAACC
Source organism: Sanguibacter keddieii DSM 10542 (assembly GCF_000024925.1). Taxonomy (NCBI): domain Bacteria; kingdom Bacillati; phylum Actinomycetota; class Actinomycetes; order Micrococcales; family Sanguibacteraceae; genus Sanguibacter; species Sanguibacter keddieii. The sequence continues at coordinate 2,134,595 of NC_013521.1, forward strand.
CGCTCGCCGACTGGCGCGCAGCAGCAGCGGAGACACGACGTGCGACGTCAGCCGGGATCTCGAACTCCAGCAGCCCGGCGGGCTGCGCGGCAGTCTCGGGACGGCGGCCGTCGGCCGGCAGGTCGAGCTCGGCCGGCGCACCCGCCAGGCCCTCGACCCACGCGTCCAGCAGGTGCTGGGAGGTGGCGTCAGAGTCAGCACCGACGTGCTCGCGGCGGGCGACGTCGGCGTACTGGACCTCGAGCGGGCGCTGCAGCTTGGCAGAGCCGCTGCGGCGCGCGGTGTACGACGCCGAGAGGTCACGGACCAGCGGGGCGAGCGACGCACCGTCGGTCGCGACGTGGTGGATCACCAGGTCCAGACGCCACCGGTGGTCACCGGTCGCGACGAGCGCGGCGCGCACTGGCTGGTCGACCGTGAGGTCGAAGCCCACGCTCGTGTCGACCGGCTCGTCACCCATCAGCCCGGTGGGCGAGGGGTGCACGCGCTGGACCGGACGGCCGTCGACCTCGGGGTACGTGGTGCGCAGCACCTCGTGGCGGTCGACCAGGTCGTCGACGGCACCGGACAGCGCCGCGACGTCGAGGTCGCCCGACAGCTCGACCTGCAGCACCACGGAGTACTCCGCCGAGCTCGGGTCCAGCCGGTTGAGGAACCACAGGCGCGCCTGGCCCGACGTGAGCGGCAGCTCCTCGCCGTCCTGGCGCGGGTTCGCCGCGACCCAGGCACGCAGGCCAGGGGCAGGGTCTGAAGCAGCAACGCTCGTACCGGCAGCACCGGCCCCAGCGGCGTCTGCGCCAGCACCAGCACCCGACGACCCACGGCCGAGCAGCGCGAGGAGCGCGGCCGGCGTCGGGGCGTCGAAGACGGCGCGCAGCGGGAGGGTCGCGCCGAGCTCGTCGCGGACACGGCCGGCGAGGGCCACCGCGAGCAGGGAGTGACCGCCGAGGGCGAAGAAGTCGTCGTCGAGACCGACGTCGCGCACACCGAGGACGTCGCCGACGATCGCGCAGAGCGCACGCTCGTCGTCGGTCTCAGGAGCCCGGGACGGCCCGCGGTCGCCCGGCTCGGGCAGCGCGGCGACGTCCACCTTGCCGTTCGGGGTCAGCGGCACCGCGTCGATCGGGGTGATCGACGTCGGGACCATGTAGTCCGGCAGCTCGGCCGCCGCGAAGGCACGGACGGCAGAGGTGTCGAGCGCCGAGGGGGCGAGCGCAGTGCCCGTGGTACCAGCAGCGCTGCCCACCACCCACGCGACGAGGCGCGCGGTGTCGGGGCCGCCGGGAGTCACCACGCGGGCGACCGCGGTGCGGACGCCGTCGGCGCGCTCGAGGGTGCGCTCGACGTCCTCGACCTCGATGCGGTAGCCGCGGAGCTTGACCTGGTCGTCGTCGCGGCGGACGAACTCGAGCTCGCCCGACAGGCGCCGGCGCACCACGTCACCCGTGCGGTACATGCGGGTGCCGTCGCCGCTGGGGTCGGCCACGAAGCGCGACGCGGTCTCGGCCGAGCGGCCGAGGTACCCGTGCGCCTCAGAAGGACCAGAGAGGTACAGCTCTCCCTCGACACCCGGCGGGACCGGGCGCAGCGTCGAGTCGAGGACGCGCGCCGTGACGTTCGCGATCGGCGCGCCGATGGTCACCCGGCCGGCCTCGACCGGGGCGAGCACCGAGTCCACCGTGAACTCGCTCGGGCCGTAGAGGTTCCAGCCGTCGACACCGGGAGCCGCCGCCAGGCGGTCCCACAGCGCGGTCGGCACGGCCTCGCCGCCGACGGCGACGAGCAGCGGGACCTCGCGGTCCGCCGCACCGTCGAGCAGACCGACGGTCACGAGCTGCTGGGCGTACGACGGCGTCGTCTCGAGGACGTCGATGCCGTGCTCGACGACCGCCCGCACGACAGCCTCGGCGTCCGTGCGCGTCGCGTCGTCAGCCATGTGCAGCGTCGTCCCGGAGACCAGCCACAGGATCGGGTCCCAGGCCGCGTCGAAGCCCAGGCCCGACAGGTGCAGCATGCGCGGGAGGCGCGGGGTGCTGGTAGCGCTGGTCGTCTCGCTGGCGCTACTCAGACCCGCGAGGCGCTCGCGGAGCGGGCCGACGAGGGTGTCCTCGTGCTGGGCCAGGACGTTCGCGAGGGCGGAGTGGGGCACCTGGACACCCTTGGGCGTGCCGGTGGTCCCGGAGGTGTAGACGAGGTACGCGACGTCCCGGGGGGCCGGAGCCGCAGGGAGCGAGACGGTTGCCGTGCCGTCGCTGGGCGAGCCGGCGTCGACGACGTCCTGGGCGGTGCGGACGACGAGCTGGTCTTCGTCTTCGACGTCGCCGTCCTCGCCGAGCAGACCGACGAGCGTGCTCGCGCGGTCGGCGTCGTCGGTGACGAGCACCCGGGAGTCGCTGTCCGTGAGGATCTGCACGACGCGGGCGTCGGGGTAGGCCACGTCGACCGGGACCGCGACGGCCCCGGCGCGCAGGGCGGCGAGGACGAGGACCACGGCGTCGGAGGTGCGCGGGAGCGCCACGGCGACGCGGTCGCCGCGGGTCACGCCGAGGGACAGCAGGCCGCGGGCGGCGGCGTCGACACGGACGTCGAGGGACGCGAAGTCCAGGCTGCCGTGCGTGTCGACGAGGGCCGGCTCGGTGCCGTGCGCCGCGACCGTCTCGGCGAGGCGGTCGAGGACCGTCCCACCGGCAGCGAGCTCACGCCCGGTGCTCTGCTCGGCGAGGCGCTCGGCGGTCTCCGCGTCGACCGACGGGAGGTCGGAGAGGCGGCTGTCGGTCGAGTCGACGATCGCGGTGAGCACCCGGTCGAGGGCGTCGCGCAGGCGCTCGGCGGTCGCGCGGTCGAACAGCGCGCGGTCGTAGCCGAGGGCCCCGACGAGCGGGCCGTCGTCACCGGTGGGGGTCTGGAAGTCGACGAGCAGGTCGGCCTTGACGCCGGCGCTCGTCACCTGCCCGGGGACGGTGACCGCCAGGCCGTCGAGGTCGAGCTCGGCCGGCTCGTTGCTCTGCAGGGTGAGCAGCACCTGGAACAGCGGGTGCCGGTCGGCGACGCGCGGCGGGCGCAGGGCGTCGACGAGCGAGTCGAAGGGCACGTCCTGGTGGGCGTAGGCCTCGGTGTTTCCGGCCCGCACGCGGCCGAGGACCTCGGCCAGGGTCGGGTCCTGCGCCAGGGAGGTCCGCAGCACGACGGTCGTCACGAAGAACCCGACGAGCTCGTCGAGCTGCGGGTCGGCGCGTCCGGCCACGGGGGTGCCGAGGACCACGTCCTCGCCCGCGCCCTGCTGCTCGAGCGCCACGGCGAGCGCCGTGTGCAGCACGATGAACACGCTGGTGCGGTGCTCGGCGGCAAGAGCGCGGACCGCTGCGTGCCGCTGCGGGTCGAGCTCGAGGGCGACCTCGCCGACACCGTTCTGCTCGGGGTCGCTCGGGTCTGCGGCGCCGCGAGAGCGGTCGCGCGGCAGACTGATCTCGTCCGGCGCACCGGCGAGGGCGCGGTTCCAGTAGGTGAGCTGCTCGGCCAGGACGCTCGACTCGTCGTCCGGGTCGCCGAGGTGCTCGCGCTGCCAGAGCGTGAAGTCGGCATAGGTGACCGGAAGGTCCGACTGCTCAGGGGCGTGCCCGGCGGCGCGCGCCGCGTACGCGACGGAGAGGTCGCGGGCGAAGGGCGCCAGCGACCAGCCGTCGGAGGCGATGTGGTGCATGGTCGCGACGAGCACGTGGGTGTCCGGCGCGGTCCGCAGCAGCACCGCGCGCAGCGGGGTCTGCTCGGTGACGTCGAAGGGGCGCAGCGCCTCCTGCTCGATCACGGCGTCCACCTGCGAGGCGGGCACGTCGACCGAGGTGAAGGGGACGGTGCTGTCGTCGCCGTCGAGGACTACCTGGACGGGCTCGCCGTCCATGTAGGGGAACACGGTGCGCAGCGGCTCGTGCCGGGCGACCACGTCACCGAAGGCGGCGCGGAGCGCGGCCACGTCGAGGCGACCGGCGAGGTTCAGCACGACCGGGATGTTGTATGCGGCCGACGCCGGCTCGAGGCGGTTGAGGAACCACAGGCGGCGCTGCGCCAGCGAGACCGGCAGGCGGTCCGGGCGGGCGGCAGGTGCCAGGCGGGCGGCGCGTCGGGGCGCGGTGCCGTCGGCGGCGAGCTCCTCGTCGTCGCCCGACGCGGTGAGGCCGGCGAGCTGTGCGACGGTGGGCTTCTCGAAGACGTCGCGGACGGTCACCGTGACGTCGAGCGCCTGGGTGAGGGCCGAGGCGAGACGGGTCGCGAGCAGCGAGTGACCGCCGGCGGCGAAGAAGTCCTCCTCGATGCCGACCGACTCGACGCCGAGCACCTCGGCGAAGGCCGTGGCGACGGTCCGCTGCACGGCGGTGCGGGGCTGCTGGGCGGAGTCGTCGGCGCTGCGCCCGGGGGTGGGCAGGGCCCGGCGGTCGAGCTTGCCGTTGGGGGTCAGCGGCAGGTCCGCCAGTGTCATGACGGCGCTGGGCACCATGTAGTCGGGCAGGTCGGCGCGCAACGCGTCGCGGACCCGGGTGCCCAGGCGCTCGTCGGCTCCACCGTCGGCCGCGCCGTCGCCCTCGCCGGTGACGTACCCGACGAGGCGGGCCGCGGGGCCCTCGCCCTGGACGATCGCCGCGGCGCCGACGACGCCGTCCTGGCGGCGCATGGCCGCCTCGATCTCGGTGAGCTCGACGCGGTACCCGCGGATCTTGACCTGGTCGTCGATACGACCGAGGAACCGCAGCGAGCCGTCGTGGCGGCGGCGCACCACGTCGCCCGTGCGGTACATGCGGGAGCCGTCGCTCGCGAAGGGGTCGGCGACGAAGCGCTCGGCGCTCAGGCCGGGCTGGCCCACGTACCCGCGGGCCACGTTGACCCCGGCGAGGTACAGCTCGCCGACGGCGCGGTCCGGGACGGGGCTCAGGCTCGCGTCGAGGATGTAGTGGCGGCTGTTGCGCACGGACGTCCCGATGTGGGGGTCACCGGCGGTGATGGTCGCCACGAGGCTGTCGACGGTGACCTCGGTGGGGCCGTAGAAGTTCACGGCGTGCACGTCGTCGAGGGCGCCGAGGGCGTCCCACAGCGAGGGGCCGACCTCCTCGCCGCCGAGGGCGACGACGGTCGGGTGCGGGTCGCGGTCGAACAGGCCGGCCGCGAGCAGGGCCTCGGCGAAGGACGGCGTGGTCTCGATCGAGTCGATGCCGGCGTCGGAGAGGTGGTCGGCGAGGCGCTGGGGGTCACGGCGCACGTCGTCGTCGATCATGTGGAGCTCGTGGCCGGCGAACAGCCACAGCAGGGGGTCCCACGCGGCGTCGAAGGACAGGCCGGCGGTGTGCGCGACGCGCACCGGGCGCCCGAGGCGCTCTGCCGCGGGGTCGAACAGCTCGGTCCGGTGGTGCTGGAAGAGGTTGCGCAGCGCGACACGCTCGACGCCGACGCCCTTGGGGCGTCCGGTGCTGCCGGAGGTGAACACGACGTAGGCGAGGTCGGTGCCGTGCAGCGTCGGGAGGGTCGACGCGTCGTCGCTGCACCGACGCCAGGACCCGGCGGTGTCAGAGTCGACGGCGACGGATGGCACGGTCCAGCGAGCGCCGGCAGCGCGGTCGCGCTCCGCCTGGCGGTGGCTGGTGAGGAGCAGCACCGGCTCGGAGTCCTCGATCATGCCCGCGACGCGGTCGATCGGGTACTCCGGGTCGAGCGGCACGTACACGCCGCCGGCCTTCAGGACCGCGAGGACGAGGAGCGGGAGGTGCTTGCTGCGCTCGATGCGCACGGCCACGCAGCGGCCCGTCTCGACGCCCTGGGCGAGGAGGTGGTGGGCCATGCGGGTCGACTCGGCGTCGAGCTCGGCGAAGGTGAGCTGCCCGTCGGGGGCCACCACGGCGACGTCGTCGCCGCGCTGGGAGGCCGCCGCGGCGAAGGCCTCCAGGACGGTCTCGGCCTCGATGGGGAGCTCGGGGCCGGCACCCTGCTGGAGCAGACCGGCGACCTCGTCGTCGGCGACGACGCGTGCCGAGGTGACGGCCAGGTCGTCGGGCTGGGCCACGACCTGGTCGACGAGGGCGAGCAGGCGATCGGCGTGCTCGGTGAGGCTCTCCACGGTGTGCAGGGCGGCGTCGCCCTCGAGCTGGACGGTCGGGACCGCGGCGTCGCTCTCGAGCCCGGAGACCACGAAGGAAAGGTCGTGCACCGGGCCGGTCGACAGGATGCGCACCTCGCCGCGAGCGGAGCCGAAGGCGAGCGCGTCGATGACGGGGAGCAGGTTGACCGACGGGCCGGCCTGCGACGGGGCGGTCGGCAGGTCCTCGGTGCGGAAGCGCTGGTGCTTGACGACCCCGCGCAGCACGAAGCCGGCGTGCTGGATCGTCTCGGCGACGGTGGCCGACGCAGACACGTCGACGCGGACCGGCAGGATGCTCGACAGCATCGACGGGGTCGACTTGGCGACCTTGCCGCGGCGGGCCGTGACCGGCAGGCCGAGGGAGACGGTCTCCTGGCCGGTGATCTTGGCGAGGTACACGGCGATGATGCCGACCATCGTCTTGGGGAGGTCGCGACCGAGGGCGGCGAGCGCTGCCGCCTGGGTCTCGGTCAGCGGCACGGCGACGCGGACCACACGGGTCGCAGCACGACCGGTGGTGCCCTCGAGGCCGTCGACCGTGGTCTCCTCCTCGAAGGTCTCGCGCCAGAACGCCTCGTCCTCGGCGAACTCCTCCGACGTGCGGTACTCCTCGAGGGCGTCGAGCAGCTCGAGGTGGCCGGGGAACGGCGAGGGGGTCTTCGCGGCCGTGCGGGCCACGCGTCCGGCGAGCGGTCGCAGCAGCAGACCCGTCGGGGCGCGCTTGTCGAGCTCGGTGTACACCCGGGCGAGGTAGTGCAGGGCGATGACGGCCGAGTAGCCGTCGAGCGTGATGTGGTGGACGCGCTGGAAGAACAGCGACCTGTCCCCCGCGAGACGGAACAGGATCGCGCCGAAGAGCTCGTCGCCGGTGATGTCGCGCGGCGTGGCCATCTCCGCGTCCATGAGAGCGCGGGCCTTCTCGACGGCGGTGTCGACGTCCTCGGAGCGCAGGTCGACGACCTCGAGGAGGTCGTCGGTGGGCTCCGGGCGGCGCATCACGGCGTGCGGGCCGTCGTCGTCGGATCGGAAGCGCATGCTGATCGAGTCGATGTCACGGACGGTCTTGGTGAGCGCGATGCTCAGCAGGCGCGGGTCCACCGGGCCCTCGACGTCCAGGTACTGGCCGATCTGGTACGTCGCGTTGCCCGGGTCGAGCTGCTGCGCGTACCAGATGCCTCGCTGGGCGGGGGTCAGCGGCAGGCGCAGATCTGACGTCTCGGCGCTGTCACCGACGTCCGGGGCTGTCGTGCTCGTGGCGGTCGTCTCGGTCTGGGCGTCCTGCTCGTGCTTCGTCACTCGTCGCTCTCCTCACAGACGAGGTCCCGCCCTCGGGCGGGACCTCGTGTCGCTGCGTCGGTCGTCCCGACGGACCTCGGGCCTGGGTGGGGTCCTACTGGAACTGCCCGATCTGCAGGAAGTTGAGGATCCCGCCGAAGTCGATCAGCGGTCCCTGGATGAGCGGGCCTTCGATCAGTGCGGTCCAGATGTCCATGAGGTGCTCCTTCGGTGCGGTCTCGTGGACGCCCCGGGAGGGACGTCATGGAGAGTTCGGAGCCTGGAGCAGGGCGGATGGGTGGAGTCTGGAGGAGGATCCGGCGAGAGTCTCCGCTGCTCAGCCGAGCGCGCGGTGCCCGCGGTGCGCAGAGTGCTCGTCGAGGAACGACTCGAGGGCCTCGAGCCCGATGCCCTGGCAGCCGTGGGCGTCGAACCGGCTCAGCGACGGGATCCGCGTGACGGTCTCGACGTCCTGGATCCGCGAGCAGTAGAGGATGCGCAGCTCCTCGAGGTGCTCGAGGCTCTCCAGGGCGGCGATCGAGGTCAGAGCAGGCAGGCTCTGCAGGCGCAGCCGACGCAGGCCCGACAGCCGGTCGATCCCGGTGAGGTCGGTGATCTTGCGACCGCCGAGCAGGCCGAGGTCCACGAGGGGCAGGTGGGAGACCGCCTCGAAGATCTCAGGAGCGGGCAGCGGCACGGTGCGCAGCTGCAGCGTGGAGAGCGTCGGCAGGGAGAGCAGCGCGGCCCACGACGTCCTGGTCGGGGCCAGGTGGGCGTGCTCGAGGTACGGGAACGTGTCGGCCGCGAAGGTCGACGGACCGTCGGTCGTGTACGAGCGGACGGCGGGGAGGGAGAGGCCCTTGGGCCAGCGGGTCGGTCGCCCGCCGGTGAGCACCGTCAAGGTCGTCACCGACCCGGGGATCCCGCCCTGGTCCAGAGCCTTGACGAGGTCTGGCTCGACGTACGGGCCGATCGTGAGGTCCGTGAGGTTCGGGAAGTCGTGCAGCCGGGCCGGGAGACGGGTGAGCTGCGCGTCGTGCGGGGCGCGCAGGCGCAGGGTGCGGACGTGCACGTCGCGCTCCGGGTCGGCGCTCTCCTCGAGCGCGACGAAGCCCTCGTCGTCGCGTCCGAGCGGCCCGTGCGCGGCGGCGGCCATGAGCCAGCCCGTCGGGAGCGTGTCACCGGTGGCCCTGCTGCCCGCAGCGGTCACCCATCCGGCCTGGTCAGCGTCGTCGACTGAGGTCATGGGCGCCAGTGTAGGGATCACCGGCGACGCTGTCAGTCACGTGGTCGCTGTCGGGTTCGTGGGCGCTGTCGGGCTCGTGGGCGCTGTCAGCCTCGTCGTCCTGCTCCACCGGCTCCGGCGTCGCCTGAGCCACCTCGGGCGGGGTCGTGCCGCGCATTCGCTGCACCTCGGCGTTGAGGACGCCGCCGGCGAGGATGACGATGCTGCTCACCCACAGCCACAGGACCGCGGCGAGGATCGCACCGATGGTCTGCGCGGCGATCGCGACCGTCTGGGTCGCCGCGTCCTCCCCCGGCACGCTCGAGCCGGCAGCCCCGAGGTACACCTGGAAGCCGAGGGCCACCACGAGCAGGCCGATCGTCCCGCCGACCGCACCCGGCAGGCAACGCTGCCAGGTGGTCGACACGTTCGGGCCGTAGCGGTACAGCAGCGCGAGGAACCCCACCGCGAGCAGCACGACCGCGGGCCACCGCAGCAGCTCCCACGCGGACGTGAACACCGAGCCGAGGCCGAAGAGGTTCGCGATCTCCTCGCCGCCGCCCAGCAGCGGGCCGATCACCAGCATGCTCAGCAGCACCACGAGGGTCAGCACCGCGCCGAGCGCCAGGGCCAGCCCCAGCATCACCTGCTGGACGAAGCTGCGACGCTCCTCCACGGTGTACGCGTCGTCGAGCGCCCGGATGGCCGCCCGGAACATGCGGCTGGCGAGCCACAGCGCCACGACCGTGCCACCGATGGCCACTCCCGTGCGCTCCTGCCCCAGCAGCCCCTCGACCAGCGGTGCCAGCACGTCGGCACCGATCTGGTGGTCGAACACCCGCACCACCTGGTCCACCACGGTCGACTGGATCTGCTCGACCCTCTCCTGCCCCACGAACCGCTCGAGCGAGCCCAGCGCCGCACCGAAGGCGGTCACCAGCGGCAGGATCGAGATGAGCGCGTAGTACGTCATCTCCGCGGCCAGCCCCGTCACCCGCACGTGCGAGATCCGCCGGGCGCAGCGCACCACGAGCAGCGGCACGTTCAACCACCCGACCGACACCGGGTGCGCCTCGGTGAAGTCCTCGATGCGCTGCAGCACCGGCGGCTTGTCCTTGGTGCCACGACGGCGCTTGCGCTCGCGGCCGGCAGCGAGGGCGTTCGCGCCGACGTGCGTCGCACCGAGGGCCGCACCCGCACCGAAGACCACGGCGAGGACCTCCCCGAGGGCGCCGCCGACCACCGCGTTCGCGAGCAGCCCGACGACGAGCGCCGCCGTCACCGACCCGATGGTGGTGGCGGCGGTGCTGATCTTCTCGCGCGCGGGCAGCCAGAGCCGGATCACGACGGCGCAGACGAGTCCCGTGGTGACGAGCAGCATGAGGGTCATCGGGTGAGCACCATGGGGAGAACTCTGTCACGGGGCGGGTCGCAGCGCGGAGTCGGGATCGGGGCCTGCGGAGAGCCCTTCGGCCTCCCGCCGGTTCACCTGCTGGTCACCGGACGTTCAGGCAGTCTTCCGCGAGCAGCCGTCTGGTGTGCGCACACCGACCGCTAGCGTCACCCCCATGACCACGGCGACGCGGTTCCAGACGGCACGCGCGCGGTGGGCGGTGGCCGTCGGGTACGTCACCTGCTGGGTCGCCGGGCTGCTCGTCGGAGGGCCACAGCTCGGACCGGACGCCACGGCCGCCGAGATCGGGCTCGCGTTCTCGGACGAGACGCGTGTCCTCGTCTTCGCCGTCCTCGTGCACGGCGCCGCTGCCGCGTTCCTCGTGCTGCTGGGCCTCTCGCTGTCCTCGGGTCGGACGCGGCGGCCGGTCGTCGCGCTCGCCACGATCGCCGCGGTGCTGTCCCTCGACCAGCTCGCCGGGGAGGTCAGTCTCGCCGTCGACCCGTACCGCACCGGGTCCGTCGCCCTCTGGGAGATGGTGAGCCGCGTCGACGGGGTCAAGATGCTGGTCCTCGCGGCGCTGGTGGGGACGGTCTGCGCAGGGGCTGTGCGGCGTGGGCGAGCGCTGATGGTCGTCACGGTAGTCACGGCGGTCGCCCTCGTCCTGTCGGGCATCGGGTACCTCACGCTGTCTGCGGCGCTCATGGGTCTTGCCGCCGCGTCCTTGCCGTTGCTGCTCGCCTGGGTCGTCGTCGCCACCGCAGCGACGGTCGGTTCAGAAGCGATCGATGACGGTCCATCGGTGCGGCGCGGTGGGTGGCTGCGGCGCGGTGGGACCAGCGCCTCCGGGGCGTGCCCGCAGACTTCGCCCGCTCCTGAGGTCGTCGCGAGCTCACCAGGAGAACACCAGGGGCTTACGCTCCGAGGATGACGACGATCCGGGTCGGGGGCACCCACACCAGCCTCGAGAAGGCGCAGCAGTACGTCCGCGAGTACGTGACGAACCCGGGACGGATCTGGGCCTATCCCGCGTACGACGGCTACCCCGGGCACGACGGGCCCGAGCTCGGCGCGGCCGACCTGCTGGCGCCAGCGCTGCTCAACGCCGGGCAGAACGCCATCGGCAGCTACTACGGCTTCGAGTCGATCCTCGACGTCCTCAACGAACGGCTCGCTGAGATCCCGACGGACGTCACGCTCGACGAGGCCACGCCTGGGACGCTCGAGAGCATCGCCCAGCTCTACGGGGTGCTCGACACGAGCAAGCCGAAGTTCATCAGCCTCACCAAGCTGTCCAAGGCGCTGCACCGCAAGCGCCCCGGGCTGCTCCCGCTGTACGACCGGAACATCCGCCACTGCTACGTCTACGCGCACGGCGCGCCGGTCCCCGACACGAAGAACCGCAGCTGGACCGACCTCACCCGGTTGTGGGTCGCGGCGGTACAGGAGGACCTGACGGCCCAGCTCGAGCACTGGACCGCGCTGGCCGCTCTCGCGACGGGACCGACCGTCACGCCGCTGCGGGCGCTCGACATCATCGGTTGGCACCTCGGTGACCCGCGCGGGACCGGCGAGTGGTCTGCCGAGGACCCAGAACCCTCCGACGTGTAGGACGAGGCTCCGGTCAGAGGTCGCGACGACCGCCTCCCACCGAGAGCCCAGCCGCCAGCACCTCGAGGCGGCTCACATCCCCACCGTGCCGCACCCGGCGGCCGGGCCCAGGCAAAGGAGCCTGAGATGTACGTAGGTGCCTACCACTCGACCAACCAGTCCGACCCCGACGTGCACCACATCTACGACGACTGCCCGAGCGGGCAGCAGATCCCGGCAGGCAACCGCCGGGACGGCACGGGCGGCTGGCGGATCTGCGAGCACTGCAACGTCCGATGAGCCGTGGCGGGGGCGCGACGCGTCCCCGCCCTTCGACGGACTGGACGCGTTTGCTCTCAGCGGCTCAGGCGAGCGTGAGCCGGAGCTCAGGGTGACCTGCGAAGACCTCCAGCACGAGGTCGAAGTAGGTCGGACCTGTCCCGGCGTCGAGGGCCGCGAGCGCCCGCTCCGCCAGACCTGACGCGTAGACCTCCGGTCGGTCGAGCTTCGCCTGGTACCAGGCGCGTGTCGTCTCGGCACCGAGAGCCGCTCGGGAGACCGCATGGTCCGCCCAGGTTACGTGCACGTCGTCCTGGCCGTGCAGCACACCGAAGCCGCCGTAGAGCAGGTCGTCGAGAGCGTCGAGGCTCTCCCCCAGCCGCCAGTCCTCGTCCGGCATGAAGACACGGTCCAGCTCGACGTAGAGCGACGCGATGTCGTGGACGGTCGAGCCGTCGATCGTGAGTGCCAGAGCCATCTGAAGGTCCTCCTCTCGAGGTGTGGTGTGCGCCGCGTGCGACGATCTCTCGCATGAGGCTACGAGACGCGACCGACGAGGACCTCGACCTGCTGCACGACATGCTCTACGAGGCGTTCACCTGGGACGGCACCGCACGGTTCACCCGCGAGCAGGTCCGCGCCGACGAGCACACGGTCCGGTACCTCGGCGGCTGGCAGCAGCCCGGCGACCTCGGGCTCGTGGCGCTCGACGAGGACGACCGTCCGCTCGGGGCCGTCTGGGCGCGGGCGCTGCCCGCCGAGGCCCCGGGCTACGGGTTCGTGGCCGACGACGTGCCTGAGATCGGGATGGGCGTGGGTGCCGCCCACCGTGGTCGTGGGGTCGGGTCGGCGTTGCTCGCCGGTCACCTCGACCAGGCACGTGCCCAGGGCTGGCGTGCACTGAGCCTGAGCGTCGAGGACGGGAACGTCGCAGCCCGCGCCCTCTACGAGCGGCACGGGTTCGTGGTCGTCGGGCGCAACGGCGGGTCCGACACCATGCTGCGCGAGCTGTAGACGCGCGCACTCCGCCTCCCGCGACCGGCCCCGTCCGCACCTCCTCTGCCCTGAGCAGACGACGCACCACCACCAGAGCCCGTCGTGTTCACTAGGCCCATGCGACGCACCCTCATCCTCGGCGGCACGGCATGGCTCGGACACGAGATCGCCCGGCAGGCGGTCGCCCGCGGCGACGAGGTCGTCTGCCTCGCCCGCGGCACCTCCGGCAGCGCACCTGACGGCGCTCGGCTCGTCGTCGCCGACCGGGCCCAGCCCGGCGCCTACGACGCTCTCGACGGCGAGTGGGACCACGTCGTCGAGCTCTCCTACGACCTGCCGCTCGTCACCTCGGCGCTCGACGCGCTCGCGGACCGCGCCCGGCACTGGACGCTGGTCTCGACGGTGTCCGTCTACGCACGCACCGACGTGCCCGGTGCCGACGAGTCCGCGGACGTGGTCGAGCCGGTCGACCTCACGGACTACGGGCAGGCGAAGGTCGCTGCTGAGCGGGCGACGTCCGCGCGGGTGGGCAGCCGGCTGCTGGTCGTCCGCCCGGGGTTGATCGCCGGGCCCGGTGACCCGAGCGACCGGTTCGGCTACTGGGTCGCGCGGCTCTCCCGGGGTGGGACGGTGCTCTCGCCGACGGCCGCCGGTCGGTACGTCCAGGTGATCGACGTCGGTGACCTCGCCGGGTTCGTCGTGCGTGCCGGGTCGGACGGGACGACCGGCGTCGTCGACGCGGTCGGCCACCCGCACAGCTTCGCCGAGCTCCTCTCGCAGGCCCGCGACGTCACCGGCTTCGAGGGCGAGATCGTCGAGGCGGACGACCCGTGGCTGCTCGACCACGACGTCCGGTACTGGGCCGGACCACGGTCGCTGCCGTTGTGGATCCCGGTGGAGGACGCCGGCTTCGCGCGGCGCAGCAACGCCGCCTACCTCGCGGCTGGTGGGACGGTGCGGCCGCTCGTCGACACGCTGCGCCGGACGCTCGACGACGAGGTTGCACGTGGCGTGGACCGCGAGCGCCGGTCCGGTCTCGCGTCGGCGGACGAGGCTGCCCTCGTGGCCGAGCTCGGCGCAGCGGCGGCCCCTGCCTCGCATCAGCGCTGAGTCCACACTCGCGCCAGCGCAGAGCCCTCAGACGGGCAGGAGCCCGGGACGCGTGGTGCGTCCCGGGCTCCTGCGGCTCACTTCGTGGTGCTGGTGTCAGACGAGCGTCGACGTGTCGATGACGAACCGGTAGCGGACGTCGGACTTGAGGACGCGCTCCCAGGCCTCGTTGACCTGGTCGGCGTTGATGACCTCGATCTCGGCACCGATGCCGTGCTCGGCGCAGAAGTCGAGCATCTCCTGGGTCTCGCCGATGGAGCCGATGGCCGACCCGGCGAAGGAGCGGCGCGACGGGATGAGCGAGAACACCTGGACCGGCAGCGGGGTGGGCGGTGCGCCCACGTTGACCATGGTGCCGTCGACGGCCAGGAGGCCGAGGTAGGCGTTGAGGTCGATCTCGGCGCTCACCGTGTTGATGATGAGGTCGAAGGAGCTCGCGAGCTCGGTGAAGGTCTCGGGGTCGCTCGTCGCGAAGTAGCGGTCAGCGCCGAGGCGCAGACCGTCCTCCTGCTTCTTGAGGGACTGCGACAGCACCGTGACGTCAGCACCGAGGGCGTGCGCGAGCTTGACGGCCATGTGGCCGAGCCCGCCCATGCCGACGACGGCGACCTTGGTGCCCGGGCCCGCTCCCCAGTGGTGGAGGGGCGAGTAGGTGGTGATGCCGGCGCAGAGCAGCGGTGCGGCGACATCGAGCTCGAGGCCGTCGGGGATGCGGAGCACGAACTTCTCGGTGACGACGACCTGCTGGGAGTACCCGCCCTGGGTGGGCGTGCCGTCGACGTCGGTGCCGTCGTAGGTGCCGATGTTGCCCTTGAGGCAGTACTGCTCGAGGCCCTTCTGGCACTGCTCGCACTCACCGCACGAGTTGACCATGCAGCCGACGCCGACGCGGTCGCCGACCGCGTACTTGGTCACGTCGGAGCCGACCTCGGCGACGACGCCGGCGATCTCGTGCCCGACGACGATCGGGTACTGGACGCCGCCCCACTCGCCGCGGGCGGTGTGGATGTCGGAGTGGCAGATGCCGGCGAACTTGATGTCGATGCGGACGTCGAGCGGGCCGACGTCGCGGCGCTCGATGGTGGTGCGCTCGAGCGGCTGGTCGGGTGCGGTCGCTGCGTACGCGGAGACTGTGGTGGGCATGGGGGCTCCATCCGGTGAGACGAGGTGTGGTGGGCGCGGACGACGGGAACGCGTCACGTCGTCGGCCTGATCTCCATGGTGCAGTGCCCGAGCGGTCGGCCGCGACCTGAGAGGGGGGTCCTGTCGTACCCCCCTCTGCGAGACCCGGTGGGCTGCTGCGCGCAGCGCCGCTCCCTACACTCGACGGTATGAAGAACCCGGAGGAGCTGCGTGACTTCCTCATGACTCGTCGCGCCCGGATCACCCCAGAGCAGGTCGGCCTGGTGTCTCACGGCACCCGCCGGGTCCCGGGGCTGCGCCGGGAGGAGGTGGCCATGGCTGCGGGGGTCTCGACGGACTACTACGTGCGCCTCGAGAAGGGCAAGGTCGTCAACCCGTCGGACTCGGTGCTCGACGCGGTGTCCCGCGTGCTCGAGCTCGACGAGGCCGAGCACGTCCACCTCTACGACCTGGTCCGCGCCACGTGCCGACGCACCGGCGCCACCGCTCGCACCCGGCCTGGTGGGCCGGTGCCGCGGCCCAGCCTGCAGTGGATGGTCGACTCGATGACCGACGCGGTCGCCGTCGTCGGCAACCCCTACCTGGGCATCACCGCGATGAACCACCTGGCCCGGGCGATGTTCTCCCCCATGCTCGACACGGTCACCGACGGTCGAGCGAACTTCTCGCGCTTCGCGTTCCTCGAGCCCACCGCACACGACTTCTACGCCGACTGGGAGAGCGCAGCCCGAACCTGCGTCGCGCTGCTGCGCATGGCCCTCGGTCGCCAGCCCCACCAGCGCGAGCTGCAGGCCCTCGTCGGCGAGCTCTCGACGCACAGCGCCGAGTTCCGCACCATGTGGGCCGCGCACGAGGTCCGTCTGCACCACTCGGGCACCAAGGCCTTCAACCACCCCGAGGTCGGCGTCGTCGAGCTGATGTACCACTCGATCGAGCTGCCCAGCGACCCTGGGCACACGCTGACCATCTACAACGCCGTCCCCGGCACCCCGTCGGCCGACGCGCTCAAGCTGCTGTCGAGCTGGGCGGCGAGCCAGGGTCGAGTCGAGGGGGCAGGCGGGGTCGCGGGCGGTGCGGCGGTCACCCCGAGCGCCTGATCCCGGAGATCTCGACGCTCAGGCGTCGGCTTCGAGGACCCCCCGGAGCCTCGCCAGGTCACCGCGGACGGTGGTCGCGTCCTGCTCGAAGTCCGAGTCCTCGACGTCTGGCAGACGGTAGAGCGTGAAGACCACCTCGCTGCCGTCGCCGTTGCGCAGGACGCGCAGCGGGTTGTGGACCACCGTGCCGTCAGGGAGGACGACGTCGTGGTCGAGGATGCCGTGCTCGACCGGGCCCGTGAAGCGCACCTCGACGGTGCCCATCGGTGAGTCCGTCACCCACCTGCCGTCGTCCTCGCGGATGCCGGAGCTCAGGCCTGCAGCCCACCGTGGCAGGTTCTGCGGGTCACCGGCGAACGCTGCCACCTCGGCGGCCGGGCGGTCGACGGGCTGAGAGATGTGGAGTGCCTCGTAGGTCATGCACCCAGTCAAGCAGCGGGCGGGCGCGAGGGGTAGGCATCCGGCCGTACCGCTCGCGCCCCGTCTTCAGCAGCAGTGGGTTCAGCCCTACGACCTCAGCCCAGCGAGCTCAGGCGAACGAGCTCAGCCTAGCGACCGCCGCGAGCTGATAACCCCGGTGTCGAAGCCGGCGAGGTGCAGGCCGCCGTGGAAGCGGGCGTGCTCGATCTTGAGGCAGCGGTCCATGACCACGTCGAGACCGGCCTCTTGGCCGCGGCGGGCGACGTCCTCGTGCCACGAGCCCAGCTGGAGCCACAGGGCCTTGGCACCGACGGCGATCGTCTCGTCGAGGACGGTCGGGAGGTCGTCGTGGCGGCGGAAGACGTCGACGAGGTCAGGGACCACCGGCAGCGCGTCGAGGGACGGGTAGACGGGGCGCCCGAGGATCTCGGTGGCCCGCGGGTTGACGAAGTACACGTCGTACGGCGAGCTCGACAGCAGGTACGTCGCGACGAAGTAGCTCGCGCGGGACGGGTTGGCGGAGGCACCGACGATCGCGACCGACGTCGTGCGGCGCAGCAGGGCGAGGCGCTCGGGGGCGCTGGGTCCCGTCCAGGTGCGGGCTGTGTGGTCGGCGGTCATGCGGACACCTCGGTGGTCGTCGATGCCTGGCTCGCCGATGCCTCGCTCGTCGACGCCTGCGCCGGGACCTCGGCCGGCACTGCCGTCGCAGCGGTGAGGGCCTGGTCGATGTCCCAGAGGATGTCGTCGACGTCCTCGAGGCCCACGCTGATGCGCACGAGGTCCTCGGTGATGCCCGCCGCAGCCAGCTGCTCGGCCGAGAGCTGCTGGTGGGTGGTCGAGCCCGGGTGGATCACCAGGGTCTTGGAGTCCCCCACGTTGGCCAGGTGGCTGGCCAGCTGCAGCGCCTCGATGAACCGTCGGCCCGCGGTGCGACCGTCGACCTCGGGGGTGGCGGCGACACCGAAGGCGAAGACCGACCCCGGGCCGGTCGGCAGGTAGTGCTGCGCGCGGTCGTGGTGCACGTGGCCGGGCAGGCCGGCCCAGCTGACGTACGAGACGCGCGGGTCGGCGTCGAGCCACTCGGCGACGGCGCGCGCGTTGGCGAGGTGGGCGTCCATGCGCTGCGGCAGAGTCTCGACGCCCTGGAGCAGCGTGAAGGCCGACTGGGGCGAGAGCGACGGCCCGATGTCGCGCAGCTGCTCCGAGCGCAGCTTGGTGAGGAAGCCGTACTCGCCGAAGTTCTCCCACCACTGCACGCCGCCGTA
Source organism: Sanguibacter keddieii DSM 10542 (assembly GCF_000024925.1). Lineage (NCBI taxonomy): Bacteria > Bacillati > Actinomycetota > Actinomycetes > Micrococcales > Sanguibacteraceae > Sanguibacter > Sanguibacter keddieii. The sequence continues at coordinate 2,152,512 of NC_013521.1, forward strand.
CGACGCAACGGGCTCGGTCATCTGCGGGAAATTGCCGTTGCCCCAGTTGAACCGCCCGCTCTCGACGACCACACCACCGAGGGTGGTGCCGTGCCCGCCGAGGAACTTGGTGGCGGAGTGGATGACGATGTCCGCCCCGTGCTCGATCGGGCGGCTCAGGTAGGGCGTGGTGAGCGTCGAGTCGACGACGAGCGGGATACCCGCGGCGTGCGCGACCTCGGCGAGGCCGGCCAGGTCGGCCACCTCGCCGGAGGGGTTCGCGACGACCTCGGTGTAGAGCACCTTGGTCTCGGGCCGGATGGCCGCCGCGTAGTCGGCAGGGTCCGTGCCCGGCACGAAGGTCGTCTCGACGCCGAAGCGTCGCAAGGTCACGTCGAGCTGGGTCACGGTGCCACCGTAGAGCTGCGCGGACGACACCACGTGGTCACCGGCCCCCACGAGCGCCGCGAAGGTGATGAACTCCGCGCTCATCCCCGACGCCGTCGCGACCGCGCCGATGCCGCCCTCGAGGGACGCGATGCGCTCCTCGAGCGCCGCCACCGTCGGGTTGCCCAGGCGGGAGTAGATGTTGCCGTACTTCTGCAGCGCGAAGAGGTTCGCGGCGTCGTCGGTCCCGGAGAACACGAAGGACGTCGTCTGGTAGATCGGCACGGCGCGCGCACCCGTCGCGGCGTCGGGGACGCCCCCGGCGTGCAGCGCCCTCGTGCGGAAACCCCACTGGCGGTCGGTCATCGAGAGAGCTCCTTCGTCGCGTGGTGCTGCGTGTCGTGCTCGTCGTGCTGCTCCTGCTGAGCCGGCTCGGTCTGCTGCGCAAGGTCGGGCTGCGGCACCGGGACGTTCTCCTCGCCGTGCAGCAGGTGGTGGATCTGGTCGAGGACGTGCGCGTTCTGCAGCGACGTCACGTCGCCGAGGGTGGTGCGGTCGTGCACCTGGGCGAGCAGGCGCCTCATGATCTTGCCAGAGCGCGTCTTGGGCAGGTCGGGCACGAGCACCACGCGGCGCGGCTTGGCCACCGGGCCGATGGCCGTCGCGACGTGCGCCCGGAGCTCGTCCTGGACGGCGGCCGACGCGGCGCGCCAGGCCGCCGTGTCGTCGAGGGCGGCAGGTGCCCGCGACGGGATGACGAAGGCCGTGATGGCCTGGCCGGTCACCGGGTCGTCGACCCCGGCCACGCCGGCCTCGCCGACCCCCGGGTGCGCGACGAGCGCCGACTCGATCTCGATGGTCGAGAGGCGGTGGCCGGAGACGTTGATGACGTCGTCGAGGCGACCGAGCAGCCAGATGTCGCCGTCGGCGTCGTAGGACGCTCCGTCGCCGGCGAGGAAGTAGCCCTGGCCGTCGGCGCCAGCACCCGCGTAGGTGCGCCAGTACGCGTCGAGGTAGCGCTGCGGGTCCCGCCAGATGGTCCGGGCCATCCCGGGCCAGGGCCGGTCGACGACCAGGCGCCCGCCCGAGCCGTACGGGACCTCGGCACCGGCCTCGTCGACCACCTTGACGGACAGACCGGGCGACGGTCGGGTGGCCGAGCCGGGCTTGAGGGTGCTCGACCCCGGGAGCGGGGCGATCATGGTCGCGCCCGTCTCGGACTGCCACCACGTGTCGACCACCGGGGCGGTCCCTGCGCCGAGCTGCTCGCGGAACCACACCCACGCCTCGGGGTTGATCGCCTCGCCGACGGTGCCCAGCAGGCGCACGCTCGACAGGTCGTGCTCGGGCGGCAGGCCGTCCGGGAACCACGTCATGAGGGTGCGGATGAGCGTCGGCGCCGTGTAGTAGGTGGTGACGCCGTACCGCTCGATGATCTCCAGGTGCCGCGTGCGGCTCGGGGTGTCGGGCGTGCCCTCGTAGATCACCTGGGTGAGGCCGTTCGCCAGCGGCCCGTAGATCTCGTAGGTGTGCGCCGTGACCCACGCCAGGTCGGCCGTGCACCAGTGGACGTCGTCGGGCTTGGCGTCGAAGTGCGCCCAGTGCGTCCACGACGCCTGCGTGAGGTACCCGCCGCTGGTGTGCAGCAGGCCCTTGGGCTTCCCCGTCGTGCCCGAGGTGTAGATGATGAACAGCGGCGTCTCGGAGTCGAAGGACCGCGCCTCGTGGACCGGGCTCGCGGTGTCGACGACGTCGTGCCACCACACGTCGCGCCCGGGGGTCCAGGCGACGTCCTGACCGGTGCGGCGGACCACGAGCACGTGCTCGACGTGGTCGAGACCGGCGACCGCGGCGTCGGCGGCCGACTTCACCTCGACGGCCGCGCCGCGGCGGAACTGGCCGTCGCTGGTGACGAGGAGCTTGGCACCGGTGTCCTCGACGCGGAACCGGACCGCCTCCGCGGAGAACCCGCCGAAGACGAGCGAGTGGATCGCGCCGATGCGGGCGATCGCGAGGGTCACGACGATGGTCTCGGCGATCACCGGCAGGTAGACGATGACGCGGTCGCCCTCGCCGACGCCGAGCGCGGTGAGCGCGTTGGCCGCGCGGGACACCTCGTCCTGGAGCTCGGCGTAGGTGATGGCCCGGCGGTCGCCGCGCTCCCCCTCGGCGTAGATCGCGACCTTGTCGCCTCGCCCCTCGTCGACGTGGCGGTCGACGCAGTTCACGGCGACGTTGAGCCGGCCGCCGAGGAACCAGCGGGCCTCGGGGACGGTGAGCTCGCCCTCCTCGCCGCCCTCGACCGGCACGGCCGGGGACCAGGTGTGTGCCGTGTGCCACGGGGTGTCCCAGCGCAGCCTGCCAGCCGCACGCTCCCAGAACCCGACCGGGTCCTGCTCCCCCTCGGCGAGCAGACGGTCGTGCTCGGCCCGGTCGACGTTGGCCTTCTCAGCGAAGGCCTGCGGCGCCGGGTAGGTGCGGTCCTCGGTCTGGACGACCGAGATCGACGACGATCCCCCAGGCTGCAACGGCCCGGGCGCGGTCTCGCTCGCGACAGGCGTCGGGCTCGTGCGGATCGTCTCGGTCATGACCACGTCCTCAGCAGGTACTTCTCGGCGAGGCCGACGAGGGCGTTCGTCAGGCCTCCTAGCAGGGCGAGCAGGACGATCGAGAGGATCATGCGATCCACCCGGCCGTTCTGGCCCGAGTCGACGAGCAGGAACCCCAGGCCCATCGACGAGTTGAGCAGCTCGGCCGCCACGAGGAACAGCCACGACTGCGCGAGCGCCAGGCGCAGGCCCGCGAGGACCGACGGGACGACGGCCGGCAGCTGCACCTGGGCGAGCAGCCGCGGCCCGCTGAGGCCGTAGGCGCGCCCTGCCTCGACGAGGTGCGGGTCGACGTGCCGGAGCGCCCCGGCGACCGTCGTGTAGACGGGGAAGAACGCCCCGATCGCGATGAGGATGATCTTGGAGTCCTCGTTGATGCCCACCCAGAGCACCAGCAGCGGCACCCAGGCGAGCGACGGCACGGCACGCAGGCCGTCGAAGGACGGTGCGAGCAGGCCGCGCGCCCAGTGCGAGAGCCCCACGACCGCACCGAGCAGCAGGCCGATCACCGCCCCGATGGCGAAGCCGATGAGGACGCGCTGCGTCGAGATCGCCACGTACTGGCCCAGCAGGCCGCGCTGAGCCAGGTCCACGGCCGCGGACCACACCGACTCCGGCGACGGCAGCCGGTACGCCGGGACACGGCCGGTCTCGGTCACCCAGGTCCAGGCGGCGAGCACCAGGAGCGGGAGGATCGCGCCGACGGCGACACGACGCCAGCGGCCCGGGCCGGTGGCAGGGCGTCGGGCCGAGCCCCGTGGGGCGGGGTTAGTGCCGGGAGCGGTGGCGCCCGTCTCGACCCTGCTGTCCGGCGCGCCCTTCACCTCGGGGGTCGCACCTGTCCTGGTCGCGGTCATGGTGGGCTCCTCGGGGATCAGGGGTTATCGGGTGAGGTCGAGACGGGCGGCGGCGCGGTGGCTCGCGTGCGGGCGGTGCCGCGGGCAGAGCGTGCGGTCAGTCCGCGATGGTCGACGGGTCGGCCGCGGTCGCGTACGACGGGTCGAGGAGCTCGTCGAGAGCCGTGTCGATCTGGCTCTGGTCGTCCACGTCGCCGGCCTCGACGAAGAATGGGCCGACCACCTCGAGCACCTTGCGCTGAGCGTCGCCCGGGACGGGGTCGATGTCGAAGGACGTGCGCTCGGTGAGGACCTTCTCGGCGATCGCCGAGTCGATCCCGGCGGCGTCGGCGAGGATCTGGACGGCCTCGTCCGGGTTCTCCTCGACCCACAGGCGGGCCTTCTCGTAGGCGTCGACGACCACCTGGGCGAGGTCCGGGTTCTCGGTGAGGAACTCGTCGGTCGCGTTGAGCAGGCCGTAGGTGTTGAAGTCCACGTTGCGGTAGATCAGCTTCGAGCCCGCCTCGATCTCGCTGGTCGCCATGAGCGGGTCGAGACCGGCCCAGCCGTCGACCGCGCCGCTCTCGAGCGCCGCCTTGCCGTCGGCGTGCTGGAGGTTCTGCACCTCGACGTCGTCGACGCTCAGGCCGGCCTCGTCGAGGGCCTGCAGCAGGAAGAAGTACGGGTCGGTGCCCTTGGTCGCCGCGACCGAGGCGCCCTCGAGGTCGGCGACCGACGTGATGGACGAGTCGGCCGGGACGACGATCGCGGCCCACTCCGGCTGGGAGTAGACGTAGATCGAGGAGATGGGCGACCCGTTCGACTTGGCCAGCAGCGCAGCCGAGCCCGCGGTCGAGCCGACGTCGACCACTCCGGCGCGCAGCGCCTCGTTGGCCTTGTTCGACCCGGCGGACTGCACCCAGGTGACCTCGACGTCGTCGCCGAGGGTCGACTCGAGCCAGCCCTGGTCCTTGATGATGAGGCTCAGCGGGTTGTAGGTCGCGAAGTCGATCGACAGGCTGTCGTCGCTCCAGCCCTCGGCGTCACCCGTCGTGCCGGAGCCCGAGTCGGCAGCGCTGCCCTCTCCGGCCACGCACCCGGTGAGGGCGAGGGTCGCGGCCAGGGCCACGGCGGACAGGGACAGCACGGGCTTGCTGCGCAGCGTGGTCTTGGTGCGCAGGGCGGCGGACGCTGCGCGCAGCGGGTGGATGGTCATGCGGACTCCTCGGTGGGGACGTGTGATGTCGTGGGTGCTGCTGATGCTGTGTCTGACGCCGCGGGAGCCGCGACGTGAGGTGCTGGGGTGTGCGGTGCCTGGGTGTGCGAGGGACCGGCGACCCGGGCCGGGACGCCGAGGCCGCTGAGGAGCTCGGTGCGCAGGGCGGCGAGCTCGGCGTCGGCGTGGTCGCGGGGACGAGCGCCGGGGACGTCGATCACGGCCCGGACGGAGCGAGCGCCGTCCGGGGCTGAGTCGGCTGCCGGGTCGACGGTGCGGAGCAGCACGATCCGGTCGGCGAGGACGAGGGCCTCGTCGACGTCGTGGGTGACGAGCACGACCGTGGTGGGCTCGGCGGCGTGCACGGTGAGCAGGAGGTCCTGCATCTTGAGGCGGGTCAGCGCGTCGAGCGCACCGAAGGGCTCGTCGAGGAGCAGGACCGCCGGGTTGCGGGCGAGGGCCCTCGCGAGCGAGGCGCGCTGGGCCATCCCGCCCGAGACCTGCCGGGGACGCAGGTCCGCGGAGGCGGTGAGACCGACCAGCTCGAGCAGCTCGGCGACGCGCGCAGCCCCGGCGGACTTGGATGTGCCGCGCGGCAGACCGAGCCGCACGTTCTGAGCGATCGTGCGCCAGGGCAGCAGCCGCGGCTCCTGGAAGGCGACGGCCGTGCGGTCGTCGACGCCGTGGACCGCGGTCTCCCCGATGAGGATCTCCCCCGTGCTCGGGGTGTCGAGGCCGCTCACCTGGCGCAGCAGGGTCGACTTGCCGCAGCCCGAGGTGCCGAGGACGGCGACGATCTCACCGGCGGTGATCGTGAGGTCGACGTCGGCGAGGACCGCTCGCGGACCGGCGGGGGTGGCGAAGGTGCGGTGCACGTGGCGCAGGGTCACCGTCTGGGCGGCCTGCGCGTGGACAGCGGGAGCCTGCGCGGGCGTCGCCGGCGAGGCGGGGCGCGAGGGGCGTTCGGCGAGCGACATCGGGAGGTCCTGGGGGTTCAGGGCATGGACGTCGCGCGACGAGGGTGACGTCGGGCGGCAGCGGCCACACCATGGCGGGGAAGAGCACCGGGGCGTGGGCGGGGAAGCCGGGCAGGAGGGCTAGGCAGCCTGCAGGACGCGGGGACGGCGCAGATGAGGTCGACAGGACGTTCGACAGCTGTGCGGCTCCGCGAGGGACGGACCGCGTCCGGCGAGAGTGCCGTCGGTGTGCGCAGCGTGGGTCGAGCTGGTCATCGGCAGTCCTCTCCATCGGGGTTGTCTCGTCCAGCGAGACGCGCGCGGTCTGTGGTCGAGACAGACGGTAGCCGTGGCCCGCCGGGCTGAGCAAACGGAATCTCAGCATGAGGACATCGTGAGTTCTCATCGTGGGACCTGCGGCTCAGCGGCAACACACGATCCCCGGCATCCGTCTACTGCCTCAGGTGGCCTGGACTCGACTCAGAGCTCACGACGCCGACACCTCGTGGATCGTGCGGTCAGGAGCCCTGCTTGGCGACGAACCACGCCGTCGCGCTGTTGACGAGGACGCCCTCGTCACCGCCGTCGTACCTGGCAGCGGCGTCGGGCCAGGCGAGGAGCCGGCGGTCGGCGCGGCGTCCTACCGCGCCCGTCTCGGGGTCGACGGGGACCACCCGCCGGGCCCCGGCGCGCACCACGCGCTCCAGCTCGGCGACGAAGGCCGGGGTGGCGTGGTCGCCGCGAGGCACCGACGCGCGCAGCTCGCTGTTGAGCAGACCACCCGAGGTGGGGCCCTGACGCAGGAGGCTCGCGAGGCCGGTCCCGACCATCGCGTAGGTCCAGCGGTGCCCAGCCGGGTGCCGGACCACGTACTCGTCGTGGAACCGACCCTCGGAGACGATGCTCGTGTCCACGAGGGTGACGAGGCGGCCCCGGCAGCCGGCCAGCGAGGTGCGCATCTCCGGGGTCGCGGTGTCGTCTCCCTGCGCGCTGTCGACGAACCGCAGCGCGGGGATGTGCGAGACCAGCTCCTCGCCGAGCCGGGCCTCGTCGACGGAGGTCAGGAACAAGACCATCTGGTGGAGCGTGGACGCGGTCACGAGAGCACCCTAGCGAAGCGCGTGCGTCGGCCCCCGCTCTGCCCTGCCGTGCCGTGTCGTGCCCTGCCGTGTCGCGCTCTGCCGCGCCTACACACCTTAGGTAATCTGCTACCTTGTATAGGTCGGGTTGCGTCGAGAGGATGCCGCCCGAGAGAGCGCAGCAGTCGAGAGGACAGAGATGGCACGCGCAGGCATCACACCGGCCCGGCTCGCCGAGGCCGCAGCCGACCTCGCCGACGAGTCTGGTCTCGAGCAGGTGACCGCCGCCGCGGTCGCCCGACGGTTCGGCGTCCAGACCGCGAGCCTGTACTCGCACGTCTCCGGGACCCCCGCACTGCGCGAGAGCGTGTCGCTGCTCGCCCTCGCCGAGCTCGCCGACCGCGCCGAGGCAGCCGTCCTCGGCCGGTCCCGACGAGACGCGCTCGCCGGGCTCGCCAACGCGTTCCGCGACTACGCCCGCGAGCACCCCGGACGGTTCGCCGCGACCGTCGTCCCGCTGTCCGCCGAGACCGCGCGTGCGAGCGCCGGGCCACGGCACGCCCGCCTCATCGCCGCGGTCCTCCTCGGCTATGGGCTCGACGGGGCGGTCCACGTCCACGCCACCCGGCTGCTCGGCAGCACGATCCGCGGGTTCATCACCATCGAGGCAGGTGGCGGCTTCGACCACAGCACCCCGCCACCGGGCGAGAGCTGGGACGAGATCATCGACGCCCTCGACGCGATCCTGTCCGACTGGCCCACGCGCTGAGCAGCGACTCACCCAGGCGTCGGCCCCACCCAGGCGACGGCACCACGCACGTCGTCACCGAAGCACCTCACCAGAGACGAGCACCAGCATGACCTCCACCCCACTCACCTCCGTCCCGGTCACCGACGCCCTCGTGCGCGGCGCAGCCGAGCTCGAGACGACCGACCACGGCGTCCGGGTACACCGGCTGCCCGCGTGGGCGCGCGCACAGTGCGCCGACCCGCAGCTCGCCATGGTCGAGGCGCAGCCCTCGGGCGTGCGGGTCGCGTTCCGCACGCGAGCCACCACGGTCGAGATCGACCTGCTGCGGTCCCGCACCACCTACTCCGGGGTGCCGCCACGCCCCGAGGGGATCGTCGAGCTGAGCGTCGACGGACAGGTCGTGGGGCAGTCCATGACCTCCGGGGGGACCACGGTGACCATCGACATGGCGACCGGCACACCGTCCGTGGACGTCGGTCCCTCGCACACGGCACGCTTCGACGGGCTGCCGGACGAGGACAAGACCGTCGAGATCTGGCTGCCGCACAACGAGCAGGTCGAGATCGTCGACCTCCGCGCGGACGCCCCCGTCTCCCCCGCTCCGCAGGACCGACCCGTGTGGGTGCACCACGGCAGCTCCATCAGCCACGGCTCGAACGCCACCCACCCCACGGCCACCTGGCCCGCCGTCGCGGCACGCCTGACCGGCGTCGAGCTGGTGAACCTCGGGTTCGGCGGCAGCTCGCTGCTCGACCCCTTCATGGCCCGGACCATCCGCGACACCCCCGCCGACCTGATCTCGGTCAAGCTCGGCATCAACGTCGTCAACGCCGACCTCATGCGCCTGCGCGCCTTCGGGCCCGCCGTCCACGGGTTCCTCGACACCATCCGCGAGGGCCACCCGACCACACCGCTGCTGGTCGTCTCGCCCGTCTGGTGCGAGATCCACGAGGAGACACCCGGGCCCGGGGCCTTCGACCTCGAGGCGCTGGCCAGCGGGAGGCTCGCCTTCCGCGCCACCGGCGACCCCACCGAGGTCGCCGCCGGGAAGCTCACGCTCACGGTGATCCGTGCCGAGCTGGAGCGCATCGTCCAGGAGCGCCAGGCCACCGACCCGCACCTCACCTACCTCGACGGCCGCGAGCTCTACTCCGCGGACGACGCCGTCGAGCACCCGATGCTCGACAACCTCCACCCGGACGCCGCCACCCACCAGACGATGGGCGAGCGGTTCGCCGAGACGGGGTTCGGGAAGCTCGGTCAGACTGGTCGTCGAGCCCTATGAATCCGCTTCCACCCGCTGCACAGGCTCTCCGCTCCGGGTGCTGATCACGGTCCTGTCACCGAGAGGCTCGTCGAGGTCGACGTCGATCAGTCTCGCGTAGCCGATCGCCGGCTGGTAGCCGCCTGCGACCAGGAACTCCACCTCGATCTCGACCTGGACCTGTGATGGGTCCTGGTCGACGTGGACGGCGGTGAACGCGTCCTCCGCCCCGACAGAGACCTCCACGGTGAGGCGGAGGCCGTCGTCTGACACCTGGTAGGAACCGATGCCGACGGACTGCACGGAGTCGCCACCCGCGCAGGACACGACCACCAGCGGGGCGACCGCCAGTACCAGAGCAGCCCGGGTCGATCGCGACAGAGCGCTGAGTGCTCGCGGTGCGCTGTCCTGTCGCCGCACCCTGTCGGGTCGTCGTTCTCGCACGATGCTGCCTCTCACCCTGTTGCTGGACCGCGACTCGGGTCCGTCATCGACACCGTAGCGGCAGCGCGGACCGCAGGCTACGGCGTCAGAGGGTGATGACGTCAGACTGCCACGAGCGGGGAGGTGACCTTCGTCGACCTGTAGCCGTCTCCGGCTCGGGTCGGTGCCCAGCGTCGCCAGTGCTTGGTGGAGAGCTTCACCGGGAGGTGCTGCTGCAGGTGCTGGGCGGCGGGGACCAGTCGTTCGTCGGCGGGCAGGTTGAGCCAGAGGGACAGGGTCGAGCCCGAGGTGCCGTACGTGGCGCGCACGCCCGACGCGCCCAGCAGACGTCCGTAGCCGTCGACCGCGAAGCCGCCGAACGTCTCGGGGTCGAGGTCGGACCACGGCTCGCCCGTCCCTGGGTCCAGCAGGTGCACGGCGACGGACTGCGTGAGCGCGGCCAGCGGCGCACCGTACCGCGTCGTCTGCGGGCCGGCCGCGGCCAGCGCTGCGAGGAGCTCGTCGACGGCCTCGTCGCGGACGCCCCACTCCGTGTGGGTCTGCGTGCGGCGGCTGGGTCCGCCGAGGCGCTCGGTCGCGACGGCCCGCAGGCCGTCGCTCGCGTCTGGGTCGCCGCCCGTCGCGACCTGGAAGCCCCAGCGCTGCGGGCCTGCGGGCTGCGTGCAGGCGTCGAGGAAAGTCGCCACCCGTGCCCGGGCGTCCGCAGGATTCTTCACGCGGAGCGCGTGCGCCCCGCCGGCTGCCGCGGGCAGCCCGTCGTAGGTCACGACCTGCGCCGCTGCAGCGGCCACGCTCGACGTCATGCGCGACATCCTAGGGGTCTGCGGAGACCAGGGACCGTGGAGACAGCAGAGGCGCGCCGCCCGTCTCCGGTCGGCGCGCCTCGTGCGTCACGCTGGCTGCAGCGTCGGCTGCGGTCAGGCGTCCTGACGTCCGGCAGCCGACAGCGACTCGACGCGCTCGCGCAGGACCGGCAGGCCGAGCGTCAGGTTCAGCACGGTGCGTGCCGTGCGCTGGAGCTCGCCGAGGGCGATGCCGTCGGGGCGGGCCAGGGAGTCGAGCAGCGACGCCTGGGCGACCTGGTCGAACTCGCCGGACACGTGGTCGAACCAGCCGCCGGGCATGAACACGTCGACCTGGGCGCGGACGCGGTAGGCGTCGTCGGTCACGGCCGGGAAGTCCGGGTCGGTCGCGTGCTGCATCCACCAGTCGGTGACGACCGTACCCTCGAAGCCCCACTCGTCGCGGAGCACCTGGGTGCAGAGCTCGTCGTTGTAGTGCGACCACACGCCGTTGATCTTGTTGTACGACGTCATGATGGTGCGCGGCGCCGACTCGGCGATCGCGATCTGGAAGCCGCGCAGGTAGATCTCGCGGAGCGCGCGCTCGGAGACCCGCGAGTCGTTGAGGTTGCGGTTGGTCTCCTGGTTGTTCGCCGCGAAGTGCTTGGGGCAGGCGGCCACGCCGGCCTCCTGCACTCCCCCGATGACCGCGGCGGCGACCAGCCCGGTGACGAGCGGGTCCTCCGAGAAGTACTCGAAGTTGCGTCCGCACAACGGGTCGCGGTGGATGTTCATGCCCGGGCTGAGCAGCACGTGCGTGCCCTTGCGGACCATCTCCTGACCGTGGCTGGCCGCGAGGCGGCGCACGAGCGGGGTGTTCCACGTCGCCGCGAGCGCCGCACCGCACGGGAGCAGCGAGGCGTAGGCGGACAGGCGGATGCCCGACGGGCCGTCGGTCGTGGTGACCGGCGGGACGCCCTTGGCGCGCAGGGACTCGCTGATCCCGGCGAAGACGCCGGCGTTGCCGGGCACACCGAGCTCGCTGCCCATGACGCGGTCGCCGCGGGTGAGCGCCTCGAGCTCGTCGTCGCTGAGCTGCGCCACGAACGCGTCGAGGGTCGCAGTGCCGGCGGCGACGTCGGCGAGGGTGATGCCCTGGTCGCCCGTCTGCTCCACGGTGTGGAGCTCGCGGGCCTCGATGCGATCCTTGCGCGACGCCTGGCGCGTCGGGACGTCCTGCCACGCGACGACGGCCTGACCGTCGGCGTCGCGGCCCACGGTCATCCGCTGGAAGGCGTGCTCGGCCTCGGGGGCGTTGGCCTCGGCGAGCTGCTGGACCACGCGGGTCGCGTCGACGGTGACGGTCGCGACCGCGGCCGCGGTGCGGACGTCGGTGCCGACGTAGACGGTGTACTCCCCGGCCTCGAGGACGTAGGCGGAGCGGTGCCCGGTGACGCCCGCGTCGTCGTACGACGCGAGGGAGTCGACGGGGACGGTGACCGTGACGGTCTCGGACTCCCCCGGGGCGAGGCGGCTCGACTTGGTGAAGCCGACCAGGCTGCGTGCGGGCTTGCCGAGGAGGCCGTCGGGTGCCTGGACGTAGACCTGCACCACCTCGGCACCGGGGTGGTCCGAGCCGGTGTTGGTCACGGTCGCCGTGACGGTGACGTCTGCGTCCGTGGTCTCGACGGTCGGTGCGACCTCGAGGGTCGTGTACGAGAGCCCGAAGCCGAAGGGGAAGAGCACCTTCTCGGGGGCGAAGGTCTCGAAGTAGCGGTAGCCGACGTAGATGTCCTCGGCGTAGACGTTGTGCTCGAGGCCGCCGAAGTTCGGGGCGCTCGGGTAGTCCTCGTAGTGCCGCGCGATGGTGTCGGTGAGGCGCCCGCCGGGGACCTGGGCTCCGGTGAGCACGTCGGCCACGGCCCGTGCCCCCTCCATGCCGCCCTGCCAGGCGTAGAGGACCGACGAGATCTTCTCGCCGTAGCCCTCGAGCCACGCGAGGTCGATGACGTTGCCGCAGTCGAGGATCACCACGGTGCGCTCGAACTCGCCCGTGACGGAGTCGAGGAGCGTGCGCTCGTCGTCGGTGAGGTAGTAGCTGCCGGGCTCGAGGGTGTTCTCGCGGGCCTCGCCCGCGGCGCGGCCGATGATGACGACGGCGACGTCGGTGCGCGACGCGGCGGCACGGACGGTCTCGCGCTCGAGCGGCATCTCGTCGAAGTACCGCGGCCAGTTGCCCCAGGTGCCCTCGTCGGGCTGGTGGTCCTTCGACCACTGCGTGTACAGGTCGGCGAGCTCGGCGTCGACGTCCACGCGGCCGCCGTCGCGGAGCGCGTCGAGGAGGTTCCACGAGTACGGCGCGTTGACGTCGCCGCCCGAGCCGTAGCCGACGGTGAAGTAGTCGACCTGTACACGGGAGAACAGCGCGACGCGGGTGCGGGCGGCGAGCGGGAGCGTCCCGTCGTTGCTCAGCAGGACGGTGCCGTCGGCCGCAGACCCACGGCACAGGGCTGCGAGCTCCGGGTCGACCCAGGTGTCGGTGTCGACCAGGCTCGTCGACGCCTGCGCGAGCTCCTGCTCACCCGCCGAGAGCTCCGGGGTGGGGGTGTCCGACGGCGTGTTCATGTGATGGGGCTCCTGTGGCTCGTGGGTGCGTCCGGGCGCGGTCAGCGCGGTGCGCCGTCAACCATCGTAACGATACGAGAGGGCTCTGCGCACCCGCCCCAGCCTGGGCTCCCGCGCAGGTCGCAGCGCCTGACCGCCCCTCGGCCGGGCCTCGCCGCCCACGCCACCGGACAACCGCTCAGGCAGCCGGGACGGCGACCCCGTGCTTGATCATCGCGGTCTCGACGATCTTCAGGCCGTCGAGGCCCGGCATGCGGGAGATGTGCTCGTCGAGCTTGCGGATCTCGCGCAGGCCCTCCTCGCCGGCGAACAGGTGACCCATCACGTGGGTGACCTCCTCGGGCTCCATGACGCTCGAGCCGACCGGCGCCCACGCGTTCTTCAGCGCGAAGCGGGCGAGCACCTGCGCCTTCTTGCTGCTGCCGAGGCGCTCGCGCGCCTGGGTGGCGTAGAAGGCGACGTGGCGGGCCTCCTGCTTGGCGATGCGCCGCAGCAGCACGGCCAGCACCGGGTGCTTCTCGAGGTCGGCGAGCCGGTTGTACGCCGCGACGGCCGACCACTCGTTGGCCGCGCCCCAGATCATGTGCACCGCGATGAAGTCCTTGCCCACCACGTTGCCGAGCATCGACTGCTTGATCGGGTCGAGGCGGTCCTTCCACCCGAGCTTGAGGCGCGTGGCCTTGAGCTCGTCGAAGTCCACGGTGATGCCGTGCGCGCCGAGGACCGCGGCCAGGGCCTCGCCGTGCCAGAACTCCTCGCGGTTCCACATCGTCATGAAGGCGCTGACGTCCGCCTCCTTGTGCGAGGGCGTGACGAGCAGGTCCCGCAGGTAGCAGACCGTGTGGTACTCGATGTCGCACATGTAGCGCAGGCTGCGCAGCGTGGACTCGGGCAGCGGGGTGCGGCTGAACTCCTCGAAGTCGAGGTCGTCCCAGTTCACGCTGACTGACGTCGCGGTGTACCTGTCGATGTCGAATGCCATGTCACGCACCATCCTTGAGGGTCACACGCTGGTCGTCGGGCACCGCGGCGGGCGTCGAGGGACGAGCCCGGCGCCTCCAGTCGAGCACGGCCCACTTCTTCTGCCGGGCGTGGCGGGACAGCTGGACGTCAGGGTTGACCGCGCTCGGGTTGCCGAGCAGGTCGAGCCACACGAGGTCGGCGTGGGAGTCGCCGTAGCCGTAGGACGCGGACAGGTCGAGGCCGTTCTGCTCCGCGTAGCGGCGCAGCCACGCGGCGCGGGCCTCGTCGACGAGCGGCGGGTCGGCGAGGTACCCGGTGAGGACGCCGTCGCGCTGGTGCATGCGCCCGGCCACGACCTCGTCGAACAGCGGCGCGAAGGGCGCGGCCATGAGGTCGATGGTCCCGGTCACCAGGATGGTGCGGTGACCGGCGGCCCGGTGCTGCGCGACCCGCTCGAGCGCCTCGGGCAGCGCGGCGCGGCGCATGGCGCGGCCGAAACGGCCCTGGACCTCGCGCTCGATCTCGGCGACCTTGAAGCCCTCGTAGCGACGCATGAAGGTGCGGATGAACTCGCCGCGGTCGCGGCGCTCCGCACGCCAGTAGCGGCGGCCCGAGAGCACCAGGTCGGCGAGGTCGTGCGCCGCGCGGCCCCGGGGCACCGTCCTGCTCCACAGCTGCAGGTACTGCTGGACCAGGTTCGCACCGAGGACGGTGCCCTCGAGGTCGAAGACGGCGACGACGTCGTCGCGCACCGGCAGGGCGCGCTCGGACCTCTCGCGTGCCGGCGGTCGCTTGCCGAAGGCGCGGGTGAGGGTCGTGACGGCCGGGAGGTGGATACCCTGGAAGTAGTGCTCCCAGTCGATCTCCGTGACGTCGAAGCCCTCGCCCTTGCGGACGTCCTCGGGCAGCGAGGCGAGCAGCGCCCGCGTGTTCGCGTCGTCGAAGATGATCTCCGTCTGCACGTAGGCGCGGTACAGCTCGGCGAAGGCGCGCAGGCGACCCAGCCCACGCTTGTTCTTGCCGACCGTGTCGAGCCACCGGCGCGTGCGCGGGGTGGTCGGGAGCCGCTCGACGATGCGCTCGGCGTGCTCCACCTGGCGCTCGCGCCGTGCGAGGACGCGCTCGACCTTCTCGCCCCCGGGGAACCGCCACAGCGGGACGGCGATGTCGCCCTTCTCGTCGGGCAGCGGGTTGGCGGTGAAGTACTCGTTGACGTTCTCGTACATGCGGTGGAACGGCAGCGGGTTGGTCGTCCCGGACACCACCTGGAAGTACTCCGGCTCCCCCGCGACGGCCGGGCGCGCGGCCGCGGCGAGCGCGGCGTTGACCACGAAGTCCACCGGGATGATGTCGAGGACGGAGTCGGGCAGCCCCGGGAAGTCCTTCAGCTGGCCGCGGCCGTAGGCGATGATCAGCGGGTCGGCGACCTTGAAGCCGTCGATCCACCCCGGGAAGGGGTGGTGCAGGGCGCTCTCGATGATGGACGGTCGCACCACCGACAGGCGGTGGCCGCTCTGCGCCCAGAGCTCCTCGGCGGCGCGCTCGGCGAAGGCCTTGGTGAGGGTGTAGACGTCGGTCCAGCCCAGGCTCTCGGCGCGCATCCGGCCGTAGTCGACGAGGCGCTCGCGCACCCACTCGGTGCGGGCCGTCTCGGCCAGGCGCGCGACCTGCTGCGGGCCGGCCTTGCCGTGCTGCGCCTTCGCGGTGCCCAGGTGGCGGCGCAGGGCCTCCGGCTGGCGGGACTCGAGCTCGACGCGCACCCGGGCCGACAGCGCGGCGTCGTGCTCGGCGCGCCAGTCGACCTCGTGCGTCAGCGACGCCTCGGGGGCGACGCCCTTGCGGATCCCGCCGACGTACGCGGTCGAGATGTGCACGACGTGCGGGTCGCTGCCGCTCGCGAGGAGCGCGCCGTACAGGCCGGTGGCGCCGCCGACGTTGGTCTCGAAGGCCTCGTCGATCGGCGGGTCGAAGGACACGGTCGAGGCGCTGTGCAGCACGACGTCGATGTCGTCCGGGAGCGTCCCCACGTCGCTGAGCGAGCCCTCGTGGGCGGTCACGCGGCGCGCGAACTCGGTACGCGCGGCCTCGTCGCCGAGCTGCTCGCGCCACCGCGCGAAGACGGGCTTGCGGAGGATCCCGGTGAGGCGCTCCGCCGGGGTCTTGCTGCCCTTGCCGCGCACCAGGACGGTGATGCGCGTGCCCGGGTGGGAGATGAGCAGGCGCTCGATGATGGCCTGGCCGACGAACCCGGTGCCCCCGGTGACGAAGACGTGCTCGGTGGTGAGGGACAGTCCCGCCTCAGGAGCCAGCGCGGGCTCAGGGGTCGGTGCGTGCGGGGGTGCGGGCTCGTGGGTCACAGCCGGGCAGCCTTTCGGAGGAGATCCAGCCCGGACTGGCCGGGGAGGGAGGAGACGTGCGAGTCGATCTCGAGGAGACGCTCGGGCTGTCCGGAGAAGAGGTAGGAGTAGTAGAACTCAGTCTCGCTGCGCGGTTCGGCACGCGCGCCGATGGGCCAGGGGGTCTTGGCGAGCCGCCTGCGGGTGATCTTCCGCGCCCGGGGCGACTCGGCGAGCCGGAACCGGGCCTGCGCCTCGAAGAAGCTCAGCTGGCGCGCCTTGATCTCCAGGAACCTGTCGACGACCGCCACCAGCTCTGGGTGCGGGTCGAGCTCGGCCAGGCGCCGGTACGCGGCCTGGGTGAGCCACTCGTCGACGGTGCCCTGCGTCATGTGCACGGCGATCATCGGGACGCCGACGATGTTGGCGTAGACCGACTCGCGGATCGTCCGCTCGGTCGGTGTCCGCAGCGCGGAGCGGTCGGGCTCGGTGCCCTCCGGCTCGTGGGCCAGCAGGATCTGCGCGAGGGCGTCGGCGACCCAGAACTTCTCGAAGGCCCAGGTCACCAAGAATGCGGTGATCCGCGCATCTTTGTGGGTTGCCGTCACGAGCACGCTGCGCAGGTGCGTCATGGTCGAGCGCTCGACGACCTGGACGTACCGGAGGACGCGGAGGGTCTCTGCGGACAGCGGCTGGGAGCGGAAGGCGGCGAGGTCGATGACCTCTCGGTGGCTCCCTGCTGCGGTGCGGGCGTAGTCGCGCACGTCGAAGTCCGGGGCCGGGAACCGGGCCTGATCCACGGACGAGTCCCGGGATTCCGACATGCCTTCACCTTCCGTCAGGAGCATGATCTCAGCGGAGTCTACCGACCTTCGCTACGGTCGTCGTAGCGTACGCTGTCCGCCATGGCTACTGCTCTCATCACGGGCGGCACCTCCGGCATCGGCGCCGCGTTCGCCGAGGCGCTGGCTGCCCGTGGCGTCGACCTCGTCCTCGTGGCCCGAGACGAAGGACGCCTCACGGACTCCGCGACGAGACTGGCCTCCACCCACGGGATCACCGTCGACACCCTGCGCGCCGACCTTGCCGTCCGCGCCGACGTCGAGCGGGTCGCGGCACGGCTCGAGGACACGACGCGCCCGGTCGAGCTGCTCGTCAACAACGCGGGGTCCGGCGTCCGCACCCCGCTCGTCTCCCGCGACGTGGCCTCGCACGACCTCGGCTTCGACGTCATGTGCCGCGCGGTGCTGGTCCTCGGCGGAGCCGCCGGCCGGGCCATGTCGGCCCGCGGCTCAGGCGCGATCATCAACGTGTCCAGCCTGCAGAGCCTGTTCACCACCGGCTCCTACGCCGCGATGAAGGCGTGGGTGACGTCGTACTCCCAGGGCCTCTCGGTCGAGCTGCACGGCACCGGCGTCACCGTGACCGCCGTGCTGCCCGGGTGGGTGCGCACCGACTGGCACGCGCGCGACGGCGAGCGACGCAGCTCCGTGCCCGGCTGGCTGTGGACCGAACCAGCCGACGTGGCCCTCGCCGCGCTCCGCGACTCCGCCCGGGGACGGGTCGTCTCGGTCCCCTCCCGGCGCTACCGCGTCATCGGATGGCTCGCCCGGCACCTGCCGCGCGCGACGGTCCGGCAGATCTCGGGCAGAATCTCGTCGAGCAGACGGGACTCCCCGCCCGACACCAGCCCGCCCACCGCCAGCCCGCCCACCGCCAGCCCCGGCACCGACGCCCCCACCCGCACCGTACGAACCGAGGACTCCTGATGGTCGACCGCTTCAGCTCCAAGGGTGTCGCAGCGGTCCGGTTCGTCGCGCAGCGCGGGTTCCTCAAACCCGTGGTGCGCTCGACCGTCAAGGTGTCGGTGCACGGTCAGGACCACCTGACGCACCTGCGCCCGCCGTTCATCGTCGTCGCGAACCACGCGAGCCACCTCGACGCGCCGCTGATCCTCGGGTGGCTGCCCCGCAAGCACTCCCGGTACCTCGCTGCCGGCGCGGCCGCCGACTACTTCTTCGACGTGTGGTGGCGCAAGGCGCTCACCACCCTCTTCTTCAGCGCCTTCGCGGTCGAGCGCAACGGTGAGCGCAAGCGCGGCGGGACGTCCCGCAAGCTGCTCGAGCGCGGCGTGCCGCTGCTCATCTTCCCCGAGGGCGGTCGGACCAAGTCCGGGGCGATCCGCCCCTTCAAGAAGGGCGCCGCGGCTCTCGCCATCGCCACCGAGGTGCCCTGCGTGCCCGTGGCGCTCGTCGGGACGGCGACGGCGATGCCGAGCGGCGTGAGCTGGCCCAAGCGCGGCCGGCCCCCGGTCGACGTCGTGTTCGGCGCGCCCATGCTCCCCCAGCCCGACGAGACCCCGGCGGAGTTCTCCGCCCGCCTCGCCGACGAGATCCACCGACTCCATGCCTCCGTGCCCTCCGGCGCCCTGGTGCACGTCCAGAAGGGAACACGATGACCGACACCGTCAAGCACATGAAGTGGTGGGGCTGGGGCAACGAGGGCGTGGGGTTCCACCACGAGGACAAGCCCGGCTTCGCCCCCTTCGTGGAGAAGGCTGTCGGGCTCGACCTCGGCTCCGCGACGCGCGCGAGCGAGCCGTCCTTCGAGGACGTCGACGTCCCGGCCAGCCGCGCGTCCGAGGGCTTCGTCCGTGAGCTCACGGCCATCGTCGGCGGCGAGCACGTGACGACCGACGACATGGTCCGCGTCATCCATACCTACGGCAAGGGCCTGCGCGACCTCGTGCGCATCCGCGGGAACCAGATCCTGCGCTCCCCCGACGTCGTCGTGTACCCGGCCGACGAGGCGCAGGTGCAGCGCGTGGTCGACGCGGCCGTCGCCGTCGACGCCGTGATCATCCCCTTCGGCGGGGGCAGCAACATCGCCGGCAGCCTCGAGCCGCTCCCCGCCGAGACCCGCACCGTGGTGTCCCTCGACCTCGGTCGGCTCCGCGAGGTCGTCGACATCGACGCCGACTCCGGCCTCGCCCGCGTGCAGGCCGGCGCCCAGGGCCCCGACCTCGAGGCGCAGCTCAACGCGAAGGGCTGGACCATCGGGCACTTCCCCGACAGCTTCACGCACTCGACCGTCGGCGGCTGGGTCGCGACCCGCTCGACCGGCATGCAGTCCGACAAGTACGGCGACATCGCCGACATCGCCCGCGGCCTGCGCGTCGTGCGCCCCGGCGACGTCCTCGTGCTGCGCCCGCTGCCCAGCACGTCGAGCGGGCCGAGCGTCCGCGAGATGATCCTCGGCAGCGAGGGCCGCCTCGGCGTCATCACGGAGGTCACCGTCCAGGTGCACCGCATCCCCGAGAAGCGGAACATCTACGCGTACTTCTTCCCCACCTGGGAGGCGGGCGTCGCCGCGATGCAGGCGATCTCCGAGTCCGACGCGTCGCCGTCGATCACCCGCATCTCCGACGCGCGCGAGACCGCCTTCACGCTCGCGACGAGCAAGAAGCGCAGCGGGTTCTCCAAGTTCACCGCCGAGACCGCCCTGCCCAAGATCATGTCCTCCAAGGGCTGGGACCTCGACACGATCTGCCTGTCGTTCATCGGCTACGAGGGCGGCGTCGCGCACGCCAAGCACCAGAAGAAGCTCGTCGACGCGATCGTCAAGAAGCACGGCGGCATGGGCGTCGGCGAGGGCCCTGGCCTGCTGTACGACCAGAAGAAGTTCGACACCCCGTACCTGCGCGACTTCTTGCTCGACATGGGCGCCGCCGGCGACGTGTCGGAGACCGCGGCGCCGTGGTCGAGGCTCAACCAGGTGCACGACGCCGTCTACGAGGCCGCGCACAAGGCCTACGCCGAGATCGGCGTGACCGGCTGGATCATGTCGCACCTCTCGCACTCGTACCACTCCGGCGCGTGCCTGTACTTCACCTTCGCCTTCGTGTTCCAGGACGACCCGCTCACCGAGTACGACACGGTCAAGAGCGCCATCCAGCAGGCCTTCGTCGACAACCACGCGACCATCTCGCACCACCACGGCGTGGGACGCGAGCACTCCGCGTGGCTGGAGCAGGACATCTCCCCCGAGGGCGTCAAGGTGATGACGGCGCTGTTCGAGGGCGCGGACCCCGGGGCGCACTTCAACCCGAACAAGGTGGTCGCGGACTAGCAGGGCTGCGACTCGGAGGACCGGGACTCGCAGGGCCCGCGGGGTAGGTGACCTCGCGGGCTCTCGTGGTCCCGGGCTCAGGCGGCGCAGCGACCGTGGTCAGACAGGCTCGAGCGCCGGCCAGACGAGGGCGAGGACCGTCTCGACCCAGGCGGCGTCCGTGGGGCGGCCGCGGACCAGCTCGGCGACCACGGCGCCGAGCAGCATGCTGATGACCAGCTCGATGTCGAGGTCGCGCTTGATCTCGCCGCGCTCGGAGCGTGCCCGCAGGTCGTCGCGGAACGGGCTGGCCGACGTGCGGATGAGGCCGCGGAGCAGCGTCGTGAAGGCAGGGTCGGCGTCGACGAGGACCGCGGCGACGGTGCCGCGCCCCACGACGTTCTCGATGGTGTCCGTGGCGTGCCGCAGCACCCACCGGATCGCGTCGTGCGCGGAGAGGCTCTCGGGGATCTCGGTCTCGGCCGCGATGGAGGCGACAGCGGCGGTGAGCATCTCGTCGCGGTTGGCGTACCGACGGTAGATGGTCGTCTTCGCGACGCCGGAGGCGGCGGCCACCGACTCGACGCTCACGGCGAGCGGACCGCGGCTGCGGAGGATCTCGAGCGCGGCGACG
The DNA here is from genome assembly GCF_000024925.1 of Sanguibacter keddieii DSM 10542. Classification (NCBI taxonomy): domain Bacteria; kingdom Bacillati; phylum Actinomycetota; class Actinomycetes; order Micrococcales; family Sanguibacteraceae; genus Sanguibacter; species Sanguibacter keddieii. The sequence continues at coordinate 2,173,480 of NC_013521.1, forward strand.
AAGATCTTCTGCTCGACCTTCGTGCGCACCATGCGGCAATGGTAGCCCGCGGCCTGAGCAGGCATTCCTGCTGGGGCGCCCGGACGGGCCTGCTCACCAGCGAGAACGCTCGGCGTCGCGAGAAGGCTTCTCGAAGCGCGCACGCTTCGCGGCGAGGAGGGCGTCGTACGCCGGGCCGACGAGGACGATCATCGGGGCGTTGAGCGTCGTCTTGCGTCGCGGCCCCCAGGTGAGGCCGACGTAGGCAGTGCGATCCGCGGCGGCGGTCCAGATGCGCAGGCCCGAGTGTCCGCGCTTGTCGCGCTCGGGCATCGGGGTGTAGCGCGTGGGGTCGCCCGAGGCGAGCCGTGCGTGCAGGTCCTCGAAGAACCGGGCGTCGCCGAGATACCAGCCCTCGTACAGGGAGCGCAGCCGCGTCCCGGTGTCCGTGCGCGTCCAGGGGCGGGCGTCGACCAGCAGGTACCGGATGCAGTACCCGACCAGGAAGAACCCTGCGAGGTACAGCATCGGGACCATGAGCCCCGCGCCTGCGCGGTAGCGTGCTCGCGACGAGTCCTGGAGTCCGTCGCGGGCCCACTCCGCAACCGTCAGGACGTTCTGCGAGAGGAGCACCAGGCCGACGAGCACGAGGACCAGACCGACCGCGGCGCCGACGGTATGGGGAGTCGAGCGGCGACGCTCGATGCCGGGCGTCGCGGCGAAGGTGGGGTCGAAGAGTGTCACGGGACCATCTTGCCGGGTGACGAGTCCCGTGCGCGGGATGCTCGTCGAGACGGTGCCGCTCGTCGAGAAGGAGCCGAGCACCCCGCGCAGGTTCTTCGGTCAGGCGTTCGCGTCGATGGCGGCCTGGACCTCGCCGAGCAGCGCTTCGAGGTCGTCGAGGTTCTCCGTCGCCCAACCGTAGGAGCCGGTCGGCGACAGCGGGATGTACTCGAAGACCAGACCGTCCTGGACCGCGGGCAGGCTGGTCCATATCCCGTTGGACTCGAGGCGGGCCATCACGTCGGTGTCGACCTTCGGCAGCACGAAGACGACGTCGGCGTTCGAGAGCCGGTCGAGCCTCTCGTAGGAGAACCAGCTGGGGAAGCCGTTCTCGTTGACCTCGTCGTCCTCCTGCTCGCGGAAGGTCGCGCCGAGGTCGCGGAGGATCGGGGTGGAGAAGTGTGTGTCGGCGTACGTCCCCCACTCGTCGGGCTCGGGGGCCAGCACGGTGACGGCGTAGCTGTCGAGGATGTCGGCGTACTCGTCCTTGATCGCGTCACGGCGAGCCTCGTACTCCTCGACGAGCGGCTGCAGCTCGTCCTCCTTGTCGAGGATCACGGCGAGCTCGGTCGCACGCGTCCGCCAGCTGTCTCCGTCGCGGGCGGTGAAGGTGAGGATCGGGGCGACCTGCTCGAGCTTCTCGCGCATCGGGTCCTCGATGGGCAGGAAGTCGTCGGTCGCGATGATCAGGTCCGGGTCTGCCGCGACGATCGCCTCGAGGTTCAGCTCGTAGTACTCCCCGATCGACCCGATGCCCTGCTCCGCGACCGCCTCGGTGTACTGGCCGGGGATGGCGGCTCCCTCGGTGTCGGTGAGGTAGGTGTTGACGACGCCCACCGGCGTGACACCGAGGTCCATCAGGGCGGCGGGGGTGTAGAAGTCGACGGACACGATCCGCTCGAGGTTCTCCGGGATCTCGACCGGACCGAAGTCGCTCTGGTAGGTCCAGGTGCCGTCGGGCTCGTCGGAGGGCGCCGCATCGGACGAGCAGGCGCTGAGGAACAGCGTCGACACGAGGGCCACGGCTGCGAGGGCACGGCGCTGTTGACGGCGGTGGCCACGAGGGTCGAGAGACGCGCTGCGGGCGCGCGGGAGCGAGGACATGGGTCTCCAGGGAGGTGAGGACCGCGAGCGCGGCCAGCAAGGTTTGGCTTGCCTAACCTAACTCGGTACCCGTGTCGCTCGGGGGACGACTTCCTTCTGTTTCTGCACGTCGTGAGCCTCAGGACCGCGCACGTGGTGAGCCCCAGGTCCGGGCTCGTCCACCACCGGTGCCGGGCGGCCCACGTACGCGGTCGGCGTCTGCCCCGTGAGCTCGCGGAAGTGCGCGAGGAACGCGCTGGGGCTGCGGTACCCGACCTGCCGCGACACCGCGAGCACAGGCGCCCCGAGCGCCAGCTCGCGGATGGCCCACTGCATCCGGGCGAGGATCCGCCACCTCGTGAAGGTGACACCGGTCTCGGCGTGGAACTGCCGCGCGAGGGTACGCGGGTGCAGGCCGCAGCGGCTGGCCCACTCCTCCGTGGTCCGCCGGTCCCCCGGGTCGGCGAGGATCGACTCCGCGACCCACCGCAGGTGGCCGGTCCGCGGCAGCAGCAGGTCGAAGGACTCGTGGGGCACGGGGACCAGCAGGTCGAGCACCACGCGGTGGAGCCGGCGCCGTGCGGCGTCGTCGAGGTCACGTAGGTGGTTGTGCATCAGCAGGACGCGCACCGCGTCGGTCATCGCGACGCCCGTGACGACGTCCGGCACGTCCACGAGCCGTGTGGCGGCCACGTCGAAGAACGTCGCACGGACCAACGAGCCGGCTGCCGCGCCCGCGGCGTTCCGGACACCCGCAGGGACCCACACCGCCAGGCTCGGCGGGATCGTCCAGCGGCGACCGTCGGCCTCGAGGCTCGCCGACCCCGACGCGCACCACAGCAGCTCGCTCTCCGCGTGCTCGTGCGCCGGCCACGTGACCTCGCCGTCGACGACGTACTCCTCGGTGGTGAGGATGTACCCCTCGGCGATCCGCCTCGGAGACTGCACGGGTGCGGTCCCGGCGCTGGTTGCGGGGTCGGTCGGTCGCACGTGCTCAGGGTAGGTCACCGGCCGTGACGCCTGTCGGCCGGTCTTGCTATCGTGGCTGGCGGCACCTCGTGTGCCCTCACGCAGTCGATGACGAAGTGCTCGTCTGACACGTCCGCAGAGAGGACTGGCCCCGGCCAGGACACGTCCGCGGTGGAGATTGCGCAGCCGACCCGACCGGGGAGGCTGTCGTCACCATGCCGCGGTGCGGCGCGAGAGAAGGGCGGACCCCATGTCCACGACCAAGTCCAGCACGGAACCGACGACTGCCAAGGCGTCGAAGCCGGACAAGGCGACGCAGGACCTCCAGGACGTCGTCGACAAGATCGCCGGGTGGCCCGAGCCCTACGCCACCATCGGAGCACGTCTGCACGAGACGATCCTCAGTGCCGGCCCGAAGCTCAAGCCGCGCATCTGGTACGGCATGCCCGGGTACGCGACCAGCCGGACCGCGCCGGTCGTCGTGTTCTTCCGGCTCGACGACGGCAACATGTCGCTCGGCCTCTCGGAGAAGGCCACCGTGGCCCGTGAGCCCGGCACCACGCTGCACCCCTCGGCCTGGTTCCTCACCGAGATCGACGACCCGACGCTCGCCAAGGTCAGCGAGCTCGTCCGCACCGCCTTCTCCTGACCGGAGCCCACCCACTCTCATGCTCGGGGCGCGATCCCGTGGTGCTCCGCGGAGGGGTGCGGCGGCGCGCCTCGGGCATGAGGGAGGGCGGGTCCGGGCGGTCAGCCGGGCTGGACCCGGTGGATGCCGAGGTCGGTGCGGCCGGGGGCGAGGTCGTCGCGGAGGGCGCGGGTGCCCTGGTAGTCGCCGTCGCGCAGACGGCGGTACGGGTGGACGTTCTCGGTACTCAGGCCAGCGATCCTGCTGCGGAGGCGCTCGGTCTCGCGGTCGACGGCTGACGCGTCGAGGGTGTCGGCGTCGGTGACCACGTGCAGGTCGAGGGTCTCGATCCCGGTGTACCAGAGCGTGCCGTGGGTCAGCGGGAACAGCAGGGCGTCGATGTCGCCGCTGATGCCGCGCGGGCCGATGGTGCGCTCGTCCTCCCCCGCCGTGACGACGACGAGGGCCTTCCGTCCGGTGAGGCCGCCGTCGCCGTAGCGGCGCGGGACACCGAGCTCGGGGTCCATGTCGCCGTAGGCGAATCCCGCGGTGAGGACGCGGTCGAGCCAGCCCTTGAGGATGGCCGGCGGGCCGTACCACCAGAGCGGGAACTGAATGACGAGCAGCTCGGCGGCGGCGAGCTTGGCCTGCTCGGCGCGGACGTCGTCGGGGAGACGGCCCGCAGAGAAAGCCTCGCCGACCTGCTCGGCGATGTTTCCCGGGGTGTCGGCGAGGTCGCCGAGGTCACGCGTGCTCAGCACCGGGTCGAAACCCTGGGCGTACAGGTCAGAGGTGGCGACGTCGCGCGTCGCGGAGAGGGCCTCGGTGCCGGCCTGGAACAGGAGGTCGTTGAAGGAACCTCGGCGGGGGTGGGCGTAGACCCAGAGGGCGCTGCCAGGGGTGGGCGGGTTCTCGATCATGGGGGGCTCCTAGGGCTGGTCATCGGGGTGGGGGCTGGAGAGGTGGCGTCGCAGTCGGGCGCGGCGAAGCTGCCCGAGCGGCGGTGCGGCTGGGCTTGTGGGGTGGTGGGGGCTGAAGCGAGGGGCTGAGCGCCGGGGTCAGGCGGTCGCGTCGGAGGGGGTTGGCATTTCTCCGGATGCCAGCGCGGTGACCACCTTGGTCAGCGCAGCTCGAGCACGGTCGGCGCCGATGCGGCCGGTGATGGCTGCGCGGCCGAGGGCATCGCCGGCTCCGACGATCCCGACGAGGCCCGCGGCGTCGAGCGCGCTCGAGTGCGGTGTGAGGGCGTCGCGACACATGGCGAGGTACTCGTCCTGCGCCTCCTGGCGGAGCGCGTCGAGGGTGGGCGAGCCGGCGAGCGCGGACACGACGTCGGCGAGCTCGCGGCCCTCGGCGATACAGCAGTCGACGTAGGCGCTGGCGACGATCGCGGCCACGTCAGGCAGGGCCGGTCCAGCACCGTCGAGGGCTGCGGCAAGGGTGTTGCGCTGGCGGGCCTCGAAGGCGCGGTAGAGCTCGGCGAGGACGCCGGACCTGTCGCCGAAGTGGTCGTAGACCAACGGCTTCGTGACGCCCGCGCGGTCGGCGAGGCGGGCGAGGGTGAGCTCGTCGGTGCCGTCGTCGCGGATGAGGTCCCGGGCGACGTCGAGGAGCTGGGCGTGGCGGGCGTCTCGAGAGAGGCGTGTGCGTGGGGGTGGGAGGGAGTCGGCAGTCACGGTGTCCTCCGGCGGTCGATGTGGTGGGGCGGCGACGCCCCTTCTACTTACCTACCGTAACTTACGAATGGTAAGAAGCGCTAGCCCGTGCTCCACCCCGCGCGCCGCCGATGAGGACTACTCGTCGTAGCCAGGATCCTCAGATGTCTTCTCGACCGCCTGCTCACCCTGGTCGCCTCCGCGAAGACGCGCCAGGCGCCGCGCTGCGCCACCGGCCGCTCTGCCTGTCATCGACCTGGTCCGGCCGACCGTGTCGTTGCCGAGCTTTGCCGCGACGGCGACCCCGACCATCCCCGTCTCCATCGTCCTGTCCCGGACGTCACCGACCGCGTCTCGCCAGCGGCGCGCTTCGAGAGCGCCGCGCTCCCCGTCGACGCCGAGACGGAGCTGGAAGTCGAGGACGTCACGGGTCACGTGGTTCCCTACCTGGACGACGGTCCGAGCTGCCACCGGGTGCAGCAGCACCTTCGTGTTGGCGGACTGGGACGCAGCGTCGACACGCTCCAGCAGGCTCTGGGTGCTCCGGACGATGAGCTGGACCCGGTCGCGACGGGCCGCCAGTACGCCAGACCGGTGCGTCTCCAGATCTTCGGGCGAGGAGTCCAGCACGCGGTCGAGCTCCAGCACCGCGATGCCGTCCTGCAGCGCACAGCACCGCGCGAGGACCGCGAGCCAGTCCAGCACCTTTGCGCGCGACGTGGCTGAGAGACTCGCGATCTCACCGACCTGGACCTGCTTCTCGAGTTTCTCCGAGATGCCCTTGATCTCACCGAGCGCGTAGGCCTGGGTCCTGGCGATCGAGAAGGACGTGGACTGCACCTTCGACCAGGTCACGTCAGAGACCCGGCCCGTGTGCTCACGCAACGTCATGGCCTCCGCGAGGATCAGGTCGACGCCGATCATGTCGGCCAGGACGGCGTTCTCCTGAGCCCGCAGCACGTCGTCGACCTTCGCGTCGATCACAGCCAGGTAGTCGTTGATCTCGTCCATCGCCTGCTGCATTGCCACCTGCGCCATGATGCCGGACACGCCGGCGAGCATCGCGGGATTGGTGAGGATCGACGCAGGGGTCTGGACGATCTCCAGGATGCCCTTGATCTTGCCGCCGTTCTCGGTGAGGACAGCCCTGCTGACTCCTGTGCTCGATCCCTTCATGAGGGTGGACTGCTTCAGTGCAGCGGCGGACTTCTCCGTGAGCTTCACCCACCGTCCAGAGCTGGCTGCGATACCGGAGCCCGCCTGAGCGATGCCGGCCGCTGCGCTCATCGACGCCCCGAGACGTCGTGTCGGGAGCTCCTTCGACTCCAGACCCACCGAGCTGAGGTACTGCTCGACGACCGCGGGGTCGCCCAAGATCGCGACACCCTCACCATCGTTGATGATCTCGATCTCGTCGCTCATCGCTGTCTCCACACGCCACGGAACACCACTGGGTCACGTGGAATGTAGCGGACCTGTCCCGAGCGACAGGGCGAGACGCGCAGCCACGCTGGATCGCACCGGGTGAATCACGGGCCTGCGCTCGAGAGCACCTCGACCCGACGCGCACCTGCAACCCGCGGAGCCTCCGTCAGCACAGGCGGTCGGTGGACCGGGAGGGCCCTGGTGTGACCGTCCGCGGGTGCTCATCCGTCGCTCCTCGCGCGGGACGACCTGCACCACATCAGCCCCAGACGGAGATCGGCTCCTCCGGGGTATTCGTCGGGCCTGCCTGCAGAACTACCGCCACCGCCGGATCACGAGCGACAATCCAGCCGCGTACCCGGCACCTGACGTCCCGAGGTACGTCCGGTACGCACGCCTGAGCATCGGCTGCGCCTTGTACGACACCCCGGCAACCACGGCCCCCAGCGCCAGCGCCCGGGCGCCCCGCGCGCCGAGCGCGTGCGCGGCGAGCGGTGCGAGGGGGATGCGTCGGCGTCCGGCCTCGGCGGCGTAGACCTTTACCGGGACGCCGTTGAGCGCCTGTCGCCAGATGCCTTGCGCGCCAGCAGCCATGTGGTCCGCGGCCGCGGTGCGCATGCCGGCGGTGGTCAGCGGCGCCGGCGGGGTGCGGTCGTGCCGCGCGCAGACGGCGGTGAAGACGACCCCTGCCACGGACCCGACCGCGAGCCAGCCGGCTGCGGGGAGGACCTTGCGGGGGTGGGCGGCGGCGAACACCGACAGGAACATCTCCGCGGTGACGGGCCAGCTGATGGCCTCGGCGAAGCCCCAGGCCGCGGCGGCACCCATGCCGGCCTTCGACTCCATGAGGCGGTGCAGGGCGGTCCACGCGGGGTCGTCGGGCGCGGTGGGCTCGCCGCGGGACAGCAGGTCGGTGATCTGGTCGACCACCGGGCTCATGTCCCCGTCGACGAGGTCTTCGGGCTGGATCGGCTCGCCGAGCCGCACCTCGATGGGTCCCGGAGTGAACCTCCCGCCCTTGGGGAGCAGGTCACGGGTGCCGACGAGCGCGACGGGGAGCAGCGGTACGTCGAACTCCTTCGCGATCCGCAGCGCACCGGAGCGGAAGTCGCCGAGCTGCCCGTCGAGGCTGCGGGTGCCCTCGGGGAAGATGAGCAGGCTCGAGCCCTTGCCGAGCACCTGCTGCGCGCTCTCGACGAGGTCGTCGTACGCGCCACCGGACCGGCGGACCGGGACGGCACCGATGGCGATGCGCAGCAGCGCGCGGTGCCACACGTCGGAGAACCAGTAGTCGTCCGCGGCGACGACCACCGGCTTGTACGGCGACGGGAACGCGGCGAGCAGCGCCGGGGTGTCGGCGTGGGAGGAGTGGTTGGCGACGATGACCATCGCCTCGTAGGGCGCGCTCCCCCGCACCCGGTACCCACCGACCACGGTGAACAGCTGGCGCCACATCCCCCGACGCAGGGCCCCGGCGACGTTCGGTCCGCGCGGGATGCCTACGCGCCGACGCGCGGTCATGCGAGCACCGCCGCGAGCGGCAGGACGAGCAGCAACGAGTCGACGCGGTCGAGGATCCCGCCGAAGCCGGGGAGCCAGGTACCCGCGTCCTTGACCCCTGCGTGACGTTTCACCATGGACTCCAAGAGGTCTCCTCCAACGCTTCCGACGACGACAGCAACGACGAGCCCGACCGACAGCGAGCCGAGGAGGGCGAGGACAAGAACAGTACCGACCAGCGCACCGACGACCCCGCCGACGGTCTTGCTCGGGCTGAGCGGCGACAGCGGGCGTCGCGCCCAGCCGAGGCGGCGCAGCCCGTTGCCGCCGCACCAGGCGGCGACGTCGGCGGCCGCGGCCGCGAAGCAGATGAGGTACGCGTCGCCCCACACCAGCACGAGGTTCGACAGCGACCAGCAGATCCAGATGGACCCGAAGGCTGTCATGGCGCCGCGTCGGACCCCGTCGGTCGTGTCGGCGCTGAGCAGCGCCGGGGCGGCGCAGAGCAGGGCGATGAGCGGGACCAGGGCGAGCAGGCTCGGGTCGAGCCACGCGGCCACCGGGTACCCGACGGCCAGCGCGAAGAGGATCCACGTCTCGGGCTTCGGGAGCGCCGCGAGCCGGGAGAACTCGCGCACCGCCTGGATGCCGATCGCGGCGGCGAGAGCGGCGGTGGTCCCGGCCCCGAACCAGATGGGCACGCCGATGATCGGCAGGATGCACGCCCACGTCGTCCAGCGGCGCCGCAGCTCGGCCTTCCCCGAGAGGAACACCGGCACGGCGGCGACACCGATGATCACCACCGAGACGAGCAGCAGGAACACCGCGCGCCCCTCGAGGAAGACGTGCCACGGGCCGAGGTGCACGTCGATGGTGAACGCAGCCCGGTCGAGGCCGAACCACGCGGCGACGGGGTCGGCGCCTGCCCCGAAGGGGTTCACGGGGTGCCGGCCGAGGTGCTCGCGGGTCCGGCAGGCGCGGTCGAGAGGACGCGGTGGATGCTGCGGAGCCGGAGAGCCGTGGTCACCAGCGAGCCGACGACGATCACGACGCTGATCACCGGGATCCACGCGGGGACAACGGTCGCGACGACGACGGCAGCGCACCGTTCGGTCTTGCCGAAGGGGCCACCGTTGAGCCGCTGGGCACCGGCGCCAGCGCCCGAGAGGGAGGCGAAGGTCGGGAGGGTCGCGCACACCGCGGCCACCAGCACCCACCCGGTCCCCCAGTCGAGCGAGTCGGTCCGCGCCGCGAGGACCGCCAGCCCGGCGAACATCGCGAGGTCCCCTGCGCGGTCGCCGAGCTCGTTGAGGACGAAGCCCCACGGGCGGCTCACCCCCTGGGCGCGGGCGACCGCGCCGTCGAGGTTCGCCCCGGCCAGGCGTCCGGCCAGCAGCACCAGGGCGATGATCCAGCTGCCGAAGGCGATCGCAACACCAGCACCGAGCGCGCTCACGACGCCGACGGCGGTGAACACGTCGGGCGAGACGTCCCGGGCGACCGCGAACCGCAGGACGGACGCCAGACGGTTCGTGTACCAGGGTTTGAGTGCATAGAGTCCGCGCATCCGGTCAACGTAGCGCGGAACACGCTCTGACCTGGATGGGGAGAACTATCGGGGGACGGCCGACGCCTGCGCAGCGAGGGCCCCAGGCGCGGCTGGGAACGGCGTCGAGACCAGGCGCTGACCGGTCAGCGCCTGTAGGGAACAGCCGGGCACGGGATCGGCGTGGGGTTCTGCGCGACCCACACCACGGCGAGCTCGTCGAGCCGGTCGAGGACCTCGTCCGGCGCGCTCCCGCGCTCGAACTGGTGCGTGAGGGCGCGCAGCTCGTCGAGGTGCTCTGCGCCGAGCGGGACGCCCGAGCTGCAGAGCTCGACCAGGACGTCGAGCATCCGGCGGAAGTCGCGGTCCCAGTTGGCACCACCGTTGCGGAACACCTCGTCGTGGACGCGACCGGTGATCCGGATCGCCTCGCCCTGCGCGGTCTGCGCCGCGCCCTTGGAGGGGACGAGCAGCTCCCAGAACGCCGCGTGCTGCGCCTGCCAGGTGCCGGCGGGCACGTGGATGGGAGCGACACCGTCGTGCACGACGCGTTCCGGTGCGGGCTCCGCGCCGAACAGGCGGTACAGCTCCCGCAGGCCGGCATCGGTCTCGGGCAGGAAGTCGGCGTTGAAGCCTGCGCGGTGGAACTCGAAACGTTCGCCGATGCGCTCGACCAGGGAGCGCATCGAGTCGTCGACCTCGGCGCCCGCCTCGAGGAGCAGCCTCGCGACGTCGGCCATCGCGGCGATCGACGCGTTGGTCGTGCTGACCAGGCCGCGCTTGAGGGGCGTGTCGCCGCGGTCGGTCGTCGCGCGGACGTCCGCGCCCGCACGGAGGAGCGCCTCGACCGTGGCGTCGCGCTGGTTCTCGGCCGCTGCGTGCAGCGGCGTCACCCCGCCCCGGGTCGTGTGGTCACGGTCCGCCCCGAGGCTCAGCAGCAGCGGGATCTGCTCGGGCCGGCCCCTCGCTGCCCGGGTCCAGAGCGGCGTCGCGCCGTAGGTGTCGACCGCGTCGACGTCGGCGCCCTGGTCGACGAGCCAGCGGACCAGCCCGTCGGGGCAGTCCACGAACCCGAGAGCCGTGCTCTTGGTGTGACCGCCGGTGGCGTCGACCGCGCAGCGGTCGAAGACCGCCACGAGCTCGTCCAGCGACGACGAGCGCAGCAGGTCGGCGAAGTCCTTGGGCAGAGTCGTGCGTAGGCGAGCCATAGGAGCATCGTGCCAGGCGGTGGTCGCTGCGTCCGCTCGGAGTGACCTTCGACCCGAACCGCGCACCCAGGTCGCAGCCACCCGAGGCCCGGCCTAGGGTCGCACGATGCTCAACAACACCCCCACCACCCCCGACGCCTTCGTCCGTGTCCGCGGCGCGAACGAGAACAACCTGCGGGACGTGGACGTCGACGTGCCCCGCGACGCCATCGTCGCGTTCACCGGGGTGTCGGGGTCGGGGAAGTCGTCGTTGGCCTTCGGGACCATCTTCACGGAGGCACAGCGCCGGTACCTCGAGTCGGTCGCGCCGTACGCACGACGGCTCATCCAGCAGGGGCACGACCCGCACGTCGAGTCCATCACCGGCCTGCCGCCCGCGGTCGCGCTGCAGCAGCGACGCGGTGCGCCGAGCTCACGCTCGAGCGTCGGGACGGTGACCACCCTGTCGAACTCGCTGCGGATGCTGTTCTCCCGCGCGGGCACCTTCCCCGAGGGCTACGCGACGCGCCTCGACTCGGACGCCTTCTCCCCCAACACCGTCGCCGGCGCCTGCCCCGAGTGCCACGGCGTCGGTGTGGCACGGACCGTCACTGAGGACACGCTGGTCGCCGACCCGTCGCTGAGCATCCGCGACGGCGCCATCACCGCGTGGCCGGGAGCGTGGCAGGGCAAGAACCTGCGCGACATCGTCATCGCGCTCGGGTACGACGTCGACCGACCGTGGCGCGACCTGCCCCGGGAGGACCGCGACTGGTTGCTGTTCACCGACGAGCAGCCCGTCGTACAGATCACCCCGCAGCGCGACCGCGTGGCCAAGCCGTACAACGGGCGGTTCTGGAGCGCGCAGAAGTACGTCCTCCACATCCTCGCGGACTCCTCCAGCCAGACGATGCGCGCTAAGGTGCTGCAGTTCGTCAGGTCCGGGCCGTGCCCGGTGTGCGGCGGGACGGGGCTGCGACAGGAGGCGCTGGCGGTGACCTTCGCGGGGCGGACCATCGCCGAGATGAACGCGCTGCCGCTCACCGAGCTCGCGGAGGTCATCCGGCCGACGACGCAGCTGACGGACGCCGCGCCGGCACTGCCGACGAACCGGTCCGGTGAGCACACGGACGTCGCCGTCGCGATCACCACCGACCTGCTGGCGCGCATCGGTGTCCTCACCGACCTCGGTCTCGGGTACCTCGGGCTGGGACGCGTGACGACGACGCTCTCCCCCGGCGAGATGCAACGGCTGAGGCTCGCGACGCAGCTGCGGTCAGGGCTGTTCGGGGTCGTGTACGTCCTCGACGAGCCGTCTGCTGGGCTGCACCCCGCGGACGCGGAGCCGCTGATGGAGGTGCTCGAGCAGCTCAAGGAGTCCGGGAACTCGGTGTTCATCGTCGAGCACAACATGGACCTGGTCCGGAAGGCCGACTGGGTGGTCGACGTCGGTCCTGCGGCGGGGACCGGCGGTGGCGAGGTGCTGTACAGCGGCGCTGTGGCTGGGCTGGCCGATGTCGAGCAGTCGGTGACGCGGCCGTTCCTGTTCCCTGAGCAGGGTGATGGCGCGGTGGAGCGCCCGGTCCGTGAGCCGAAGGGCTGGTTGACGGTCGAGGGCGTGACGGTGCACAACCTCGACGGGCTCGACGCGAGCGTCCCGCTCGGGATGCTGGTCGCGGTGACCGGGGTGTCGGGGTCGGGGAAGTCGACGCTCGTGAGCCGGGTACTGCGCGATGTCGTGCGTGACCACCTCAACGGGGACGGGCTGCCAGGCGGGTCGGTGGCGGTAGACGAGGACGTCGACGGTGCCGAAGGGACGGCCGAGGAGTCGGAGGAGGCCGGCCTGTCCGAGGCGGTGCTCCCGGACGCGCGTGCCGACGTGCTTACCGTCCGCGACGCCCAGGGGCTGGAGCACGTCGACCGTCTGGTGCAGGTCGACCAGAAGCCGATCGGCCGCACGCCCCGGTCCAACCTTGCGACGTACACCGGCCTGTTCGACGCGGTGCGCTCGGCCTTCGCGGCGACCGACCTCGCCCGCGAGCGCGGGTACACCGCCGGCCGGTTCTCGTTCAACGTGGCCGGTGGCCGCTGCGAGACGTGCCTGGGCGAAGGCTTCGTGTCCGTCGAGCTGCTGTTCCTCCCCGGGAGCTATGGCAAGTGCCCCGAGTGCCACGGTGCGCGGTACAACGACGAGACGCTCGAGGTGACGTACGACGGGCGCAGCATCGCGGACGTCCTCGCGCTGACTGTCGAGGACGCTGCCGAGGCGCTGAGCGGGATCCCCGCTGCGGCGCGCAGCCTGCGGACGCTGCTCGACGTGGGTCTCGGTTACCTGCGTCTCGGGCAGCCGGCGACCGAGCTGTCAGGTGGGGAGGCACAGCGCATCAAGCTCGCCACCGAACTGCAGCGGGTGCGTCGTGGGCACACGCTGTACCTGCTCGACGAGCCGACCACGGGGCTGCACCCGGCGGACGTGCGGCTGCTGCTGGGGCAGCTCGAGTCGCTGGTCGACTCCGGGGACAGCGTCGTCATCGTCGAGCACGACATGGACGTGGTGGCGTCGGCGGACTGGGTCGTGGACCTCGGACCGTCGGGCGGGGACGCGGGTGGACGGGTCGTGGCATCGGGGACGCCGGTTGATGTCGCCGCCGAGGCGGGCAGCCGGACGGCGCCGTACCTCGCGACGGCGCTGGGCGAGAGGGGTCCGACGTCGAGGTGAGCCTCGGTCAGCTCCGCCCGTCGGCCCCGCTGCGCACCTGCGCGTCCGCAGTCCAGCTGGCCAGAACCGGCAGGACCCGTGCCGTGGGCGAGTCGGGTTCGACGGTGTAGACGACCAGGCGCTGCTCCGGGTCGTGCGGTCCGACGACCGACTCGATGCCGAAGACGAGCGGCCCGGCGGTGGGGTGGGCGACGTGCTTGGTCACCGAGGTGCGGAAGGTCACGCGCTGGTCGTCCCACCACCGCGCCACGTCCGGGTCGCCCGAGCGCAGCTCCTCCACCAGGTCGGCGAGCTGGCGGTCGTCGGGGTGCCGTCCGACCTCGTAGCGCAGCGAACCCACGGCAGGGGCGGCGAAGTCGGCCCAGTTGACGATCCTCGTCCGCGCGTCCGGGTCCAGGAACAGCCACCGCACGAACGACGTCCCCGGCTCCATCGCGGTGCCGAGCACGCTGCTGAGCAACGTGTTGCTCGCGAGTACCTCTGAGCGGCGCCCCAGGAGCAGCGCCGGGACGTGGTCGAGCGTCGACATCAGGCGGAGCATCCCCGGGTCGGGGCGCTGCGGGGCTTCTGGCCCGGCCCATCGTCGACGCGACATCGGGGCGGCGAGGTCACGGAGGTGCGCACGCTCGACGTCGTCCAGCTGCAGCGCGTGCGAGAGAGCCCGCACGACCTCGTCGGTGACGTTCTGCTGGCGGCCCTGCTCCAGACGGCTGTAGTGGTCCGGGCTCAGCCCGGCGAGTACCGCGAGCTCCTCCTTGCGGAGGCCCGGCACGCGCCGCGGGCCTGGGAACGCCGTGATGCCTGCCTGCGACGGCGTGAGGCGGTCACGGCGAGAGCGCAGGAAGGCCCCGAGGGCGGCACGGTCAGCAGGCACTCACCTAGCGTAGGAGCGCAGGGCGACGTGGACCTGGTCATGTCGTGACCAGGCTGCACGCACCCTGGTGCGTGTGGTGCGACACCGGGTCCACTGAGACACATGACTACCACCGAGCACACGCGCACCGTCCTCGTCACCGGCTCCACCAGCGGCATCGGCGCCGCGACCGCCCGCACCCTCGCCGCCCAGGGGTGGCGCGTGATCGTCACCGGTCGCGACAGGTCCCGCGGGGACGCCGTCGTCGCGGAGATCGACGACCTCGCCGCGGCGGGTGACGGCGTCGACGTCCCGCACGCCGTCTTCGTCCCCTCCGACCTGGCTGCCGCGCCCGACGTCCTGCGTGAGCTCGCCGCCGCAGTGACTGAGGTGGCTGGCGGGCGGCTCGACGCGATCGTGCACAACGCCGCACTGTGCCCATCCGTCGACACCGTCTCCCTCACCGACGCCGACCTCGAGGCCACCCTCGCGGTGAACGTCCGCGCACCCCACGTCCTCACCGCCGCACTCGCCCCGGCGATGGCCGAGCGCGGCCACGGGGCCATCGTCGTCATCGGGTCGTGGATGGCCCACATCGGGCACCCCATCGTCGGGCTGTACTCAGCGTCCAAGGCCGCCGAGATCCAGCTCGCCCGCAGCTGGGCCGCAGAGTTCGGGCCCCGCGGGGTGCGCGTCAACACGGTCTCCCCCGGTGCGACCCGGACGCCGATCAACGCGACTGATGGGGACGTCATCGCTGCGATGACCGCTCCGACGCCGGCTGGGCGACCTGGGACGCCTGAGGAGGTTGCTGATGCTGTGGCGTGGCTGCTCTCCGACCGGGCTGGGTACATCCACGGAGCGGAGATCGCGGTGGACGGTGGGATTACGGCGGCGCGGACTGCTTAGGGCGGATACACGGTGCTCGGCGAAGCGCACGCGGGTGTGGAAGCGCGGGCATCGACAGGAGTTTCGGTCTCGGTGTCAGACCTTCTCGGCCAGGCGCGATGACAGATGCTCGCACCACGCGGCCTCGTCATCGGTGCGGGTTTCTCCATGGGCTCCTGGTCTGGCCCGCATGATCTTCTCCGGTGACGCGAACAGATCGAACAGCTGGAGCTGTCCGCCGCGAGGAAAGACCTCGTCGTCCCACTGGACGTGGTGCAAGACAGGCGCGGTGATCTCGGCCGCCGAAGTCCGCAAGAGGTCGTCGGCGGCCATCGCCACCATCATGGGATCGTCCGCTGCCAGGCCGAACGTGCCGATCACCGCGGCCTGCAGCCGGGCGCCCAACGCCGCGCAGACCCCGAGCCCGTAGCGCGACCCCATCGACAACCCGAGGTAGCCGACAGCGTCCCCGTCGAGCGACCATTCTTCCGACGCTGCAGCGAGCACGGTCAGCCAGTCCTGGGACATTCGATCGTGCACCGCGGCGGGTCCTTCTGCGACGACCCGTTGTTGGTAGTCGAGCGGACCGTCGCCTGGGACGGCGCGGTCTCCGTGGTAGGGACCGTCGATCGCCAGGCAGGCCACGCCTGAACCGACGACCAACCGGAGGGCGAGTCGATGATGCCGGTCGATGGCTTTGTGCCCGCTGCCGCCGTGGCCGATCAGGACGACCGACGCGTGCCGTCGCCCGGTCGGCAACCACGCGAAGGCGGGGACCTGAAGTCCGTCCCGCTCGACGGAGAACAGCACCTCAGACATGGCACCGTGCGCCTGATCTCGCCGAGAAATCTCCAGCTCGCCCATCTGGCCAGTACAGCACGTCGGCTGAGCGACGTGGTCGAAGTGGCGGGGTGCCCGATATCCAGGTCAGCCGCTCAGGTCGACGGGACGACTTCGACGGTTGTCGTCACTGTGGCGCGCCGTTCTGCGATTACCCGCAAGACTTTCATGTCCAGTGAAGCGTCCCGAGGAGACGTCCCGTTGATCGTTCCTGGGGCGCGCCGCCACCGGCCGTCCGCGGAGCAACCGGAATGTAGGGTGCAGCATGTCGTCGTCCTTGCGTCCCGCCACGCTTCACGTCGTCGAGCGCCTCTGGGAAGAGCGGATGCGCGCACAGGACGGTGCGTTGAGCGCGTCCGAGGTGTCGTTCGTGGAATGGCCGCGCTTCACGGCCGCCGTCATCGTCGACATCGGTGGCTCCGTGCTCGTCGCGGGACCCGCTGAAGCGATCGGTTGCCTGCACGGGCTGCCACGACACGAGCTTGTCGATGCTCGTGCTGCCGAGTCAGCACTGGTCGACCTGCGACCACTGCTCATCGGGCAGGCACTCCTCGGGTACGCCGACGAGTCGACGTTCACTCCGGCGCCCGCAGTGCACGTGGTGCGCCGGGCAGACCGAGGTGCCGTAGAATGGGCGATCGCTCACTGTGAACCTGAAGACCGCGACGAGAGCGGTCTGTCGGAGATGAGCACCTGGTTCGTGGCGGAGGACGAAGGCGTCCCGGTCGCCGCGGCAGGGTACGAGAGCTGGCCACGAAGCGTCGCACACTGCGGTGTCGCTGTCGGCGCGGAGCACCGAGGTCGAGGCCTGGGGCGCGCAGCTGCCTCAGGGGCAGTCGAGCACGCACTTCGTGAGCACACCGTGGCACAGTGGCGATCGCGCGACACCAACGCGGCGTCGACCCGGGTCGGAGAGCGACTGGGATTCGTCCGTATGGGCACTCAGACGGCTTTCGAGCTGCGCACCTGAGCCGACCGATACGTGCCCCGTGCCCGCAGCCCGCGATGCGCAGGCGAGCGCCGTACCGTGGCGACATGACCATCGCGCCCTCGCCGACCCCCGCGACGCTCGCCGCCTTCGGGGTAGCCGGGACGCCGGTGACGCGGCTCGACGGCGGTCGAGGTCTCACCTGGCGTGCCGGCGACGTCGTCCTGCGAGCCCACGACGCTCTCGACGAGGCTCGCTGGAAGTCACACGTGCTGAGCAGGATCGAGCACACCAGCTCGTTCTGCACAGCGCGGCCCGTCGCGTCCGCGACCGGCGGGTGGGTGCACGACGGCTGGGAAGCCTGGACCTGGCTGCCTGGTGCGGCAGCAGAGGACCGGGTCGTCGATGTCATCGCGGCAGGGCGGGCCTTCCACGCAGCAGTCGCCGGGCTGCCCCGTCCAGCGTTCCTGGACGAGTCCGACAGTCCCTGGAGCATTGCTGACCGTATGGCGTGGGAAGAGGTGGCCCACCCTGGCGGGCCGATTCTCTCTCGACTCGCGCGGGAGTTCCGCCCGGTCCTGGGACCAGCGCAGCTCATCCACGGCGACCTCCTCGGGAACGTCCTGTTCTCACCAGCGAGGCCGCCCGCCATCATCGACTGGGCCCCGTACTGGCGACCCGTCGGACTCGGTGACGCCATCGCGGCCGTCGACGCCGTCTGCTGGCACGGCTGGCCCGCCGACCGCGTCTTCGAGCTCGGCCACGACGTGCCTCAGTGGTCTCAGCTGCTCTTGCGGGCCCTGTTCTTCCGCATGGCGGTGCTGCATCTCCTCGACGCGCTCGACGACGACATGGCAGCGCGGCACGAACCGCTGACGCGCGTCCTGCTCGCTGCGCTCGGTGACCAGTCGTCTGACTGAAGCTGACGCTCAGGAAGAACCAGGTTGTCAGCCTAGGTTGACGCCCATCAGGTGTCAGCCTAGGCTGACAGCATGAACTTCTCAGCGATGGAGACCGAAGCCACCTCGGTCGAACCCACCGAAGGCCTCCGGACGGTCGTGGCCCTCCGACGGCTGGCGTCGCGCCTCGAAGATCTGCACGTAGCGCGAGCCCGCGCCGCAGGGATGTCGTGGGCCGACATCGCCGCCTGCTTGGAAGTGACCCGCCAGACAGTCCACAAGAAGCACGGCCGCACCCGCGGCTCTCGACGATGGGACGACGATGCTGATCTATGACGACACTTTCACCGATGTCATGACTGCCATGCAGCACGAGGCCACGGCGCTCGGAGCGCACGTCTACGGCTCCGAGCACGTCCTGCTCGGCCTGCTCGCGACAGGAGGTCTTCTCGCTGACGCGGTCACCGCCGTCACCCCCTCGTTGACCTACGCCGCAGTCCACGACGCCGTAGAGCGCTCGGCTGACGACGCGCCTCTCATCGGGAGCCTCGGCCTCTCGACGGTCGCAGCGCAGGTGGCCGAGGCGCCACGCCCGATCCGGACCCCTCGTAACCGACACACGCCAGAGCTGCAGTCAGCGCTGAACACCGCATCAGCCGGGTGGGGCCAGCTCCGCAAGAACGGCTCCCTTCCCAAGGAGAGCAAGCTGACCAGCACGGTCCTCTGGCTCGCAGCCCTGGAACCCACCGCCCGCGCGTCACGACTCCTGCAGGCACTCGACGTCGACGTCGACCAGGTCCGTGCGGAGGTGCTCGCCGCCGCAGCCACCCCTGGCGCACCGGCGCCGACCTGGCCGACCGAGGTGCGGACCGGGCCGGTCACCCGGCTGGTGCAGCGGATCTTCAGCCGCGCGAGCACGGCAGGCTGACCTCACCAGTCGCCCGTCGTCTTCCAGGCATTCACACGGCACTGCCCGTCGTCGTCGTTCCCTGTCGCGAGGACGGTCCCGTCAGCACGCAGCCCGAGCGTGTGGGTCGACCCCGCGGCGACCTCCACCACGTCCCGCCACTGCTCGACGTCGCACTGACCGCGACTGTTGTCCCCTGCCGCCAGCACCCGTCCCCCGCCGAGGACCGCGACGACGTGGTGGCTCCCTGACGCCACGGCGAGGACGTCACGCCAGGCAGTGGCGTCCTCGATGCCAGCGGAACGATCACCGGTCACGACGACCCGGCCGTCCTGCGTGAGGGCGGCGGTGTGGAGGTACCCCGCAGTGACCGCAGCGATGCCCCGCCAGCCTTCGACGTCGAGCTGTCCCCTGCGGTTGTTCCCGGTCGCCACGACGGTCCCGTCGCGCCGGAGACCGACCGAGTGCCAGTCTCCTGCAGCCACGGCGACGAGGTCGGTCCACCCGTCGAGGTCGCAGGCCCCTTCGGCACGTCGACCGGCAGCGCGGGCTGTCCCGTCGGCGACGACGGCCAGCGTGCGTCGCCAGCCGGCAGCGATGGCGACGATGTCGCGCCACTCGTGGACGTCGCACTGCCCGTCCTTGTCCCACCCGGTCGCCACGACAGTCCCGTCGCGCCGGAGACCGACCGAGTGGGACCGACCGGTGTTGGGTGCGGCCTGCACGTTCCCTGCGGCGACCGCGACGACGTCGCTCCAGCCGGTCGTGCGCAGCTCCTCCGCACCGGGACGCCCGGCGGTCACGACCGACCCGTCCGCGCCGACCCCGAGCGAGTGCCGTCGACCGGCGGCGATGCGGGAGCGAACCGGAGAAGAGGTCATCGGTGCATGCTCCCAGATTGCGGTCCGCTCCCTCGACCGGACACCCTGGACCGATGAGCGAGGAACGACCGGTCCGGTGGAACCACAACATCCACTACCACCGTCGGATCCTCGACGTCGTCCCGGCGGGAGCGCAGACCGCCCTCGACGTCGGCGCCGGTGACGGGCTCCTCGCGTCGGAGCTCCGCGAGAGGGTGCCGCACGTGACCGGCCTCGATCTCGACGCCACAGCGCTCGAGTCAGCACGACGCCGTGACCCGGACGTCACCTGGGTCCAGGGGGACGCCATGACGGTCCCCCTCCCGACGGGCTCCTTCGACGTGGTCGCGTCCATCGCGACGCTCCACCACCTCCCCGGCCTCGACGAGGCGCTCCAGCGTCTCGTCGACCTCACAACCCCCGGTGGCGTCGTCGCCGTCGTGGGTCTGGCGCAGAACTCACGCCCGCTCGACTACGTGTACGAGGTCGTCGGACTCCTCCAGCACCGACGCCTCGCCCGCCGCCACGGCCACTGGGAGCACTCCGCTCCGACCGCGCCGCCGCCTCACACCTATGCAGACGTCCGGCGCAGCGCAGCCCGGGTGCTCCCGGGAGCGCGCTGGCAGCGACTCGCCCTGTGGCGGTACTCGCTCGTCTGGACGAAGCCGACGCACTGACCCTCGTCACGCGCCTGTCTCCTCGCGACGGTGTCTGCGCCCTGATGCTCCAGGCTGTCAGCGACCGCGGCCTCAAGTTCTCCATCGCGCGCAGGTCTGGCATGCTCCGACGCGTGAATCGCATCCGTCTCGTCTCGCGCACCGACGCCGACGCCCTCTCCCAGCTGCTCCAGACCCACCGTGCCTTCCTCGCTCCGTGGGAACCCGTGCGGAGCGAGGACTACGTCACCGCTGCCGGGCAGCTCGCCGATATCGAGGCTGCTCTGGGACGGCACGAGCAAGGCGCCGCGGCACCGTTCGTGATCCTCGACGACGACGGGAGCGTCGCGGGTCGGGTCACGCTGAGCGGGATCGTCCAGGGCCCGTTCCAGTCCTGCAGCATGGGCTACTGGCTCGCGGAGGACCGCACTGGTCGAGGTCTGGCGACGCAGGCCGTGGCCGCCGCCGTCGAGCACGCCTTCACGACCCTGGGGCTCCACCGGGTCGAGGCCGCGACGCTCCTGGCCAACACGGCGTCGCAGGGTGTTCTCGCCCGCAACGGTTTCGAGGAGTTCGGGATGGCGCCCCGCTACCTCAAGATCGCGGGCGAGTGGCAGGACCACCGCATGTTCCAGCGGCTCGCCGAGGACTGAGCGTCGTGGGCTGCGTGCGACGCCGCAGGACGCTGTAGCTGGTCATCCGTTGCCCGAAGGCTCGTCAGGCTGGGCCGACAGTGATCGGCAGGCCGGCGAGCTCTTCGACCTCACGCCACAGTCGCTCTGCTGCGCCGCCGTCCGGAGCGGCAGTCCTGGCGGGTGGCGGGACGGAGACCGGGGCACCACGCAGCGACCCGCTGGGTGAGAAGTACTCCCCACCGCGCACGTCCGGGTCGGTGACCGCCCTGACGGCAGACCACGCGGCGGTGTCCTTGCCCTGCGCCCACGGGGTGTACGGGTTGCGCTGGTAGGGCGTCGTGGCGTCGCGGATCCCGGGGCGCTCAGGCGTCTTCGCGTCGACACCCACCCCGGGTCGCGTCACGACGGACGCGACGGGCAGCCCGTGCGCGCGGAGTCTGCGGTCCAGCTCGAAGGCGAAGACCTCGGTCGCGGTCTTGGCCTTCGTGTACGCCGTGATGCCGAGTCTGGGGACCCGCCGCAGGTCGTCGACGCCCACTCGCAGCTGCTGGACAAAACCTGTCGAGGTGTGGACCACCCGGCTCAGGCTGCCGTGCGCGTCGGCGGAGGCGACGAGCGCCGGGAGCAGCCGGGCGACGAGCCTCGCGTTGGCGGCGACGTGGGTCCCGAGGATGAGCGGGAGGCCGTCCTCGGTCACGGCGCGGCGGTCCATGCTCATGACTCCCCCGTTGAGCAGGACGGCGTCCAGGCGGGGCAGCGACGCGAGCTCCTCGGCCGCGGCGTCGACCGATGCCAGCGAACCGAGCTCGAGCACGACGGATCGCACCGACGCGTGCGGGACTGTGCTGTTGATGGCGTCGGCGGCCTGTCGGAGCTTGTCCTGCGAGCGGGAGGCGAGGACGACGTCCGCTCCGGCGGCGGCGAGCTGTTCCGCGGCGAAGTAGCCGATCCCGGCGGTCGCTCCGGTGACGACGACGGTGCGTCCGGTCTGGTCTGGCAGTCGTGCGGGGTCCCAGGGCATGCTGTCCTCGTCTCTCAAGTGGATAGACTATCCGCCTAAACGCTAGCACAGACGGATAGGTCATCCACTTGCCGTAGGCTGGGGTCATGTCAGCCCTCCGCTCCGACGCAGCCCGCAGCAGGGCGCGCATCCTCGACGCCGCCCGGACGCTCGACCGGGCGACCCTGCGGCTCAACGACGTCGCCCGCGAGGCCGGTGTCGGCGTCGGGACGGTGTACCGCCACTTCCCGACGGTCCACGCGCTCGTCGAGGCCCTCTCCGCCGACACCCTCGACACCATGCTCGCCACGTCTCGGCGCGCTGCAGCAGACCCTGACCCGGGCGACGGGCTGGCGCTCTACCTGCGCTCCGCGCTCACGCTCCAGCTCGAGGACGGCGGTCTTCAGGCCGTGCTCCTCTCCCCCGACGACGAGGCCGAGTCCGTCCGGACCGCCAAGCGCGAGATCTTCGAGTCCTTCACCTCCGTCCTCGAGTCCGCCCGCGCCGCCGGCATCGTCCGCCCCGACCTCACGGTCGACCACCTGGCACACCTCGTCTGCGGCATCGAGCACGCAGTACGACTCGGCACGCCCGACGACTTCCCCCTGCTCCTGCAGGTGATGCTCGACGGGCTGAGGCCCCCAGCCAGCCGTTAAGGCTGGCCATAGGCAGTAGTCACGGCTCCACCGCCGCTAGACGAGGCCGGCGCGGAACGCGACGACGACCATCTGCGTCCGGTCTCGCACGTCGAGCTTGGCCATGGCGTGGCCGAGGTGCGTCTTCACGGTGTGCGGGGAGATGTGGAGCTGACGGGAGATCTGGAGGTTGTCGAGGCCCTGCGCGGCCTGCTTCACGATGGTCCGCTCACGCGGGGTGAGGCTCGCGACCTGCTGCGCGAGCACAGGGTCCGGCTCGGCGGGTCGCGGTGCCCGTGCGACGTGCTGGACGACGGCGCGGGTCGCCGTCTGCGACAGCATCACGTCGCCGGCTGCGACACCCCGGACCGCGTCGACGAGCTCGGCCGGTTCGGCGACCTTGCTGAGGAACCCGTCAGCACCCGCTTGGAGCGCCGCCAGGACGTCGGGGTCGTCGTCGAAGGTCGTGAGCACCAGGATCCGCAGCGACTCGAGGTCGGGCATGCTCCTCAGCCGTCGGATCGCCTCGATGCCGTCCAGGACAGGCATCCGCAGGTCCATGAGGACCACGTCGGGCCGCAGGCTGGCGCACATGCGCACACCGGTGTCCCCGTCCGCGGCCTCGCCGACCACGCTGAGGTCCGGGGCGCCCTGGAGGATCCCCCGGACACCGGCCCGGATCATGGCCTGGTCGTCGACCACCACCACGGTGGTCACCTGCCCGGCGCTCGCACCGGGAGTCGTCACACTCATGCTGACGGCCTCGCACTCTCGATCGGGAGGTCTGCGACGACCTCGAAACCCTGCTCGGTGTCCCCCACCGACAGGTGACCACCCGCTGCTGACACCCGCTCGTGCATCCCCACCAGACCGAAGCCCGCACGCCCAGGCTCGTCCGGCGACGACCCGTGCTGGTTGACGACGCGCACCGTCACCGACTGGTCGTCCCGGACGACGCTGGCCTCGACGCGACCGTCTCCGTACCGCACCGCGTTGGTGAGGCCTTCTTGCAGGACCCGGAACACCGTCACGTCGACGACCTGCGGCAGCTCCACACTGCTGTTGTGCTGCGCTGCGCCGTCGTGCTCTCCGGTCCCGACCCGTTCGGTGTAGGAGACCTGGACACCGGAGGCACGCACCGACCGGAGGAGGTCCGGCACCGCCGCCAGGCCCGGCACGGTGCGGCCCCGCGCCTCACGAGGCTCGCCCTCGTCGCGGAGCAGCTGCACGATCTGCTGCATCTCCCCCACGACGGTCCGGGCGGCCGAACGGATCGCACCGAGCGACGCGGCCGAGTCGTCCGGGGACGTCCGCAGGTTCTGCTCCGCGGCGCCGGCGTGCAGCGCGATGACCGCCACGGTGTGGGCGACGGCGTCGTGCAGGTCTTGTGCGATCCGCAGGCGCTCCTGGGTGAGGCGCTGCCCGACCTCCCGCTCCCGGTCGGCGGCCTCCGCACGGTTCTTGGCCTCGAGGGCGGCGATGTGCTCGCGCTGGGCGCGGACCGCGAGCCCGGCGCCGAGCACCGCGGCGGTCCACGTGATCAGCGCGAAGCTCAGCAGGTCGACCACGGAGTTCGACTGGGCGATGGTGCTCTGCGCGACCAGTGCGACGGCGAGCGTCCCCGCGGCCCACGCCGCGACCTGCCGGTCGTCCCGGAGCGCCACGCTGAACAGGCACACCTGGGTGATGACCCAGAAGGCGAGCGTGAGCCACATGGAGCCGGGCCAGGCGAAGCCGGCAGCGGTGGCCGCGACGGCGGAGACCATCCACGCCGGGCGCGGTGCGCGGCGTCGTGCGACGAGGCTGAGTGCTGCGACGGCGAGCAGGGCGAGCCCTGCGGGTGGGACTGGTTCCGTCTGGCCGACGGCGGAGACCACGGCGATGACACTCACAACGTCGAGCAGGCCCTCCCACAGCCGGGTCGACCGGATCTGCAGCCGGGCTGCTGACTGCGTCTCGGGGGTGGGCACGGCCCTAGGGTCCCATCTCGGCGGCGCGTCCGGTGACGACCGCCGGGCGACGCGCCGACCGGAGGGCCGTGCCCCTGCCGTCACAGGCTCTGACCTGCCAGCTCCCGCTGCTGCGTCTCGACGCTGGTGGGGCTGTCGTCGAGCGCGTGGCCTTCCGGGTCGAGGTCGGGCAGGATGCGGCCGAGCCAGCGCGGGATCCACCAGGCCTTCTCACCGAGCAGGGCGAGGAGGGCCGGGACCACGACCATCCGCACGACGAAGGCGTCGGCGAGCACCCCGACCGAGAGCGCCAAGGCGATGGACCCGACGAGCGGGTCGAGGCCGAGGGCGAAGCCGCCGAAGACCGCGGCCATGATCGACGCCGCAGCCGCGACCACGGTGGCGCTGCGCCGGAAGCCCTCGACGATGGCGTCGGACGGTGCCATGCCTGCCCGGTGGGCTTCGTGCATGCGGGAGACGAGGAACACCTGGTAGTCCATCGCGAGCCCGAAGAGGATCCCGACCACGAGGATCGGCAGCAGGGACGGCACCGGGTCTCCCTGCGGCGCCTGGATGAGTGCGTCCAGCCACCCCCACTGGAACACCGCGACCATGACCCCGAGACCGGCGCCGAGCGACAGCAGGAACCCGACGGTCGCGACCAGTGGCACGAGGAGCGACCTGAACAGCAGCACGAGCAGCACCAGCGACAGCCCGACGACCACGAGGAGGTACGTCATCAACGCGGAGGTGAGCAGCGCGGCGATATCGAGGGCGAAGGCGGTCGTCCCAGTGACGAGCATCTGGACACCGTCGACGGAGGTGCCGCGGATCGCCTCGACGAGATCATCGGTGGCGGGGTCGATCGCGCCGGTGGTGGGCACCACCGTGACGATGGCGGTGGTGCCGTCCGGGGAGGTCTGCGCCGGGGCGACCGCCGAGACACCGTCGAGCGCAGCGAGGGCTGACTCGACACTGGGGAGCGCGGACTGCAGGTCAGCGCCGTCGGGTTCGACGAGGACGACGAGCGGGCTCTGGGCTCCGGCCCCGAACGCGTCGGCGACCATCTCGTAGGCGGCGCGCTCCGTCGAGTCGGGGTCGGGACCGCCGGGGGTGGTGAGGGCGGTCTGGAGCGAGAGCACCGGGACGGCCAGGAGGAGCAGGATCGCGGTGGCCGGGACGAGTGCCGTCAGCGGGCGGCTGACGACGCGGCGACCCCAGCGCTCGAGGAAGCTCGTCCGCGTCGGAGCCGCCGGCACGTCCGGGCGACCGTGTGCGCGCTCTGCGCGTGGCAGGGCGCGGCGGCCCATCCAGGACATCAGGCCGGGCAGGAGCGTCAGTGCCATGAGGACAGCGACCAGGACGGCGGAGGCTGCGGCGAGCCCCATCTCGGTGATGGTCGGGATGCCGACGACGGTCAGGCCGGCGAGGGCGATCATCACGGTCGCGCCGGCGAACACCACCGACGTCCCGGCGGTGCCGGTCGCCCGACCCACCGCATCCTCGACGTCGCGCCCGTCGCGGAGCTCTGACCGGAACCTCGCCAGGATGAACAGACCGTAGTCGATGCCGACGGCCAGGCCCAGCATGATCGCCAGGATCGGGGTGACGGAGCCGACCGGGACGAGCGCCGAGAATGCGAAGATGCCCACGGTCCCGACGATGACGCCGAGGAGCGCGACGATCATATTCGCGCCCGCGGCAGCGAGCGAGCCGTAGGTGACGAGCAGGACGAGGAACGCGACGGTCGCACCGACGGCCTCGGTCGGGCCGATGAGCTCGACCGGTTCGACCGAGAGGGAACCGCCGACCTCGGCGGTCAGCCCGGAGGCACGGGCGGACGCTGCGAGGTCCTCCGTCGCGTGCTGGGCTGCTGCTGCAGCGTCTAGGTCGTCGGACAGGTCTGTGAAGCTGATCTGCACGACGGCCGTCGTCAGGTCTTCGGAGACGAACGGTGTCTCTGGAGCCAGCGGGTCCGCGACCGATGTCACGCTGGGGAGCGCCTGAGCGTCAGCCACCAGGCCTCGCACGACGGATGCTGCGGGGTCCGACGTGATGTCGTCCGCGACCAGCACCAGCTGGAGCTCGGAGAGGGAGTCGGCGGCCGGGACGCCGAACTGTGCTTCGACGATGTCGAGCGCCAGACCCGACTCGGTCTCCGGAAGCCCCTCTTCTTCGGACAGCTGAGCGCTGGTCGCGGCGATGCCGCCGAGACCGAGGAGGGCGACGGTCCACACCAGGAGGACCACGAGACGGTGCCGGGCGCTGAGCACACCCAACCTGTAGAGCAGCCGAGCCATGAGAGTCCTCTCGAAGATGATGCCCACGCTCGAGACGAGGGGGCTGGCATCAGCCTCGTCGGGTGTGTGGGGCTGGGGCATCGCCTTGGTGGAGGGTGGGGACTCATTCATCTGGGTGAGGTAGCGCGGGCTGGCGATACGTTTGTCGCTTGAATCAATATATCGATCAGGGCTGGAGGTCGGGAGGGACAAGGCACGGCGCCCTGCCGACGACTACAGGATGGCCACCTGGCCGAGATCCGCCACGACGAGGTGCTCCAGCTCGAACAGTTGGCGCTCGCCCCGACCGCCCCAGACACAGTCCGGCCACTCCCTGACCTAGGAGGGCACGTGTGGGTTCGAGTGAGCCGGCCGCAGCACGCCAACTCGGGGAGACTGGGAAACCCCATAACGTTTACACAAGTGATAAAACAGCGGTGATCGGCGACGCCCGTCGAAAAACAAAAATGATTCTGGACTGAAACACCCGCTTCACCGAAAAACACCGAGAAGAAACGGACGCAGAGTTCATCGAGTTGGAGCCGGCAACGGACCGACTACTCACAGGACCGCCTAAAGGCAATCTTACACTAATTCCCGGCCCGCAAATCACCAACACTCGCGATACTCCCAACCACCTTCGATGTAGTCACTCCTCGTACTGAGCCCGAACGAGGCCGCGACACGAATCAGGTCAACAAACATAGGTAAGGGCTTCGGTTTCCAAGTTTCCACGCGGTCGAATCCGACACCCGACGAAGATGGCAAGTGCAACGTGTAACTGGCAAAATATCGCGGCAGGTCGTAAGCAACGCGCCCGTCTTCAACTAAATACACCATTGGGTGATGTTTATCAACCGTCACGGTAACGGGCACGTTATCTCCCGGAGTGCGAACCCCCTCACAATCTACCGAGACCAGAAAGACTTCAACTTTAACGACGCTGGACGAACCCGAAACGCCGAGACTGGGAACGAGCATCCCGACAATGATAGTAGCCGCCACTCCGGCAGCCGCCCAACTCACGGAACGACGCTCGTTGCTCGACATTGCGCGCCGACGAAGAATCTGAAAGACCCTAACGGACACCACAATCACAGAGACTCGAGCCAAAAAGGTGATAAGTGGTATGCCGACTTCGGCCGGCAGAGCCAATCTAACTCGAACGGAAAGCACCAGGAGCCCTGCGCATACCAGCACACACAAACCTCCAGTCAGCAGTAGAGGCCAAATTTGAAGCTTTTCAAGACTGGCAATGAAAACGGCGCACAGCAAGAGATTCGAGACGCTTAGGATCCAACCAACAATCGACAACTGGCCGTTGCCGCTATCCAGAACGAGCGCGGTGGCCCATGAAGCGAAAACCACCAGAGGCCACACATACAAGGTAGACTTCCAGATCGAACGTCTGCCCGCCTCACTCTCCAACCGCCGCGAACGCCGACTGGACGCCACTGAGTTATGCTCTGATTCAAGTTGGCCTTCGGCGTTGACGCTACTTTTACCCGGAATCATCTCTTCACTGCTCGCTTAGGCTAGGTGGTTCGAGTCGGGCCAGGCCGGAGCGAAGAGCAAGCACTTCTTTCTCCACTATCTTCGGCAGAGGAAGCCGTTTGATGTCAAAGTTGGAAAGCCAGTTCAGGGCTTCATCACCCATCCACGGTTCGACAGGAACATAGGCGGCGAGCGCTACGGTCGACGTTCGCGAAAGCCCCAAAGTGGTTAGAGCCACCTCGTTGGGCTTCGACACGCCGAGCTCGAGCAACATCACCACGTCGGGCCGACTACTCGGAACCGGCTGCCCCCGCCTTAACGCCTCAACACGAACCAGGTCCTCATACAGAGCCAAGTGTTTTGGTGCGTGGAATCTGACGATGTTTTCAACGTCAGAAAGTACACCCCTGATTGCCGCGGGGATATTTTTCCTTTGGTAGATCCGCTGATCAATGAGCATTGGCAACGGCACCCCGAGCATCCAATTCACAATTAGGTTCGCCAGTTGCCATTTTCTCTTGTCTGAATCGGGAGACATCGCCACGGAACCAAAGGCCGTAGTGACGTGTTCACCAATTCGACAGAGCGCGCGCTGATATTTCAGCTTCGAATCCCCCTCGGTTGGACCTGGCAGCCAGAGATTCTCAAGATCGCTCTCTGCCGAGAACGACGCCAGCAATCTCTCCATTGCGAATGGAGATACACCCGAATGGCGAGAGATGATCTCCTTCGGGAAGGGAGCATTGTCGACCACCGCACCGATACGATTACGAAGCTCGTCCCTCAGAGATTCCTCGGGGACTTTAGAAAGCATGTCAGTCAGATCGCGGCCCGCAGCATAGCGGGAACAAAGGTATGAAAAAAGATATTCTTCAGGACCAGATATCGCCGATCGCTCGGACCGATCGATATACTCAAGAAGATCGGGAGTCCGTGCGAGGCCTTGCGTGGTCGCCAGAATCAGTTTAGATCTTTTGCGAACAAGTGGAAGGTTCTCCCAAGTACCAGAGACGTCAGTATCGATGCAAACAACATTGCCCTGAAATTCTTTCCCCCAACGACCAGCCCGTCCAGCCAGATTCCAGAAGTCGCTTTCAGTGAGCGGGTTACCTACGCCCTTCTTCGGATTCCGCATGAAAATGTTACGACACGGAAGATTCACCCCCTCGAGCAGCGTTGAAGTACATACCAAGTAGCCAATATGGCCACTGCTAAAAAGCCTCTCGATCTCCGATCGAACCACTAAAGGCATGTTGCCGTAGTGGAATGCGATCCCGGCGTTCAAAGCGTCGATTAAAGCGTAGTCCGGATGCACGACAGTCTCCAGGAGTTTCTGCAGATTGCGAACCTCATCATTCTGAATCGATTTTCTGTTAAGTTGCGCGAGCACTGCTGAGACTTTTTCTGCTTCACTTGCCCCATTTACATAGACTATATTGCCGCCCGATTTCCCACCTAGAGCAAAAGCAACATTGGCTATTCGCTCCGGCAAAGAATTCGGGCGTTCAGGAAGTTCAATATGGCCAAGGTTTCTAATAGTCCCTTCGTGCGCGTACCTGACGGCACGAAGTAGCGGCTTTCCCTTGACTGCCTCGACTCGCAGCAAGTTCTGGTTGACAGTTACTGCCTCAGATACGAAATGCTCTGATGAAACTTCTTTGGGCCTGTGTGTAAGATGAATGTCTGGGTTAGAACTTAGTGGACTTGCAAAAATTACCTGCATTCTTGCATTCGCGGCCACTGCTCGGTCGATCACCTGCTGCAGCAGAATTCCGCGCTCCACTGCGCCCAGCCCTTGAGCCTCGTCGACGAACAGCAGATCGACCTTGAAGTCAGAGAATTTCTCTTGCACAAGGTGCAGGCGCTCTTGTGTTAGCACTAATACTCGTTTGTCGCCTTCCGAGATCTTAGGATCCCAAGGCATTGTGAAGACACCTGTGTTTATCGGTACGCTACTCCGGTAATCAGCCGAGACTTCCTCGACTAGAGCCCGGGTCGGGCAAAGGTAGACCGCCGTCAAGCGGGGCGTTTCTCGAAGCAGTTCGAGAAACCATTCACGCACAATTCTCGACTTGCCCGCAGATGTCGGAGCAGAAACACTGATCCACTGATTCGACTGCGCAATCTGCCAGACTTCTCGCTGGAACCTGTTGACTTCAAGGCGCTCGCCGCTTGCTATTGGAATAACGCGGGCCATGGATCCGCGTATCGATTCCAATCGTAGAAGCGGAGGCAGTGAAGCTGGCACTTGCGGTTGGACCAGGCCTTTTGCTGCCGCCATTTGGACCGTCCGAGAATTTCCAATTCTGTTTAGCAGTAGCACCGCTGCTTGCTTTTGGGATTCATCGGTGTTTTCGTTCGTGAGGCAGGACGTTGCTACTCGAAGAACGGAAGCCTCGGAGCGTTCGGTCCGAAAGGACGAGATTGCGCTCGCGCAAAAAATCAGAAAGTTCCAGTCCAAGACAGCCGGATCAGCCTCCCCATCGTTCACAACCATGGGGAATTCTCGACGCAACTCTTGCCGCCTCATTTCGTGAAAACTATCACGAAAAGTACTGTTTTCTAGAACGTCGTCCTCGTTCATCGGCCTCCCAACTTCCTACGAACAGCTTTTCGTAGTTCTGCAACGCTTGGAAAAGGTATGCAGAACACGTCAATTTCGATGTCGACCAGAGAATGCTCTGAGACTCTGCGCTTCACGGCATTCTCCCATCGGTTGATCTTTGCCGATAGCTCCGCTCGCTCCGCCTCCACAAGGCACGATGTATTCGGGTAGGCCTCTAAGTCGAAACCAATAAGGCAGACACCTCCCCACTTCACTTGGAGCGCCTGCGGATCGGAGGTGGTGAAATAGCGGACCAAGTGCGTGGCTAGCTCTGGGTGATCGACATTGATGTTGTCGCGCACGAGTTGGAGATCTCGACGTCTAGCGTCGTGGCCGTCCGGAGCAAGAAAAGGCTTAATGCTATTAAAACAGTCCCTGAAAGCGTCTGTACTTGATTTGTAGAGCTTCGACTCGCCCCAAAAGACGTTAAGGATTCCTTCGTCATCGATCCGGGCATGAACGCCGTCCGCACCGTGGACGTGCATCTGCGAACTTGTCTTCAAAGGCATTTTGGCGATGATTTGTGGGAGGCCAAGGAGTTGCTCGCTCAGAAGGAAGAGCAGGAGTTCCCCACCTTCTCCAGATTCATCCGCATCCACAAAGAGTTCTTGCGCTTCCTGCTGAAGGCTGGCAACGTGCATCGTACTTCGAGTCCGCTGGTAGTGGGCGTTGGCCGCCTCAATCCGCTCTCTGGGTACACAGAAATCGACCACGGCGTATGCCATTGCTGAGCTCAAAAGATCAACTGCAGGCGTACCTGTGGAGTCGGTGGTCACGAAGTGGGTCCGTACCGTAGATCGAGTCCCGTCAAGCTTCTTTGGCTCTCCGAATGCACCGACTAGGTGTAGAAAGTCCGACGTGTCTCCTCGCACTAGAGAATCCATCATCTCTTGGAACACGAATCCGTCGGGAGGCAAGGTCTGGGCCTGTCTGTTTTAGGGCGATCCTGTCCCGCCCCATGCTAAGTGAGGTCGGCTCATGTGCCCTGAACAGAGGGGGGTGAAGTCATGCGGGTGGGCTCGTGGGCCTCGCTCCGCTTGCACCTACGTTCGATGCTCCTGAATCGCTAGAGGGCGATCCCGGATTACTCCGAAACCGCCCTCTTCGACGTACTTCAATGCTGGTCGGGCTGACAGGATTTGAACCTGCGACCCCCTGACCCCCAGTCAGGTGCGCTACCAAGCTGCGCTACAGCCCGTGGGTTCTCTCGCCGGTCCGAAGACCGCCGGTGAGTACCTCACCAGCCCCGCAGGGCCGAGAAGAACATTACCCCATCCTGAGGGGTGCTCACGACACGTCGAGGCCGTCGGCGCTGATCGTGGTCCCGGACGGGACGGTTCCGGGCTGGCCCGGGTCGGTCAGCCGCGCCTCCCCCACAGCCGTCACGCCGGCCTCGAAGGTCCAGTCCCCCTCGACCCTCAGCGCCGTAGCCCTGACCAGCGACGGAGCCCCCTGGGCGAAGCGAGCGTCGAACTTCCCGATGGTCTTGTAGTGGTCGGGATCCAGGTCCACGTACGGGGCCTCGACGGCCGCTGTGAGCCTGTAGTCCTCCCCCAGCTCGTAGACGTCGCTGCGGAGCACCAGGAGGTCGTTGGTGGTCTTCACGGGCAGGAACCTGGACCGGTCGACCTCCAGCACCCTGGCGCCCTCGAAGACTTCGATGGCGGCGCCCATGGCGGACTCGATCTGGATCACGGGAGTGGACGACGCGTCGGAGGGGTCCACGGTCTTGGAGTTCTTGATCAGCGGCAGCTGCAGCACACCACCGGTGCGCTCGAGCTCGGCGGCGAGGGCCTTGAGGTCGAACCAGAGGTTGTTGGTGTTGAAGTACTTGTGCTTGGAGATGTCAGCAGCCGCTGCAGCGTCCTCGTCGAGGGTCTGGGCCGTCTCCCGCAGGACGATCCTCCCGTCGCTCTTGCGGACCACCTGGTGGCCTCCCTTGCGGTCTGCTGGCGTCCGCACGGCGACCTCCGCGCCGAAGGGCGCACCGGACTGCGCGAACCAGCCGGCGACGGCCGCGTCGGGTGACGCACCGAGGTTGTCGGAGTTCGACACGTGCGCGTACTCGAAGCCGGCCTCCAGGAGCGCTGTGAGCACCCCTGACGTCTGCAGGGCCGTGTACAGGTCCCCGTGGCCCGGAGGGCACCACTCGAGGCTCGGGTCGGCCTCCCACGTCACCGGGGTGAGGTCGTCGGCGCGCAGCTTGGGCTCGCGGTTCTGGATGAAGTCCAGCGGGACTCCGTCGACAGCCACGTCGGCGTGCTTGTCGAGGGCCGCGAGGGTGTCGTCACGCGTCCGGAAGCTGTTCATGAAGATCAGGGGCAGCCGCGCGCCCGACGTCGCCCGTGCGTGGCGTACCTGGCCGACGATGATGTCGAGGAACGTCTCGTCGCCGCGGACGGTCAGCAGCGACTTGGCCTTGTCCATGCCCATCGACGTGCCGAGGCCGCCGTTGAGCTTGATGATCGCCGTCTTCGCCAGGGCGTCCTTGCCCACCTGCTCCGGGACGTCCAGCTCCGACTGCTTGTCGACGTCGACCAGAGGGTCCACGTCGGACTCGGGGATGACCCCCGTCTCCCCCGACTCGAGCAGCCGGTAGAAGTGGGAGAAGACGTCGATCGCCGTCCCGGCCACCCCACCGTCGCGCATCTTCTGCTGGGCCTGGAGAAGTCCTGAGTCGCTCATGCCCCGACTGTAGTGAGAACGGACGCACGCGGACAGCCGGGGCGCTGTGGACAGCGTCAGATCACACCAGGAGCCCTTCCAGGAGCCCTCCCAGGCGCCCCAGACAGCCCTCGACGCCCTCCCACCAGGTACGACGAAGGCCGGGCCCCGCAGACGACTGTCTGCAGGTCCCGGCCTGGTCGGACGATCAGAGCGTTAGCGCTTGCGCGCTAGATCGCTCAGCGCTTGCGCTTCTCGCGGACGCGCACCGAGATGGAGATGGGCGAGCCCTCGAAGCCGAAGGTCTCGCGCAGGCGCCTCTCGATGAAGCGGCGGTAGCCGGCCTCGAGGAACCCGGTGGCGAAGATGACGAAGCGCGGCGGGCGCGTCGACGCCTGCGTCGCGAAGAGGATGCGCGGCTGCTTGCCACCACGCAGCGGGTGCGGGTTGGCGGCGACGAGCTCACCCATGAACGAGTTCAGGCGACCCGTCGAGATGCGGGTGTCCCAGGACTCGAGCGAACGCTCGAGGGCCGGCACCAGACGGTCGGTGTGCCAGCCGGTCGCGGCCGAGATGTTGACGCGCGGCGCCCACTGGACCTGCACGAGGTCCTTCTCGATCTCACGCTCGAGGAACGGACGACGGTCCTCGTCCATGAGGTCCCACTTGTTGTACGCGATGACCACAGACCGACCGGAGTCGATGACCTGCGAGATCACGCGGGTGTCCTGCTCGGTGAGCTTCTCGCTCGCGTCGAGGAGCACCACGGCCACCTCGGCCTTCTCGATCGCGGCTTGCGTGCGCAGCGACGCGTAGAAGTCCGCACCCTGCGTCTGGTGCACGCGGCGACGGATACCTGCGGTGTCGACGAACACCCAGTCCTTGCCCTTGAGCTGGATGAGCTCGTCGACCGGGTCGCGGGTCGTCCCGGCGGTCGGGTCGACGACGACGCGGTTGGAGCCGGCGACCTTGTTGAGGAGCGACGACTTGCCGACGTTCGGGCGGCCGACGAGGGCCACGCGGCGCGGGCCGTTCGGGACGGCCACGCCGTGCTCGGTCTTGGTGGGGAGCTTGCGCATCGCGGCGTCGAGCAGGTCACCGGTGCCACGGCCGTGCAGGGCCGAGACGGGGTGCGGCTCGCCGAGGCCCAGGCTCCACAGCTCCGAGGCGTCAGCCTCGGCGCGCGGCCCGTCGACCTTGTTGGCGCACAGCACCACGGGCTTGCCGGACTTGCGGAGCAGCTTGACGACCTGCTCGTCGGTCGCGGTCGGGCCCACGGTCGCGTCGACCACGAACATCACGGCGTCGGCGAGCGAGATGGCCACCTCGGCCTGCTCGGCCACGCGCGCCTCGATGCCCGCGACGTCGACCTCCCAGCCACCGGTGTCGACGAGCATGAAGCGGCGCCCGCCCCACTCGGCCGGGTAGCTGACGCGGTCACGCGTCACGCCGGGCTTGTCCTCGACGACAGCCTCACGGCGGCCGATGATGCGGTTGACGAGCGTCGACTTGCCGACGTTCGGGCGGCCGACCACGGCCAGCACGGGCAGCGGCACGCCGACACCCTCGCCAGAGCCGTCGTCGAACTCGCCGCCGAGGAGCGCGAGGTCCTCGTCGCCGAGCTCGTACTCCTCGAGGCCGACGCGGAGCGCGTGCTCGCGCTGGGCATCGTCGCCGTCGGACTCCGTGCCGTCGCTGAGGGGCACCTGCGGCTGCGTCGTCTCAGACGACTCCGTCTGGGCAGACTCGGGGACGTCAGACGTCGGCTGTGGCGCTGATGTGGGGTCCGCGGTCGTCGCGGTGTCCTCTGAAAGGTTCTGCTCAGGCGTGCTCATACACCTATTCTCCCAGTCCTGCGGCCGATTCACGAACACGTGGGTGATCGGCTGCATCACATCTGGAGAATCCGGTCGAACCGGGTGTCAGCGGGGCGGCTGCGGGCGGGAGTACCGGCGGTTGCGCAGCTGCGCACGGAGGGCGATGACGGGCATCGCGGGCTTGAGGAGCGTGAGCTCGCCGGTGCGGTGCTCGCGGCCGCGCACCAGGCGCTCGGCCAGGTCGGGGCGGACTGCCCTCAGCATCTCGCGGGCACGGGAGGCGTGCGCCGCGGTGGACACGATCTTGATGCGGTCGGCGCCCTCGAGCACCGGGACGACGTTCTGGACGTTCTCCCACGTCGACCGGCTCTCGGTCTCGACGAGCAACCGTCCGCGGTAGCCGAGGCTCCGTGCGTAGGCGGCCATCACCTCGGCCTCGGGGACGGAACCGGCGACGGCGCCGCCGGACATCACGAGGACAGTCTCGGCTTCCGGGTCCACCGACCGCAGGCCGGCGCGGACGCGCTGGCGGTTGACGACGTTGGGCCGGGACCCGCGGTTGCGGTAGCCGAGGACGACCACCGCCTCGCGGTCGCCAGGGCCTGGTGCGCTGCCGAGGGCGCGGCGGCTCTCCCGCCAGTCGTAGACCTCCCCCGCGACCAGCACCGCGCCGAGCACGGCGATGCCGACCAGCGAGGCACGACGACGGTCAAGCACCGTGCGAAGGGCCCTGGTCTGTCGCGTCGGGCACGTCGGCCGTGCTGCTCGCACCGGTGACGTCGGGGGCACCGGCTGCACCGGTCACCCCATGCACCGCAGCGGCTCCGGGTACTCCCGGACCTCCAGGGATTCCCGGCGCCCCGGGGACCCCGGGCGCGGGCGGCTCGACGGCGAGCCCAGCGCCCTTCTCCCGGTTCGGGTCGTCGAGGGGCAGGCTGATCCCGCTGCGCTCGACCGCTCCGGCCACGAGCTCGGCGAGGGCGTCGCGGATCTCGCGGTTGGCGGCCTCGAGGGTCGCCCGGCCGGAGACGCCGGGGGTGCGCTCGACGACGATGGGCTGACCCACCTCCACGTACAGGCGTCGGCGGAAGCCGGGGATCGCGCCGACCTTCTGGCCGGTACGTCGCGTCCCGAGGACAGCCACCGGCACGACGGGCGCACCGGAGGTCAGCGCGAGCCACGCGACGCCGGCGCGGACCTCGGCGAGGTCACCGCGACCGCGGTTGCCCTCGGGGAACACCCCGACCGCTCCCCCGCGCTTGAGCACCGCGAGAGCGGTGGTGAGCGCCGAGCGGCCGCCCTCGCGGTCGACCGGGATCTGACCGGCAGCACGCAGCACCGGGCCGAGCGGGCCGCGGAACATCGAGTCCTTGACGAGGATGTGCAGCGGGCGCCGGGCGACGCCGAGCACCACGGGACCGTCCATGAGACCGGTGTGGTTCGCAGCGACGAGCACCGGGCCGTCGAGGGGCAGGTTCGACCCGTTGACGACGCGCGTGCTCCACACGACCTTGGCGAGGAACCGGCCGACCCAGCGAGACCACGCCGGGCCCGCTGGCCCGGGGATCGTCGCGAGCGGCGGCTTCGTCACGTCGCGACGGACGGAGGCCTTGCCCGGGGCACCGTCGCCCCGGGACCTGCCTCCGCTCGCGCGTCCCCCTGCTGCAGCCATCAGCGCTGGCCGGTGCGCTCGACGACCTCCAGCACGGCCTGCACGGTCTGCTCGAAGTCGAGGTCGGAGGAGTCGACGGTCACGACACCGTCGGCTGCCACGAGGAACTGGGACACGGTCGAGTCGTCGCGGTCGCGGCGCACCACCTGGTCGCGCGTCGCCTCCACGGACGACGCGTCGGCGTCGCCGTGCACGTCCTTGGCGCGGCGCGCCAGGCGTGCCTCCTCGCTCGCGGTGAGGAGCACGCGGACGTCGGCGTCGGGCGCGACGACCGTCGTGATGTCGCGGCCCTCGGCCACGACACCCACGCCACCGGAGAAGCCGGCGGTGCGCTCGACGTCGATGAGCTCACGCTGACGACGGCGCAGCTCCGCGCGCACCTCGAGGTTGGTGGCCACGGCGCTCACGGCCGTCGAGATCGACGAGTCGCGGATCGCCTCGGCGATGTCCGTGCCGTCCACGTGGACCGTGGGGTCCGACGGGTCGACGCCGATCTCCAGCGGCATGCTCGCCACGAGGGCGGCCACGGCCGGCTGGTCGGTGAGGTCGACGCCCTGGTGCACGCACCACCATGTCGCCGCGCGGTACATCGCACCGGTGTCGAGGTACGCCAGCCCCAGGCGGCTGGCCACCTGGCGGGAGACGCTCGACTTGCCCGAGCCCGAGGGCCCGTCGAGGGCGACGACCAGCGGGCGGGCGACGTCGGTCGTCTCCGCGTGGGCGAGGTCGTGCGCGATGCTCGCAGCAGCCACCGCGGCGCCGCTCGTGGCACCGACCGCGGCCGCACTCATGGCCGCGGCCGTCGCGCCGCTCAGGGCAGCGGTCGTGGCACCGTCAGCACTCGCCGCGCCGTCCTGCGACGCACCCGTCCCGCCCTCGAGGCTCTCAGGCGTTCCGCCGAGGCTGTCTGTCGCGCTGTGGCTCACTGGGCAAGGTCCTTCCGCAGGGTGGTCGCGCCGTGCAGGTAGACGTGCTGGACGTCCCTGCGCGGCACCTCGAGGTTGACGTGCGCCATGAGCCGGACGACCCGGGGCAGCGCGTGCGGCACGGCGATCTCCGTCGCGCACATGAGGGGCACGTCGCCGAGCCCCATCTCCCGGGCGGCAGCGGCCGGGAAGTCCGACACGAGGTCGGGCGTGCACGTGAAGACGATGGAGATGAGCGCCTCGGTGTCGAGGTCGTTCGCCCGCAGCACCTCCTTGACGAGCTCCCTGGTGCGCTCGAAGAGGTGCTCGCGGTCGTCGACCTCGAGCTGCGTGGCGCCGCGGATCGCGCGCACCGTCATGGTGTCTCCGTTCGGTCAGGCTGGGTGATGCGGTGAGGCTGGGTCGTGCGGTGAGGCTGGGGGCGCCGGTGACGCTAGGTGGTGCTGTGACGCCGGGTGGTGCCGTGGTGCGCAGAAGGCCGCCGGTCTCCCGGCGGCCTGTCTGCGGTGGTCTTAGAGCCCGACCTCGGCCATGAGCGTGCCGAGCTCGGTCTGACCGATGACGCGCACGCGACCCTGACGCAGGTCGCCCAGGCGGATCGGGCCGATCTTGGTGCGGACCAGCTGGGTCACGGGGTACCCGGCGGTCTCGAACATGCGGCGGATGATGCGGTTGCGGCCCTCGTGCAGCTCGACCTCGATGAGGCTGGCCTGCGGGGTCGCGTCGACCAGGCGGTACTTGTCGACGGTCGCGACGCCGTCCTCGAGCTCGATGCCCTTGAGGAGCGTCGTCCCGAGGTTGGCGGGCACGCGGCCCTCCACCTGGACCGTGTAGGTCTTGGTGATCTTGTACTTGGGGTGCGTCAGACGGTTGGCGAGCTCGCCGTCGTTCGTCAGCAGCAGCAGACCCTCGGAGTCGGCGTCGAGACGGCCGACGTGGAACAGGCGCTCCGGACGGTCCGCGACGAACTGCGCGAGCGTCGGGCGACCCTCGGGGTCGTGCATGGTCGAGACCACGCCGAGCGGCTTGTTGAGAGCCAGCGTCAGCAGCGACATGTCGAGCTGGATGCGCAGCCCGTCGACGTGCACCACGTTCTTGTCGGGGTCGATGCGGACGCCGAGCTCGTGCACGGGCACGTCGTCGACCGTCACACGACCAGCCGTGATGAGGTTCTCGCACGCACGGCGAGAACCCAGCCCTGCCGTCGCGAGGACCTTCTGCAGGCGCACACCGTCGGGGACGTGGACGTCGCGAGGTGCTTCCTGCGGGCGGGCTTTCTTGCGTCCGCCACGGGTGTTGCTCATGTACTCATTCCTCCAGTTGTGCCACAGCGGGCTGTTCTGCCGCCTCGGCGGGTCGGCCCTGCGCCCACCGCCCGGTGAGCTGTCCACGACCGGGGTCGTCGGGCAGCTCCAGGGCGTCGATCTCGGGCAGGTGCGGAGCCAGTGCGGGCAGCTCGTCGAGTGACGACAAGCCCATGCGCTCCATGAAGTATCCCGTAGTCCGGTACAAGAGCGCACCACTGGACTCGTCAGAGCCGTCCTCGACGATCAGACCGCGCATCGTCAGGGTACGCACGACGCCGTCGACGTTGACCCCACGGACGGCCGAGACCTGGCCACGGGTGACCGGTTGACGGTACGCGATGACGGCGAGGGTCTCGAGCGCAGCCTGCGACAGGCGGGCCGACTGCCCCTCCGTCACGAACTGCCCGACCACGTCGGCGAACTCCGGTGCGGAGTAGACGCGCCACCCGCCACCGGACTCGCGCAACTCGAAGCCCGGACGACGCGCCGCAGACCGGTACTCCGTCTCCAGGCGCCACAGGTGGTCGGCGGTGCGGTCGACCGGGAGCCCGAGCGCAGCGGCCAGGCGCACCACGGAGACGGGCTCGTCGGCGACCATGAGGATCGCCTCGATCGCCGCGAGGACACCGCCGGGGCGGTCCTCGAGCGGGACGTGCTCGACGTCGTCAACGGTCATGAGGGTGACTCCGTCGGCTGCGCCGTCACTACCGACTGCGCCGTGCCTACCGACTGCGCTGTGCCTACCGGCTGCGCCGCCATCTGCGCGATGGTCTCGTCGGTCACGCTCTCGGCGGCCACCGTGACCTCGTCGGCGGGCTCGACCTCGTCGAAGTCGCCGCGGACCTCCACGTCGCCGTCGTCGTCGCCCGTCCAGCGGACCGTGAGCTCGGCGAGCGGGGTGATCTGGTCGAAGCCGACCACGCCCTCGCGGAACAGCTCGAGGAGGGCGAGGAAGCGCGAGACCACCACGAGGACGGACTCGGCGTCGGACACGAGGTCGCGGAAGGTGAGGGCGCCACCGGCGCGCAGGCGCTCGACGACGATGGCCGCCTGGTCGCGGACGCTCACCGCGGGCGCGTGCAGGTGCGCGACGTCGACCGTCGGCGGGGCCGGCTTCG
This sequence comes from Sanguibacter keddieii DSM 10542, assembly GCF_000024925.1. Classification (NCBI taxonomy): domain Bacteria; kingdom Bacillati; phylum Actinomycetota; class Actinomycetes; order Micrococcales; family Sanguibacteraceae; genus Sanguibacter; species Sanguibacter keddieii. The sequence continues at coordinate 2,213,886 of NC_013521.1, forward strand.
GTGCGAGGGCGTGCGCGGCCAGCGCGGCGAGGTCCTGCGGGGTGGTGGTCCACACGAGCTCGGGCAGCAGGGCCGCGAACTGCGTCTCCAGCGGGACCGAGCGCGGCGTGCGGCGCCCCTGCTCCGCCAGGCGCTCGGAGAACACACCCGCCAGCTGCTTGTACGCCCGGTACTGCAGCAGCCGGACGAACAGCAGGTCGCGGGCCTCGAGCAGCTCGAGGTCCTCGGAGTCCTCGACGTCGCCCGAGGGCAGCAGGCGTGCCGCCTTGAGGTCGAGCAGGGTCGCCGCGACGAGCAGGAACTCGCTCGTCGTCCCGAGGTCACGCTCCCCCGACCGCAGGTAGGCGATGAACTCGTCCGTCACCTGGGCCAGCGCGATCTCCGTCACGTCGAGCTTGTGCTTGGCGATGAGCGACAGCAGCAGGTCGAAAGGACCCTCGAAGTTGTCGAGGTGCACCGCGAAGGCGGAGGACACCTGCTCCTGGGCTGGCACCACGACGTCGGTCGCAGAGGGCACCGCGACGTCCGTCGCAGGAGACACCGCGACGTCGGTCGCGGCCGGTGCCTCAGGCAGCGTCGCCACGCGCGATGAGCTCACGGGCCAGCTGGCGGTACGACGTCGCGCCCGAGTGGTTCGGGGCGTAGGTGGTGATCGGCTCGGCGGCCACCGAGGCGTCCGGGAACTTCACCGTGCGGCCGATGACCGTCTGCATGAGGGTGTCGCCGAAGGCCTCGTAGACGCGCGCCACGACCTCGCGGGAGTGCAGGGTGCGGGGGTCGAACATCGTCGCGATGATGCCGTCGACCTCGAGGCGCGGGTTGAGACGGTCACGCACCTTCTCGATGGTCTCCACCAGCAGCGCCACACCGCGCAGCGCGAAGAACTCGCACTCGAGCGGGATGAGCACGCCGTGCGCGGCCGTGAGGGCGTTGACGGTCAGCAGGCCGAGGGACGGCTGGCAGTCGACGAGGATCACGTCGTACTCGTCGAGCACGGGGCGCAGCACGCGGGACAGGACCGACTCGCGTGCCACCTCGCCGACCAGCTGGACCTCGGCGGCCGACAGGTCGATGTTGGCCGGCAGCATGTGCAGGCCCTCGACGTTGGTCGGCACGATGATCTCGTGGATGTCGGCCGAGCGCTCCATGAGGAGGTTGTAGACCGTGCGGTCGAGCTCGTGGGGGTTGATGCCCAGGCCCACGGACGCGGCGCCCTGCGGGTCGAAGTCGACGATGAGCACCCGGCGCCCGTACTCCGCGAGGCACGCCGCGAGGTTGATGGTGGTGGTCGTCTTGCCGACCCCACCCTTCTGGTTGCACATCGCGATGATGCGCGCGGGACCGTGCCCCGAGAGCCGCTCGGGCTCGGGGAAGTCGGGAAGGAGGCGCCCGACCGGGTCGCGGCGGGGCTCGTTGATCTCGGTGCTGCTCGGGGCCTGACTACTCACGCGGCAACGCTACCGCAGGCGTGTCGCAAGGGCCTGCAAGCGCGCCGCGACGGTGGCGCGCCACGGCACCGCTCAGGCGAGGGCTCGTGGGTGGGACTGGACGTAGACCTCGCGGAGCGAGTCGGCGGTGACCATCGTGTACAGCTGCGTGGTGGTCACCGAGGCGTGCCCCAGCAGCTCTTGGACCACGCGGACGTCGGCCCCGCCCGAGAGCAGGTGGGTCGCGAAGGAGTGCCGCAGGGTGTGCGGCGAGATGTGCTCGGCGCCGTCGAGCCCGGCGGTCTCGGCCGAGGTCCGCAGCACCTGCCAGGCGCTCTGCCGGCTGAGCCGCGCCCCGCGGGTGTTGAGGAACACCGCGGGTGTCCCCCGCCCTGCCGCCATGAGGACGGGGCGGGCGCGCACCAGGTACGCCTGGATCGCCTCGACCGCGAAGGACCCGACGGGGACCACGCGCTCCTTGCTGCCCTTGCCGAACAGCCGGACGGACTCGAGGCCCGGGGTGAGGTCGAGGTCATCGACGTCGAGGGTCACGGCCTCGGAGATGCGGGCACCCGTCGAGTACAGCAGCTCGAGCAGCGCTCGGTTGCGGACCGAGGCGACCGTGTCCCCCGCGCCGGCCGCGGCGAGCAGGCGCTCGACGTCGTAGGTGGAGATCGCCTTGGGCAGGCGCTTGCCCTGGCTCGGCGGCCGCACGCCCGCGGTCGGGTTCGCGGGGGCGAGGCCCTCGGCGACGCAGAAGGTGTGCCAGCCGCGGACGGCGGCGAGGCTGCGGGCCGCTGACCCGGCCGCGAGGGCCGAGCGCCCGTCGGACCCGGTGCGGACCACGGTGACGTAGTCCTCGACGACGGTGGTGGTCACGTCCTCGAGGGCCAGGTCGAGGGACTCGAGGTACGCGACGTAGCGGTCGAGGTCGCGGCGGTAGGCGGCGACGGTGTTCGTCGAGCGACCACGCTCGATGGTCAGGTGGTCGAGGTAGCCCTGGACGGCACGGCGGAGCCGGTCACCCCGGGCGTCCGCTGCGACCACCGCTCACCTCAGAAGGGCAGGAAGACGTCGACCGCGACGGCGACGAACAGGAGCGTGAGGTAGGTGATCGAGCCGTGGAACACCTTCATGGCGCCGAGCTTGCCGCGGCTGGGGTCGGCGGCGCGGCGGTACATGCCGATGCACTGACCGAGGAACCAGGCACCCAACAGCGAGGCGACCACGGCGTAGACCCAGGTCATGCCCTCGAGCGGGACGAGCGCGAGCGAGCACGCGATCATGGCGACCGTGTAGATGATCATCTCGCGGGCGACCTTGAGGTCGTCGGCGACGACGGGGAGCATCGGGACGCCGGCGTCGGCGTAGTCGCGGCGGAACTTCATCGACAGCGGCCAGTAGTGCGGCGGGGTCCAGAAGAAGATCACGAGGAACAGCGCCACGGCGCCCCAGCTGAGGCCACCGGTGACCGCGGACCAGCCGATGAACACCGGCATGCAGCCCGCGATCCCGCCCCACACGATGTTCTGCGGGGTGCGGCGCTTGAGGATCATCGTGTAGCCGACCACGTAGATCGCGATCGCCGCGGCGGTCAGCAGCGCCGAGGCCATGTTGACGAAGACCGCGAACCACGCGAGCGACACGGCGCCGAGCACGAGGCCGAAGATCAGCGCGTTACGGGGCGAGACCTCGCCGGTGACGATCGGGCGACGCTTGGTGCGGTTCATCACCTCGTCGATGTCACGGTCGAGGTAGCAGTTGAGGACCCCCGACGCGCCGGCCGCGCCGGCACCGCCGACGAGGGTGGCGAGCACGAGCCACAGCGACGGGAAGCCGCGCTCGGCGAGCATCATCGTCGGGATGGTCGTGACGAGCAGGAGCTCGATGACGCGCGGCTTGGTCAGGGCGACGTACGCCCCGATCCGGCGCCGCAGCACCGCGCCCCGGGTCGGCTGCCCAGCCGTGGGCAGCGCCTCACCTGCCACGTCGGGGCTGGGGAGGTGTGCCGAGGCAGGGCTTGAGGTGTGCACGCGGGCCGATTTCCGTTCTGCGTCCGAGAGAAGCCGGCGCTCGTCGCGGGATCATCCACGCCCAGGCCAGCACAACGTCCGACTCATCGTACGTGCCGTAGGTCCTGAGTCCCGGCCATCTGCGCGAGATTTCGACTGTGATCTGTTCGGCGACCTGTTCCGCGACACGATTGTTAACGTTCACACTCCCGTCGCCCGGACGCGCTATCGTGCCGGTGCGGGCCACAGCACGTCGACGGTCACCGGTGACCGTCTGCCGGACGTCACCGCCCAGACCGGGGCGTACGCGCGTAGTGTGGAACGCGGAATCCAGAGCGACCGACGGGCACGCCCGCCGAGGACCACGGCCTCGCCGCGGTCGTCCGGCGCACCAGCCCGCCAGCTGCTGACGTCCTCCGACGCCCCGCAGGCTCTGACCACGACAGATTCTGGCGTGCACGCACGCCACGACAGAGATGAGGTCCGGTGAACTCCTTCACCCCAGCGCAGCAGCCCTTCGACTGGTCCGAGCTCGACGACCGCGCGGTCGCCACGATCAAGGCTCTCGCCGCCGACGCCGTCGAGAAGGTCGGCAACGGCCACCCCGGGACCGCGATCTCGCTCGCGCCCGCCGCGTACACGCTCTTCCAGAAGGTCATGCGTCACGACCCGAGCGACTCGCACTGGGTCGGTCGCGACCGCTTCGTGCTGTCTGCCGGTCACTCGTCGCTGACCATCTACCTCCAGCTGTTCCTCTCCGGCTACGACGTCGACATCGACGACATCAAGTCGCTGCGCACCTGGGGCTCGAAGACCCCCGGTCACCCCGAGTACACGCACACCGACGGTGTCGAGATCACCACCGGCCCCCTCGGCCAGGGCCTCGCCTCCGCCGTCGGCATGGCCATGGCGGCCCGTCGCGAGCGCGGCCTGCTCGACCCGAGCACCGCCCCCGGCGAGAGCCCCTTCGACCACTCGATCTTCGTGATCGCCGGCGACGGCGACCTGCAGGAGGGCGTCACCTCCGAGGCCTCGTCCCTCGCGGGCCACCAGCAGCTCGGCAACCTCGTGGTCATCTACGACCAGAACCAGATCTCGATCGAGGACGACACCAACATCTCGTTCTCCGAGGACGTCCTCGCTCGCTACGAGTCCTACGGCTGGCACACCCAGCGCGTCGACTGGACTCAGGGTGGCACCGGCTACGTCGAGAACGTCGAGGAGCTGCACGCCGCGCTCTCGGCCGCGAAGTCCGAGACCGGCAAGCCGTCGATCATCGCGCTGCGCACCATCATCGGCTGGCCGTCGCCGAAGAAGCAGAACACCGGCAAGATCCACGGCTCGGCGCTCGGCGCCGACGAGGTCGCCGGCCTCAAGGTCAACCTCGGCCTCGACCCGGAGAAGTCCTTCGACGTCGCCGACGAGGTCCTCGCCCACGCCCGCGAGGTCGGTGCCCGCGGCGCCGAGGCCCGCAAGGCCTGGACCGTCGGCTTCGACGCGTGGAAGACCGCCAACCCCGAGGGCGCTGAGCTCCTCGAGCGCCTCACCACCCGCACCCTCCCCGAGGGCTGGGACTCCGTGCTCCCGACCTTCGAGGGCGGCAAGGACGTCTCGACGCGTGCCGCGTCGGGCAAGGTCCTCACGGCGCTCGCGCCGGTGCTCCCCGAGCTCTGGGGCGGCTCGGCCGACCTCGCCGAGTCCAACAACACCACGATGGAGGGCGAGCCGTCCTTCATCCCCGCCGAGCACTCCACGGCGGCCTGGACCGGCAACCCCCACGGGCGCACGCTGCACTTCGGCATCCGTGAGCACGCCATGGGCGCGATCCTCAACGGCATCGTGCTGCACGGCGGGACGCGCGCCTACGGCGGCACGTTCCTCGTGTTCTCCGACTACATGCGTCCGGCGGTCCGCCTCGCGGCCCTCATGCGCATCCCGTCGACCTTCGTCTGGACCCACGACTCCATCGGTCTCGGCGAGGACGGCCCGACGCACCAGCCGATCGAGCACCTCGCCGCGCTGCGCGCCATCCCCGGTCTCGACGTCGTCCGCCCCGCGGACGCCAACGAGGTCGCCTGGGCCTGGAAGACCATCCTCGGTCACACCGACCGCCCGGCCGGCATCGTCCTGACCCGTCAGAACGTGCCGACCTACGCCCGTGGAGAGGGTGCCGCCACCGGCGAGACCTTCGGCTCGGCCGCTGGCGTCGAGAAGGGTGCCTACGTCCTCGCCGAGGCCCCGAACGGCACGCCCGACGTGATCCTGCTGGGCACCGGCTCCGAGGTCCAGCTGGCCGTCGACGCCCGCGAGGCCCTCAAGGCCGACGGCGTCAACGCCCGCGTGGTGTCCGTCCCGAGCCGCGAGTGGTTCGACCAGCAGGACGCGGAGTACCGCGAGTCGGTCCTCCCCGCCTCGGTCAAGGCCCGCGTGTCGGTCGAGGCCGCCGTGGCCCAGGGCTGGCGCGAGCTCGTCGGCGACGCCGGCCGCTCGATCTCGATCGAGCACTACGGCGCCTCCGCAGACTTCAAGACGCTCTACCGCGAGTTCGGCATCACCACCGAGGCCGTCGTGGCCGCCGCCAAGGAGTCCATCGAGGCCGCGGGCTCCTCCGCCCCCGGCGCAGCCCCGCAGCCCTCCGAGGGCGGCACGGCCGACCGTCCCTGACGCACGCCCATGACATGCCCGTGGCGCGTCCGCACAGCCCTCTCCGGAGGGCCTCGCGGGCGCGCCACGGGCATGAGTGGGGGTGTGAGCGACGAGACGCGCGCTCTGATCGCGGGCTGCGTCCTTCTCTGATTCGATGGAACAGGGACGGCCGCAGCCCGTCGTCGTCTCACCAGCACGACCCAGCAGCACCCAGCACGACCTAGCAGCACCGCAGACCGCAGCACCCGCACGGCCCGCAGCACGAGCCCACAGCACGAGCAGCAGCAGGAGAGGTCATCCCCGTGTCAGAGAACGGCAGCACCCCCACCCAGTCCGAGGCGACGTCCCGACTCAGCAGCGAGGGGGTCGCCATCTGGCTCGACGACCTCTCGCGCGAGCGCATCACCACCGGCAACCTCGCCGACCTCGTCGCCACCCGCGACGTCGTGGGCGTCACCACCAACCCGACCATCTTCGCGAGCGCGCTCTCGAAGGGCGAGAGCTACGACGAGCAGCTCACCGAGATCGCCGCGCAGGGCACCGACGTCGACGACGCCGTCTGGGAGATCACCACCCGCGACGTCCGCGACGCCTGCGACGTGCTCCGCCCCGTCTACGACCGCACCGACGGTGTCGACGGCCGCGTGTCCATCGAGGTCGACCCCCGCATGGCGCAGGACCCCGACGCCACCGGCAAGCTCGCCGAGCGCCTGTGGTCGACGGTGGACCGGCCGAACCTGTTCATCAAGATCCCGGCCACCGAGAAGGGCCTCTCCGCCATCACCGCGGCGATCGCCCAGGGCATCAGCGTCAACGTCACGCTGATCTTCTCGCTCGAGCGCTACTCCGCCGTGATCGACGCGTACCTCACCGGGCTCGAGCAGGCGCTCGAGGCCGGCCGCGACGTCTCCGACCTCGCGTCCGTCGCGTCGTTCTTCGTGTCCCGCGTCGACGGCGCGATCGACAAGGAGCTCGAGGAGATCGGCTCCGACGAGGCGAAGGCCCTCCTCGGGAAGGTCGCGGTGGCCAACGCGCGCCTCGCCTACGAGATCCACTGCGAGACGCTCGCCTCCGACCGCTGGAAGGCCCTCGAGGCCCGCGGTGCCCGTCCGCAGCGCCCGCTCTGGGCGTCCACGGGGGTCAAGAACCCTGACTACCCCGACACGCTCTACGTGACGGAGCTCGTGGCCCCGGGCGTCGTCAACACGATGCCCGAGAAGACCCTCCAGGCCGTCGCCGACCACGGCGACATCACCGGCGACACCATCACCGGCACCTACGACGACGCCCGTGCGACGCTCGACACGTACGCGCGTCTCGGCGGCGACCTCGCCGAGGTCACCCGTAGTCTCGAGGAGGACGGCCTCCAGAAGTTCGAGGCCAGCTGGGACGAGCTCCTGCAGACCGTCCGCGACGGACTCTCCGGAGCCTCGTCCTGAGACAGGCAGGACTCTGGTCCTAGAGTCCTGCTAGACATGACTGGTCTGCGGCGATGCGTCGCAGACCAGTCGCTCGACACGTGAAGATCGACAAGTCAGACCGTGGGCGTGGCCCCAGTGCCACACCCGGAGAAGATGGTGGCGCCCGTGAGACCCGCAAAGATCGAAGCCGACTCCAACCCGCTGCGCGACGCGCGCGACCTGCGCCTGCCGCGCATCGCCGGACCGTCGGGTCTCGTGATCTTCGGCGTGACCGGCGACCTCGCCCGCAAGAAGCTCATGCCGGCGGTCTACGACCTCGCCAACCGTGGTCTACTGCCCCCCGGCTTCGCGCTCACCGGGTTCGCCCGCCGCGACTGGGAGGACCAGGACTTCGCCAAGGTCGTCCACGACGCCGTCAAGGAGCACGCCCGCACGCCGTTCCGCGAGGACGTGTGGAACCAGCTCGCCGAGGGCATCCGGTTCGTCCAGGGGTCCTTCGACGACGACGAGGCCTTCGAGCGCCTGAGCCAGACCGTCGCAGCCCTCGACGAGGAGCGCGGCACCAAGGGCAACCACGCCTTCTACCTCTCGGTCCCGCCGAGCGCCTTCCCCGTCGTCTGCCGCCAGCTCGCCCGCTCGGGCCTGTCGAAGTCCCCCGAGGACGCCTGGCGCCGCGTGGTCATCGAGAAGCCCTTCGGCCACGACCTCGAGTCGGCCCGCGAGCTCAACGACGTGGTCTCCGAGGTGTTCGCCCCGGAGGACGTGTTCCGCATCGACCACTACCTCGGCAAGGAGACGGTCCAGAACCTCCTGGCGCTGCGCTTCGCCAACCAGATGTACGAGCCGATCTGGAACGCCAACTACGTCGACCACGTGCAGATCACCATGGCCGAGGACATCGGCATCGGCGGCCGCGCCGGGTACTACGACGGCATCGGCGCAGCCCGCGACGTCATCCAGAACCACCTGCTCCAGCTCCTCGCGCTCACCGCGATGGAAGAGCCCGTGTCGTTCGCCGCGGACGACCTCATCGCTGAGAAGATCAAGGTCCTCTCCGCGATGCGCCTGCCGCACGACCTCGGCAAGCACACCGCCCGCGGTCAGTACGAGTCCGGCTGGCAGGGCGGCGAAGAGGTCGTCGGCTACCTCGAGGAGGAGGGCACCGACCCCACCTCGACCACCGAGACCTTCGCCGCGATCCGCGTGGACATCGACACCCGTCGCTGGGCCGGCGTCCCGTTCTACCTGCGCACCGGCAAGCGCCTCGGCCGCCGCGTCACCGAGATCGCCGTCGTGTTCAAGAAGGCGCCGCACCTGCCCTTCGAGTCCACCGCCACGAGCGAGCTCGGGAAGAACGCGATCGTCATCCGCGTGCAGCCCGACGAGGGCATCACGCTGCGCCTGGGCGCCAAGGTCCCCGGCACCGCGATGGAGGTCCGCGACGTCACGATGGACTTCGGCTACGGCCACGCCTTCACCGAGTCCTCCCCCGAGGCCTACGAGCGCCTCATCCTCGACGTGCTCCTCGGCGACCCGCCGCTGTTCCCCCGCCACGAGGAGGTCGAGCTCTCGTGGAAGATCCTCGACCCGATCACGGCCTTCTGGGAGAGCAAGGGCACCCCGGACGCCTACCGCTCGGGCACCTGGGGCCCGGACTCCGCCGACGAGATGCTCGCCCGCGACGGCCGGTCCTGGCGTCGGCCCTGACCTGCGCCCCGGACCTGAAGACCTGAAAAGAGAGATCACATGATCATCGACATGCCGGAGACGACCGTCAGCTCGGTCGCGCGCCGTCTCATCAAGATCCGCGAGGAGGGCGGCGCGATCGCCCTCGGACGCGTCCTCACCCTCGTGATCGTCGCCGACGAGAAGGAGATCGAGGAGGCGGTCGACGCGGCCAACGACGCGAGCCGCGAGCACCCGTGCCGCATCGTCGTCGTCTCGACCGCCGACGGCCGACCCGACCGCCTCGACGCGGAGATCCGCGTGGGCGGTGACGCTGGGGCGAGCGAGGTCATCGTCCTGCGCCCGTCGTCCGTCGTCGCCCAGCACCCCGACACGCTCATCATGCCGCTGCTGCTGCCCGACGCACCGATCGTCGCCTGGTGGCCCAACGAGGTCCCCGACAGCCCGTCGACCGACCTCGTGGGCCAGATGGCCAAGATCCGCATCACCGACAGCCTCAAGTGCTCGTCGCCGAGCGAGACGCTCGAGACGCTGCGCGAGAACCACCAGCCGGGCGACATCGACCTCTCGTGGACCCGCGTCACCGTCTGGCGCGGCCTGCTCGCGGCGATGCTCGACCAGCCGCCCTACGAGCCCGTCACCGGCGTCACCGTCGAGGGCTCCGAGTCGCACACGTCGGTCGACCTCCTCGGCGCCTGGCTCGCCGAGAAGCTCCGCTGCCCGGTGACCATCAACCGGAACCAGGACGAGCTCGCGATCACCCGCGTCGTGCTGCACCGCAAGACCGGCGACATCGTGCTCGACCGTCCCGACGGCCGCGTGGCCACGCTGACCCAGCCGGGCCAGCCGGACCACCGGATCACCCTCCCGGTGCGCTCGCTCCGCGAGTGCCTGTCCGAGGAGCTCCGGCGCCTCGACCCCGACGAGGTCTACGGCGAGGTCCTCTCCAAGGGCCTGCCGCGTCTGACGGCCGACGCATGAGCCTGCAGTCACGGCTCGTCGTCGTCCACCCCGACGCGCAGGTGCTCGCCGAGGCGGCCGCGTCGCGCCTGCTGACGCGGATCCTCGACCTGCAGTCGGTCCGCTCCCCCGTCCACGTGGTCCTCACCGGCGGCACCGTGGGCATCAAGACCCTCGCGGCCGTCGCGGCGAACCCCGTACGGGACGCGGTCGACTGGACCGGCGTGCACCTCTGGTGGGGCGACGAGCGCTACCTCCCGGCCGGTGACGCCGACCGCAACGAGACGCAGGCACGCGAGGCGCTCCTCGACCACCTCGACGTGCTCCCCGCGGACAACGTGCACGCCATGCCGTCCACCGACGGTGAGCACGACGTCGACGAGGCCGCGGCCGCGTACGCCGAAGAGCTCGCGCGCTACGCCCCCGAGGGAGCCAGCGCACCGGTCTTCGACATCACGCTGCTCGGCATGGGCCCCGACGCGCACGTCGCGTCGCTGTTCCCCGGCCACCCCGGCGGGACCGTCACCGGTCAGAGCACCGTGGGTGTGCGGAGCTCACCGAAGCCGCCGCCCGAGCGCGTCTCCCTCACCTTCGAGACCATCCAGGCCTCGCACGAGGTGTGGATCATCGCCGCAGGCGCAGAGAAGGCCGACGCGGTGAAGGCCGGGCTCGACGGCGCCGACAAGGCCGAGGCTCCTGTCGCGGCCGCCGTGGGCGCGCAGCTGACGCTCTGGCTCCTGGACTCCGCGGCTGCCGGGCGCTGACCGGTCTCACCTGAGGACCGGCACCGCACGACGACCCCCACAGCACCTGCTGCGCACGCGACGAAGGGCGAGACCTCTCACCGTCTCGCCCTTCGTCGTGCGGGGGGGCTGAGCAGGCGTCGCGCAGACATCTCCCAGGACGACGGCGGGGCTGGTGCCGGCAGCGTGGGCTGCGGCACCAGCCCCGTCGGGTGGTGTGGTGCGTCGGGTCAGCGGCCCCCGCGGCGGGCGCGCAGGGACGCGAGAGCCTCGTCGAGGAGGGCGACGCCGTCCTCCTCGGAGCGGCGCTCCTTCACGTACGCGAGGTGCGTCTTGTACGGCTCGTTGCGCACGAGGGGCGGCGGGTTCTCCGCGTCCTGGCCGCCCGGGTAGCCGCACCGGGTGCAGTCCCAGGTCTCGGGGGCCTGGGCGTTGCTCTCGATCGAGAAGCTCGGACGGGTCTCGTGCCCGTTCGCGCAGTAGTAGGTGACGACGAAGCGTGGCGCCATGGCGCCGCGCTGCTCCTCGCCCATGGGTCCTGCTCCAACTCGCGATCCTCGGATCGCACTACCACCGGCCACTGTGCCGCTCCTGCCAGAGATGGATGGGCGGTCAGATGCCCGTGTCGACCTTGGTGATGAGCCCGAGGAGGACCACCACGACGAACCAGGTGAGCGCGAAGCCCACGGTGATGCGGTTGAGGTTGCGCTCTGCGACACCCGAGGAGCCGACGCTGCTCGAGACGCCGCCGCCGAACATGTCAGACAGCCCGCCGCCCTTGCCCTTGTGCATGAGGATGAGCAGGATCAGGAAGCCGCTCGTGAGGACGAGCAGGACCTGGAGCGCGATACGCAGGATGTCCACAGACTTGTTCTTCCCTCTACATCGGTGAGGCGCTCCCGGAGGAGCACCGGTTCTCAGCGGCGGTGCGGCGGCAACCCGTGCCGTGCTGGACCAGCAGGTCCGGCGTGCGCAGGTGACGGACGCCACCGTCCGTGCCGTCTACCAGGATAGACCACCACGCGCCCGTCGAGCGCGAGGCACCCCGGAGCCGTCCCCGGCCGGGGACGACTCAGGGGTGGCACCGGTCCCCCGGCACCACCCCTGCGTCAGAGCGGGTCAGCTCGCGGCGGCAGCCTTGAACTGGGCGATCTTGGCGAACTCCTCGGCGTCGAGGCTGGCGCCTCCGACGAGGGCGCCGTCGACGTCCGTCTCCTTCATGAGCTCGGCGATCGACGAGGACTTGACCGAACCGCCGTAGAGCACGCGGACGGCGTCGGCGACGTCGGCCGAGTAGAGCTCGGCGAGGCGGACGCGGATCGCGCCGGCGACCTCCTGAGCGTCCTGCGGGGTGGCGACCTCACCGGTGCCGATGGCCCAGACGGGCTCGTAGGCGATGACGACCTTGGCGGCGTCTTCGGCCGAGAAGCCCTCGAGCGCACCGTCGACCTGGGCGAGCGTGTGCGAGACCTGGTCTCCGGCCTTGCGGACCTCGAGGGGCTCGCCGACGCAGATGATCGGGATGATGCCGTGGGCCAGGGCGGCCTTCGACTTCGCGTTGACGAGGGCGTCGTCCTCGTTGTGGTACTGGCGGCGCTCCGAGTGGCCCACGGCCACGTAGGTGACGCCGAGCTTGCTGAGGAACACCGGCGAGATCTCACCGGTGTAGGCGCCCGAGACGTGCTGCGAGACGTCCTGCGCACCGTAGGTGAGCTCGAGCTTGTCGGCGTCGACGAGCGTCTGGACGCTGCGGAGGTCGGTGAACGGCGCGAGGACGGTCACCTCGACCTGCGAGAAGTCGTGCTTGGCGTCCTTGAGGGCCCAGGCGAGCTTCTGCACCAGGTGGATGGCCTCCTGGTGGTCCTGGTTCATCTTCCAGTTGCCGGCGATGAGGGGCGTACGGGCGTTGGCCATGTGGTCCTGCCTTCGTGAGTCGGGATGGTGGGGCGAGGACAGCGCGGTCGGCTGTGCGTGCACAGGCCGCTGCGGCTGCCCTCGCCGGTAGTTCAGAGGTGCCGGTAGATCGGTGGAGCCGGTCGTTCAGGCGCCGGTCGTCCAGAGGTGCTGAGAGCTGGTCTCAGGAGTCGAGGACGGCGATCCCCGGGAGGGACTTGCCCTCGAGGAACTCGAGGCTCGCGCCGCCACCGGTCGAGATGTGGCTGAAGCCGGCCTCGTCGAAGCCGAGGATGCGCACAGCCGCGGCGGAGTCGCCACCGCCGACGATCGTGAAGGCGCCGTTGCTGGTCGCGTCGACGAGCGCCTGGGCGACGGCACGGGTTCCACCGGAGAACGCCTCGAACTCGAACACGCCGGCCGGTCCGTTCCAGACGGCCGTCTTGGCGTCGACGATCTTCGACGCGAAGAGCTTCTGCGACTCGGGGCCGATGTCGAGCCCGATCTTGCCGTCGGGGATGGCGTCGGCGGCGACGACGGTCGCGGGCGAGTCTGCCTTGAACTCGTCGGCGACGAGGATGTCGACGGGCAGGACGATCTCCACGCCGGCCTTCTCGGCGTCGGCGAGGTAGCCCTTGACGGTCTCGACCTGGTCTTCCTCGAGGAGCGAGTTGCCCACCGAGTAGCCCTTGGCGGCGAGGAAGGTGAAGAGCATGCCGCCACCGATGAGGAGGCGGTCTGCCTTGGTGATGAGGTTGCCGATGACGCCGAGCTTGTCGGAGACCTTCGAGCCGCCGAGGACGACCACGTACGGGCGCTCGGGGTTGTCGGTGGCCTTCTTCAGCGACTCGACCTCCTTGAGGACGAGCGAGCCGACGGCGGACGGGAGGACCTGGGCGACGTCGTAGACGGACGCCTGCTTGCGGTGCACGACGCCGAAGCCGTCGGAGACGTAGAAGTCCGCGAGGCCGGCGAGGTCGGCCGCGAGGCTCTTGCGCTCGGACTCGTCCTTGGAGGTCTCGCGCGGGTCGAAGCGGATGTTCTCGAGGAGGGCGACCTCGCCCTCGCCGAGGGCCGCGACGGTGGCCTTGGCGGACTCGCCGACGGTGTCCTCCGCGAGGGTCACGGGGGCGCCGAGGAGCTCGCCGAGGCGGGCTGCGACGGGCGCGAGCGAGTACTTGTCCTCGGGAGCACCCTTGGGGCGGCCGAGGTGCGCCGTGACGACGACCTTCGCGCCGGCCTCGACGAGCGAGGAGAGGGTGGGGAGCGCGGCGCGGATGCGGCCGTCGTCGGTGATCGTGGTGCCGTCGAGCGGCACGTTGAAGTCGGAGCGGACGAGAACGCGCTTGCCGCGCAGGTCGCCGAGGTCCTTGATCGTCTTCATGGGTACTCCAGGTTCAGGGGGCGGACATGAGAACGTCCGCGTGAGTGACGGCGCCAGAAGGCTCTCATCACTCACGCGGACGGTTCAGCGAGCTCGGGTGGTCACCCGTGACTCAGGGATTCGCAGCGAGTCAGAGCTTCTCGCCGACGAGGACCGTGAGGTCGACGAGGCGGTTGGAGTAGCCCCACTCGTTGTCGTACCAGGAGACGACCTTGACCTGGTCGCCGATGACCTTCGTGAGACCGGCGTCGAAGATGCTCGAGGCGGGGTCGGTCACGATGTCGGAGGAGACGATCGGGTCCTCGGTGTAGACGAGGATGCCCTTGAGGGGGCCCTCGGCTGCAGCCTTGATCGCGGCGTTGACCGACTCGACCGTGACCTCCTTGGAGGCGGTGAAGGTGAGGTCGGTCGCCGAGCCGGTGGGCACGGGGACGCGGAGCGCGTAGCCGTCGAGCTTGCCCTTGAGCTGCGGGAGGACGAGCGAGACGGCCTTGGCCGCACCGGTCGAGGTCGGGACGATGTTGATCGCTGCTGCGCGGGCGCGGCGGAGGTCCGAGTGCGGGCCGTCCTGCAGGTTCTGGTCACCGGTGTACGCGTGGATCGTGGTCATGAGGCCACGCTCGATGCCGAAGGCCTCGTCGAGGACCTTGGCCATCGGGGCGAGGCAGTTCGTGGTGCACGACGCGTTGGAGATGATGTGCATCGTCGCGGGGTCGTAGTCGCCCTCGTTGACGCCGATGACGAAGGTGCCGTCCTCGTTCTTCGCCGGAGCGGAGATGATGACCTTCTTGGCGCCGGCCTCGATGTGAGCCTTGGCCTTGGTCGCGTCGGTGAAGAAGCCGGTCGACTCGATGACGATGTCGGCACCGAGAGCGCCCCAGGGCAGGTCTGCCGGGTTGCGCTCTGCGAGGGCCTTGATCTTCTTGCCGTCGACGGAGATCGAGTCGTCGTCGTAGGAGACCTCGGCGCCGAGGCGGCCCAGGACAGAGTCGTACTTGAGCAGGTGCGCAAGCGTCTTGTTGTCGGTGAGGTCGTTGACACCGACGATCTCGATGTCTGCTCCGGACGCAAGGATTGCGCGGAAGAAGTTACGTCCAATACGACCGAAGCCGTTGATTCCGACGCGGATGGTCACTATGCCCTCCTCGGGCGCGCCGGACGAACCGACGCACGGTAGTTGACGAACGACACGTACGTCAGCGTACGTTGGTGAGTTGCCTGGCACCCGAAAAGACGTCGCAAGACCGATCCTCGGTCTGGCTCGGGGTCTCCCGTGAACCTGACTCCTTGAGCCTATACCTAGATGGCCTCTCGTGTGAGGACCATCGTCCCGTGAGACGGCTGCGCACCACGTCCCGGGCGGTGCTGTGCCAACGAGACACCAAGGCCGGGCAAGGAGTCTCACGACGAGGTCATCCGCGCGTGTCCGGGACGAGTCCTGGGCCTGGAGCAGACCTCGCTCTGCCCTCGGTGCGGGTGAGCCGACACCGCGGCGGTGCCGCGGAGGCGTCAGAGGTCGAGCAGGTCCGGGCTGAGGCCGGCCTCGGTGTCCGGGATCCCGAGCTCTGCGGCGCGCTTGTCGGCGGTCGCGAGCAGGCGGCGGATCCGGCCTGCCACGGCGTCCTTGGTGAGCTGCGGGTCGGCCAGCTGGCCGAGCTCCTCGAGGGAGGCCTGCTTGTGCGCCAGGCGCAGCTCGCCGGCCTCGCGCAGGTGGTCGGGCAGCTCCGCGCCGAGGATGTCGAAGGCCCGCTCGACCCGGGCGCCGGCCGCGACGGCGGCGCGTGCCGACCGGCGCAGGTTGGCGTCGTCGAAGTTCGCGAGGCGGTTGGCGGTGCCCCGGACCTCGCGGCGCTGGCGACGCTCCTCCCAGACCTTGACGGTCTCGAGGGCCCCCAGGCGGGTCAGCAGGGCGCCGATGGCCTCGCCGTCGCGGATGACCACGCGGTCCACGCCGCGCACCTCGCGCGACTTGGCGGAGATCCCGAGGCGGCGGGCCGAACCCACGAGGGCGAGGGCGGCCTCCGGGCCGGGGCAGGTGATCTCGAGGGCCGAGGAGCGGCCGGGCTCGGTGAGCGAGCCGTGCGCGAGGAAGGCCCCGCGCCAGGCGGCCTCGGCCTCGGCGACGCCCGCCGACACGACCTGCGGCGGAAGGCCGCGCACCGGGCGCCCGCGGGCGTCGAGCAGGCCGGTCTGGCGGGCCAGGGACTCGCCGTCCTTGGCCACACGGATGACGTACCTGCTGCCGCGGCGGATGCCGCCGGCCGACACGACGATGATCTCGCTCGTGTGCCCGTACACCTCGGAGATCGCCTGGCGCAGGCGCCGCGCGGCGATCGCGGTGTCGAGCTCCGCCTCGATGACGATGCGCCCCGAGATGATGTGCAGCCCACCGGCGAAGCGGAGCATCGCCGCGACCTCGGCCTTGCGGCAGGAGGTCTTGTCGACCTTGAGCCGTGCGAGTTCGTCCTTGACCTGAGCCGTGAGCGCCATGGGTCAATCCTGCCATCCATCGTCGACGCCGCGGCACCTGGGCCGGGCGTGCGTGCGCCGGCCTCGTCCGGGCTGGCGTGCACCGGCCTGACGCGACCGGGCTGCGCCACCCTCACCGCGTGAGCGCGCCGACGTCGCCCAGGAAGTCGTCGAACACGTCGCGGTAGGCGGCGGCGAGCCGCAGCGCGTCGTGCCGGGGCGTGCCGTCGCCGCGGCGCACCTGCCGCATGAGCAGCTTGGCGCCCATCTGCTCGACCTCGACGAGCAGCAGCTCCGGGTCGTCGACGGCAGCGGGGTCGGCGACGACGGCGTCGACCTGGAGGTCGGGGGCGTGCCGGGAGAGCGCCCGCAGGTGCTCGACCGTGGTCATCCCGTGCGTCTCGTCGGTCTCGCTCGACAGGTTGAGGGTGAGGCACCGGCGCGCCCGCGTGGTCACGAGGGCCTCGGCGAGCTCGGGGACCAGCAGGTGCGGCATCACCGAGGAGAACCACGAGCCCGGGCCGAGCACGATCCAGTCGGCGTCCATCACGGCCTCGACGGCCTTGGGGTGCGCGGGCGGGTCCGCGGGGATGAGCCGGATGTTCTCGACGCGCCCGGCCGTCGACCCGACGGCCGACTGGCCGACGATCGTGGTGAGCGCGCCGTCGCGGAGCACGTCGGCCTCGATGGACAGCGGCACGGAGGCCATCGGGAGGACCCGACCGCGGGCGCCGAGCAGACGGCCGACCCAGTCGAGACCCTCGACCGGGTCGTCGAGCAGCTCCCACAGCGCGACGATGAGCAGGTTGCCGACGGCGTGCTGGTCGAGGTCGCCCTTGGACGTGAAGCGGTGCTGGAGCAGGTCGCGCCACGTCCGCCCCCACTCGGAGTCGTCGCACAGCGCGGCGAGCGCCATCCGCAGGTCGCCCGGAGGGAGCACGCCGAGCTCCTCGCGCAGACGCCCCGACGAGCCGCCGTCGTCCGCAACCGTCACGACCGCCGTGAGGCGGTCCGACATGAGCCGCAGGGCCGACAGGCTCGCCGAGAGGCCGTGGCCCCCGCCGAGCGCGACGACCGAGAGCGCGTCCCCCGACCCCACGGTCATTCCTTGCCGAGGTCTCGCGCGGTGACCGCCACCCGGTGGCCGCGGTCGCGCAGGCGCTGGGCGATCTCCTCGCTGGTCGCGACCGAGCGGTGCTTGCCGCCGGTGCAGCCGATGGCGATGGTCACGTAGCGCTTCTCCTCGTTGAGGTACCCGGAGAGCACCGGCTCGAGCGCGTCGACGTAGCGCTCGATGAACTCGAGGGCGCCCGGGCGGGCCAGCACGAAGTCGCGGACCGGGGCGTCGCGGCCGGTGAGGTGGCGCAGCTCGGTGATCCAGTACGGGTTGGACAGGAAGCGCATGTCGACCACGTGGTCGGCGTCGAGCGGGATCCCGTACTTGAAGCCGAAGGACACGACGTTGATGCGCAGGGTCTCCTGCGCCTGGCCGGTCTCGGCGACGCTGCGGCGGACCTCGCGGGCGAGGTCGTGGACGTTGAGCTCGGAGGTGTCGATGAGGACGTCGGCGCGGTCGCGCATCGCCGAGAGCAGCTGGCGCTCGATGCCGATCCCGTCGAGGATGCGCCCCTCGCCCTGCAGCGGGTGCGGGCGGCGGACCTGCTCGAAGCGGCGGACGAGCACCTCGTCGGAGGAGTCGACGAAGAGGATGCGGTACGGGATGCCGCGCTTGCGGAACCGGGCGAGCACCTCGGTGAGGTCGTTGAAGAACTCACGGCCGCGCACGTCGACGACGGCGCCGACGCGGGTGATCGCGGAGCCGGCGCGCGTCATCATGTCCACGAGCGGCACGAGCATCTTGGGCGGAAGGTTGTCGACCACGTACCAGTCGAGGTCCTCGAGGACCATCGCGGCACGCGAGCGACCAGCACCCGACATGCCCGTGATGATGAGCACCTCGCTCGTCTCCGGTTCCGGAGGGTGCGTGACGGCTTCGACCTGCGGGATCCCTGAGGGGACGGTCTTCGGAGCGACGTCGTCAGTCATGCCCCAAGCATGCCAGGCATCGGGAGGTGACTCACCCGCAGGTCGGTCGCAGCCGCAGGTCAGCCTCGCGCCTCGGCGGTGCCGGGGACGTGGGTGACGGCCTCGGAGTCCTGGTGCTCGACCGGGTCGGCGACGACGGTGTCCTGCTGCGCGGCGGCGTCGGGTGCACCGGGAGCCTCGGGCGTGTCAGGCGTCGTCGCGTCAGGCGCTCCTGCCGGGTGCAGCGCGGCGACGACGGCCTCGGCGGTGCGCTGGCCCATGCCCTGGACGGTCGCGATCTCCTCGGCCGACGCGGCGCGCAGGCGCTTGAGCGAGCCGAAGTGCCGCAGCAGGGCGCCCTTGCGCGCCGGGCCGAGGCCGGGCACGGAGTCGAGCTCGGAGACGGTCATGCCCTTGCCGCGCTTCTTGCGGTGCGCGGTGATCGCGAAGCGGTGCGCCTCGTCACGGACACGCTGCAGCAGGTACAGCCCCTCGGACGACCGCTGCAGGATGACGGGGTACTCCTCCCCCGGGACCCACACCTCCTCGAGACGCTTGGCGAGCCCGCACAGCGCGACGTCGTCGATGCCGAGGTCGGCCAGGGCCTTGGCGGCCGCGGCGACCTGCGGCGGACCACCGTCGACCACCACGAGGTTGGGCGGGTACGCGAAACGCTTGCGGTCCGTCGCCGGGGTCTCGGCGTCGACCTCCCCTCCGAAGGTCTCGAGCTCGATGTCGGAGGAGTCGGAGCGCTCGGCGAGGTAGCGCCGGAACCGGCGGGTGATGACCTCGTACATCGCGGCGGTGTCGTCGCGCGCGCCGTCGCCGTCGGGGCCCTTGACACCGAAGGTGCGGTACTCGCTCTTGCGGGCGAGGCCGTCCTCGAAGACCACCATCGAGGCGGCCTGGTGCGTGCCCATGGTCGTCGAGATGTCGTAGCACTCGATGCGCAGCGGGGCGCTGTCGAGGTCGAGGGCCTCCTGGATCTCGCGGAGCGCGAGGCTGCGGTTGGTGAGGTCTCCCGCGCGGCGGGTGCGGTGCAGCGCGAGGGCGTGCTCGGCGTTCTTGAGGACCGTGGCAGCCAGCTCGCGCTTGTCGCCGCGCTGCGGCACCCGGATGTCGACGCGCGCACCGCGCAGCCCGGAGAGCCACGTGGTCATCTGCTCGAGGTGCGCGGGCAGGACGGGGACCAGGACCTCGCGCGGGACCAGCCCGCTGTCGCGGGCCGCCTGGGCGTCGCCGCCAGCGGCCTCGTCCGCGGTGCCGTAGACCTGCTGGAGCAGGTGCTCGACGAGCTCGGCGTCGGTGAGGTCCTCGACCTTCTCGACCACCCAGCCGCGCTGACCGCGGATGCGTCCGCCGCGGACGTGGAACACCTGGACGGCTGCCTCGAGCTCGTCGCCGGTGAGCGCGAAGATGTCCGCGTCCGTGCCGTCCTGGAGCACCACGGCGTTCTTCTCCATGGCGCGCTCGAGCGCACCGATGTCGTCGCGCAGACGGGCGGCGCGCTCGTAGTCGAGGTTCTGCGCGGCCATCGACATCTCGTCGCGCAGGCGGCGCATGAACTTGGCGGTGTCGCCGGCCATGAAGGCGCAGAAGTCGTCCGCGAGGGCGCGGTGCGCGTCCTTGCTGATGCGCTCGACGCACGGGGCGGCGCACTTGTCGATGTACCCGAGGAGGCAGGGACGACCGGACTGCTGGGCGCGCTTGTACACGCCGGCCGAGCAGGTGCGGATGGGGAAGACGCGCAGCAGCAGGTCGAGGGTCTCGCGGATGGCCCAGGCGTGGGCGAAGGGCCCGAAGTACCGCGTGCCGACGCGCTTGGAGCCGCGCATCACCTGCGCGCGGGGCACCGACTCCCCCATGGTGACGGCGAGGTACGGGTAGGACTTGTCGTCGCGGTACTTGACGTTGAAGCGGGGGTCGTACTCCTTGATCCAGGAGTACTCGAGGGCGAGCGCCTCGACCTCGGTGCCCACCACGGTCCACTCGACCGAGGAGGCCGTGGTGACCATCGTCTGGGTCCGGGGGTGCAGCGCGGCGAGGTCCTGGAAGTAGCTGGAGAGGCGCGCGCGGAGGTTCTTGGCCTTGCCGACGTAGATGACACGACCGTGGTCGTCGCGGAAGCGGTAGACCCCTGGCGTGGTCGGGATCTCTCCCGGCGCGGGTCGGTATGTTGCTGGATCGGCCATGGGACGAGCCTAGTCGCGGCGGCTGACAGCGGCGGCGCAGGCAAACGGGCCACGGCCACGGTCCAGGCCGGTGCCGGCCGGGACGTGACCGGTGTCACATCGCGCCAGATCCAGATACGGTGGGGCGATGGGAGCCTTCCACGCGTACACCGCGACGATCACCTGGACCGGCGCAGGCGAGACCGGGACGACGAGCTACACGGCCTACTCGCGGGACCACGTGGTCTCCGTCGAGGGCAAGCCCGACATCCTCGCGAGCTCCGACCCCGCCTTCCGCGGCGACGCCGCGCGCCACAACCCGGAGGACCTCTTCGTGGCCTCCCTCGCGCAGTGCCACATGCTGTGGTTCCTGCACGTGGCCGCGCAGGCCGACGTGGTGGTCACCGAGTACACCGACTCCCCCGTCGGGACGATGCGCGTCGAGGCCGCCGGAGCAGGGCAGTTCACCGAGATCGAGCTGCGCCCCAAGGTCACCGTCGGCGACGGGACTCCCGATGCCACGCTGGCCGCCCTGCACGAGAAGGCGCACGCGCACTGCTTCATCTCGCGGTCGGTCAACTTCCCCGTGCACGTGCGGCCGGCGCTGCACGTCGGGAGCACGGCGGGAGACGCCGACACGACGGCTGGTTGATCGCGACTGCTCGTCCTGACCCGAGCCGCGCGACACGTCGTCCGAGCCGACCCCGGTTCGGACACGACGTGGTCCGCGCGACCGCGTCGGTCAGACCTGCGCGCCGTCCACGAGGTCCTCGCGGAGGAACCGGGCATACCCTCCGGGCGTCCTGCCCTGCTGCCGTCCTGAGGTGAGCACCCAGGCGTCGTCAGAAGCCACGACCCGCGCGCCGGTCGCCCGCGCGCGTGCCACGAGGTCGACGTCCTCGTGCTCGTCGACGGGCGGGTAACCGCCTGCTGCCCGGTAGACGTCTGCGCGCATCCCGAGGTTGGCACCGTGCACGTGGCCGTTCGCGAGACCCGGGACGTGCGTGGCCTCCCAGGCGGCCCGCTGGCGCGGGCTGAGGTCGGCGGGGTCGGGGCGCACGGTGCCGACCACCACGTCTGCCCCGGCGTCGGCCAGCGCGACCTGCGAGGAGACCCAGTGGACGGGCACCGCAGAGTCGGCGTCCGTCGACGCGACCCACACCTGGTCGAGGCCGGGCGTGCGGGCCTCGACAGCAGAGCCGTCGTCGGCAGCCATCGCCGCGGCGAGCGCCACGTCGACGCCCACCGCCCGGGCAGCGCCGACGCGGCAGGCGGACACCTCGACGACGTGGAACGGTGACAGCCGCGCGATGGCGGCCGACCCGTCGGTGCAGCCGTCGAGGACGAGGACCACCTCCGTCCGGACACCGCCGGGACGCTGCGCCTCGTGGGCGACGGCGTGACGGAGCGCCGCGATGCAGCGCCCGAGGAGCTCTTGCTCGTCGTGGACAGGCACCACGACGCACACGGCCGCGAGGGGCCGTGCACCGCGCCCAGCCGCGGGGCTCACAGCAGCCCCGTCTCACGGGCCACGGACGTGGCGGGCGCCCGGACGAGGACGTCGAGCACGAAGTCCTCCTCCTCGTGGTGGACCAGCACCTCGAGACCGGGGAGGTCGAGGGCAGCATGGTGCACCTCGTCGCCGCCCAACGGGTACTCGGCCACGGGGTGACGCCAGTGGCAGAGCAGCAGGACGCCGTCGGACGCGAGCGAGCCGACAGCCCGGTCGAGCATCGTCGCGAGGTCGTCGTGCCCGTAGTAGTAGCCGACCTCGGAGAGGACCACGAGGTCGAACTCCCCCTCGGGCCACTCGTCCGGGGTGGTCAGCTGCTCGAACCGTGCCCGGCCACCGAGCCGGCGGCGGGCCGCCTCGAGGGGCGCCGCGGCGATGTCGACGCCGAGGACGGAGTCGCTGCGGTCGGCGAGCTCCGCCGTGAGCACGCCCGTCGAGCACCCGATCTCCAGGGCGGAGCGGAAGCGCTGTCGGGGCAGGCTCGCGAGGGTCACCGCACGCTTGCGCTCCTCGTACCACCGAGACTCGAAGCCCCAGGGGTCGGCCTTGCCCGCGTAGAAGCGGTCGAAGAACTCCTCGCCGAGGCTGGATGTGCTGCCTGCGGCTGCTGGGGTGCTGTCCGACGCCGTGCGGGCAGTGTCCGGTGGGCTCGCAGCAGACGCCCCGCCGGCCCCGTGCACCACGAAGACCTCGTTCGGGCGGTCGAAGTGCTGCAGCATCTCGGGTCCCAGCAGCGCCTCGTCCCCGGGCTGGTCAGACAGCGGCGCGACCTGGCTGCGGTGCTCGGACATCGCCCGGCGGCGGGCGCAGAGGTCGTCGGTGTCGAGATCGAGACGGCGCATCGACGTCCAGGGCTGGTCGGGGTCCTCAGGCGAAGCCCAGTGCCAGAACCACACGGGGTACTCGAGCAGCGAGAGCCCTCGAGCGTCGGCGACCTCGCGGGCCACCTCTCCGGCGATCCGGTGGTCACGATGGCCGTCACCGGCCCAGGGGGCGACGACCAGGACCGACGGGTTGCCCTCGTCCGGCGGGATGTCGCTGTCCGCCGAGCGGCGCTCCCCCGTCACGACGGCCGCGGACGCCGCCCCGACGAGGGCGTCGAGCGTCGCGCGCAGGACCGCCCGGTGCTCGCGCAGCCCGCCGTCGGGCAGGCCGAGCAGGTGCACCGCGGCGCCAGGGGCGACCTGGTCGACGGCCGCGACGACCTCCTCCCGGCGGGCTCGTGCCAGGGCGGTGCTCGTGGTCGTCGGGGAGCCGGGGTGGGAGGACTCGCCGTCGGAGGCGATCACGTAGGTGACGCGTGCACCGGTGGCCGCCAGGCGGTGCACCAGCCCCGCGGCCCCGAGGGTCTCGTCGTCCGGGTGCGCGGCGAGCACCACGACGTGCGTCACCGGGCGGCCCGCGTGGACGTCGAGGTCGAGCGGCTCGAGCGCGTCGAGTCGACCGGAGAGACACCACGCGGTCTCGAGGGTCCCCGGCTCACGGTGGTCGAAGCTCACCACGGCCGGTCTCCCGCCTCGAGGAGCGCCTTCCCGAGGGACGCGTCGTCTCGCTCGGCGTGGTGCTGGCGCACGTACACCGCGAGGTCGGCGACACGGCGGGCGTGGGTCTCGTCAGACGTCAGGGGGCCCGGTCCCCGGGCGTGCGTCGAACGGGTGAGCACCTCCTCGACGGCGCGGGCGACGACGCCGCGCGCCCGTCGCGCGACGACGGAGGGGGCTGGGACACCCGGGCGAGGAGCATCGTCACCTGGTGCTCCGCCTGTCTCGGCCGCACCTGCATCGACGACGGACGCCGCGTCGAGCAGGGTGGCACGGGCCGCGGTCAGCGCGGTGTCGACCGCGCCGAGGTGAGCCAGGGCCAGCTGGTCGGGCTCGCGCTCGCCGAGCGCGGCGTAGAGGTCACGGGCCACACCGACCGCCCCGCCCCACCAGGCTGCTGCGACGCCGATGCCGCCCCAGGCGAAGCCGGGCCGGGTCAGGTACCAACCGACGTCGCCGACGGGGACCGCCGGGACCGAGGAGAAGGTCACCGGGGCCGACACGACCTGCTGCAGGCCGCGCGACACCCAGGGCCCGGTAGCGGCCTCGACGCCGTCGGCCTGCAGCCGGACGGCGAAGAGCCGCCGACCGGTCGGGGTCCAGGCGGTCACGAGCGCGTGGCTGAGGTTCGCGGCGAGCGAGCACCAGGGCTTCACGCCGTCCAGCACCCAGTCGTCGTCTGAAGAGCTGGAGGTGGCCGTGGCGCTGACGCTGGCCTCGAGCCGGGCTCCTGGGCCCTCGGCCGCGAAGACTCCCCAGCTGCTCCCGTCGTCGACCCCGAGGGACGACAGGTCGGTGCCGGCCGGCGCCTGAGCGAGGATGGAGAGGGCGTCGAGGTGCGGCTCGAGGACCCGTGCGACGCCCACGTCGAGGGCGGCGGTCGAGGCGAGGGTCTCCCAGGCGTCGAGGGTCTGCCCCTGGCCTGGCACGGGGACGTGCGGTCCGAGGCGCACGGCCCAGCTGATCGACGCCGTGACGTCGGTGCCGAGCTGCGGGACCTCCGCGAGCAGCGCGTCGACAGCCGTCGTGGCGTAGATGCCCTCGGGCTGTCCCAGGCGGGCGCGGAGCCCGCCCTCGGCTGTCGTGGTCGTCGCCTGGTCCACATGCACCTCGTCCCGGTCTGGTCCCACCACCGTTCTCGAGCAGGTGACGTGATGCTATGCACCGTGCGAGGTGAGCGCACCTCGAGCGGGCCGTCGGCCGCCGACGCCCAGACGCCGAGAGGCGGCGCCCGGGTGGGCACCGCCTCTCGTCACGCGTGGACCGAGGTCCGCGCGGTCACTCCTTGAGCTTGGCCTTGGTCCTGCTGGCCGGCTTCTTGGTCGTCTTCTTGGTGACGGCCGCGGCAGCGGTCTTCTTGGGCAGCGGGGCCACGCCGGCCGGCTCGTGGTTCTGCAGCACCTCGGCGAGGAACCGGCCGGTGTGGCTGGCCTCGACCGACGCCACGAGCTCGGGGGTGCCCTCGGCGACCACGAGGCCACCGCCGGAACCACCCTCAGGACCCATGTCGATGACCCAGTCGGCGTTCTTGATGACGTCGAGGTTGTGCTCGATGACCAGCACCGAGTTGCCCTTGTCGACCAGCGACTGGAGCACCGCGAGCAGCTTGCGGATGTCCTCGAAGTGCAGACCGGTGGTCGGCTCGTCGAGCACGTAGATGGTCCGCCCGGTCGAGCGCTTCTGCAGCTCGCTCGCGAGCTTGACGCGCTGCGCCTCACCGCCCGAGAGCGTCGGGGCCGACTGGCCCAGCCGCACGTAGCCGAGGCCCACGTCGACGAGCGTCTTGAGGTGCCGCGAGATCGCGGGGACCGCCGCGAAGAACTCGTTGGCCTCCTCGATCGGCATGTCGAGCACGTCCGCGACCGTCTTGCCCTTGAAGTGCACCTCGAGGGTCTCGCGGTTGTACCGCGCGCCGTGGCACACCTCGCAGGGGACGTAGACGTCCGGGAGGAAGTTCATCTCGATCTTGAGCGTGCCGTCGCCCGAGCACGCCTCGCAGCGCCCGCCCTTGACGTTGAAGGAGAAGCGTCCGGGCGTGTAGCCGCGGACCTTCGCCTCGCTGGTGTCGGCGAAGAGCCGGCGCACGTGGTCCCACACACCCGTGTAGGTGGCCGGGTTGGAGCGCGGCGTCCGGCCGATGGGGCCCTGGTCCACGTGCACGACCTTGTCGAGCTGGTCGAGCCCGGTGACGCGCTTGTGACGGCCGGCGACCTGGCGGGCCCCGTTGAGCTCGTTGGCGAGCACCGTGTAGAGGATCGAGTTGACCAGCGTCGACTTGCCCGAGCCCGACACACCGGTGACCGCAGTGAGCACCCCGAGCGGGAAGCTCACGTCGATGCCCGTGAGGTTGTGCTCGCGCGCACCGATGACCGTCAGCTGACGCTTAGGGTCGACGGGACGGCGCAGCGTCGGCATGGGGATGGACCGGCGGCCGGCGAGGTACGCGCCGGTGACGGACTCGGGGGCCTCGAGGAGGCCCGCGTAGTCGCCGGAGTGCACCACGCGACCACCGTGCTCGCCGGCACCGGGGCCGATGTCGACGATCCAGTCCGCGGTGCGGATCGTGTCCTCGTCGTGCTCGACGACGATGAGCGTGTTGCCGAGGTCGCGCAGGCGGGTCAGCGTGTCGATGAGGCGGCGGTTGTCGCGCTGGTGCAGGCCGATGCTCGGCTCGTCGAGGACGTAGAGCACGCCGACGAGGCCGGACCCGATCTGGGTCGCGAGCCGGATGCGCTGCGCCTCGCCACCCGAGAGGGTGCCGGCAGGGCGCATGAGCGAGAGGTAGTCGAGGCCGACGTCGAGGAGGAAGCCGAGGCGGTCCTGGATCTCCTTGAGCACCTGGGTCGCGATGGCGCGCTCGCGCACGCCGAGCTGCAGGTTGTCGAGGAAGTCGCGGGCCTCGCGCAGCGGCAGGGCGCACACCTCGGCGATGGACTTGCCGTCGACGAGCACGGCGAGCACCTCGGGCTTGAGGCGGGTGCCGTCGCACACGGGGCACGGCACCTCGCGCATGTAGGCCTCGTACTTCTCCTTCGACCACTCGGACTCGGTCTCGGAGTGACGGCGCTCGAGGAAGGAGATGACGCCCTCGAAGCCGGTCGAGTACTGGCGTTCGCGTCCCCACCGGTTGCGGTACTTGACCTGCACCTCGTGGTTCTGGCCGTGCAGCACCGCGTTGCGCGCGCGCTCGGGCAGGGCGCGCCACGGCACGTCCATGGAGAAGCCGAGGTCCTTGGCGAGCGCGCCGAGCACCCGGAGGTAGTACTCGGAGGAGGTCTGCGACCACGGCGCCACGGCGCCGTCGGCCAGCGACCGGTCCTCGTCGGGGATGACGAGCTCGGGGTCGATCTCCAGCCGGACACCGATGCCGGTGCACTCGGGGCACGCACCGTAGGGCGCGTTGAAGGAGAAGGTCCGCGGCTCGATCTCGTCGAGGGTGAGCACGTGGTCGTTGGGGCACGCGCGGTGCTCCGAGAACCGGCGCTCACGGTCGGGGTCGCCGACCTCGGCGTCGACCATCTCGACGACCAGCAGGCCGCCGGCGAGGCCGAGCGCGGTCTCGACCGAGTCGGTGAGGCGACGCTGGACGCCCTCGCGCGAGACGAGGCGGTCCACCACCACCTCGATCGTGTGCTTGAGCTTCTTCTCGAGCGCGGGGGGCTCGGTGAGCTGGACGACCTCGCCGTCGACCCGGGCGCGGGCGAAGCCCTTGGACTGCAGCTCCTTGAACAGGTCCGTGTACTCGCCCTTGCGGCCACGCACGACCGGTGCGAGCACCTGGTAGCGGGTGCCCTCGGGGAGCTCGAGGAGCCTGTCGACGATCTGCTGGGGCGTCTGCGCGGTCACGCGCTCGCCGCACACCGGGCAGTGCTGCGTGCCAGCGCGCGCGAAGAGCAGGCGGAGGTAGTCGTACACCTCGGTGATGGTGCCCACGGTCGACCGGGGGTTCCGGTTGGTCGACTTCTGGTCGATCGACACCGCGGGCGAGAGGCCCTCGATGAAGTCGACGTCAGGCTTGTCCATCTGGCCGAGGAACTGGCGCGCGTAGGCGGACAGCGACTCGACGTACCGGCGCTGCCCTTCGGCGAAGATGGTGTCGAAGGCCAACGAGGACTTCCCCGAGCCTGACAGTCCGGTGAAGACGATCAGGGAGTCGCGGGGCAGGTCGAGGTCGACGTTGCGGAGGTTGTGCTCACGGGCACCTTGGACGACGAGGCGATCACTCACCCGGACATCGTACGGTCCACCACCGACATGCGCACACCTGTTCGAAGGTGACGTCGACGTCACCTGTCGGCGCGTACGGCGCGGCAGCGAGCCCGTCGCACAGCGGCCGGGCCCGGCACCTGCCCCGACGTGCCCGGTCGGGCACGAGCGACCACAATCGATGGATGCCGACCAGCCCCAGCCCAGCACCGAGCACCGCCTCAGCCCACGACACGTCGCCCTGCTCGACGCCCATCGCGGACTACGCCGTCCTGGGTGACGGCCGGTCCTGCGCGCTCGTCAGCCGGAACGGGTCGGTCGACTGGTTGTGCCTGCCGGACTTCGACTCCCCCGCCTGCTTCGCCGCCCTGCTCGGCACCCCGGACCACGGGCGCTGGCTGCTCACCGTCCGCGACGCAGGCTCCGTGACCCGCCGCTACCTCGGGGACTCCTTCGTGCTCGAGACCACGTACACGACCCCGACCGGCAGGGCACGCGTCGTCGACGCGATGCCCCCGGGGGACGGGCGCGCCGACCTGGTCCGGGAGCTCGAGGTGCTCGAGGGCGTGGTCACCGTCGAGCACGAGTGGGTGGTGCGGTTCGGCTACGGCGCCTACGAGCCGTGGGTCAGCCGGGTCGAGGACGACCACGGCCACGGCCGGCACGCCGTCCGCGCGATCGCCGGACCTGACTCCCTCCTGCTGCGCGGCACCCGGCTGCCCGAGGCCGACGACCACCGGCACCGGGACGTGTTCGAGGCCCACGAGGGGCAGCGGTTCACCTTCTCGTCGACGTGGAGCCCGTCGTGGCAGCCGACTCCCCCGCCGCTGTCCGTCGCCGACGAGATCGCCGCGGCGAACGACAGCTGGCACGACTGGGCACGGCAGACCCCGTACGACGGCCCGTACCGCGAGCAGCTGGTCCGCTCGCTCCTGGTGCTGCGCCTGCTCACCAGCACCACCACGGGCGGGATCGTCGCGGCGCCGACCACCTCGCTGCCCGAGGACTTCGGCGGTGAGCGCAACTGGGACTACCGGTACTGCTGGCTCCGTGACGCGGCCATGACGCTCGAGGCCCTCGTCGAGTCCGGGTACCACGACGAGACCGCTGGCTGGCGGGACTGGCTGCTGCGGGCCGTCGCCGGAGACCCGCAGGACCTGCAGATCATGTACGGCGTCGACGGCCGACGGGACCTCCCCGAGAGCGAGCTCGACCACCTCCCGGGCTACGCCGGGTCACGGCCCGTGCGCGTGGGCAACGCGGCCGTCGACCAGGTGCAGAACGACGTGCTCGGCGAGGTGATGTGCGCCCTCGACATGGCGCGCGACGCCGGCCTCACCGAGACGGCCGACAGCTGGTCGCTGCAGCGCCACCTCGTCGACGCCCTCGTAGAGCAGTGGGACCGCCCCGACCGTGGCATCTGGGAGGTGCGCGGCCCCGAGCGGGACTTCGTCCACTCTCGGGTGATGAGCTGGGCGGCCATCGACCGTGCCGTCCGTGGGGTCGAGGTGCACGGCCTCGACGGGCCGGTGGAGCGATGGCGCGCCGTCCGCGACGAGATCCACGCGCAGGTCTTGGAGCGCGGGTACGACGCCGAGCGTGGGACCTTCGTGCAGTACTACGGCGCGGAGCACACCGACGCCGCGCTCCTGCAGATGGCGCAGGTCGGCTTCATCGAGGCGACCGACGAGCGGTTCGTCAGCACGGTGCGCGAGATCCGCCGGTCCCTCGGGACGGACGACGGGTTCGTCCGGCGGTACGAGGTCGAACAGGCCGGCGACGGCCTCGAGGGCGACGAGGCGCCGTTCCTCGTGTGCTCCTTCTGGTTGGTCGACGCGCTGGCCCGCATGGGCGAGGCCGACGAGGCCCGCCACCTGCTCGACACCCTGGTGGCCTCGGCCAACGACCTCGGCCTCATGGCCGAGCAGTACGACGACGAGCGGCAGCGGATGGCGGGGAACTTCCCGCAGGCCTTCTCGCACCTCGGGCTCGTGCGCGCCGTGCACAGCCTCGACCGTGCGACCAACGACAGGCCAGGGCTGCACTCAGCGGCTCTGCACGCCGACGGCGAGGAGACGAACGGCGGGCGCGAGCCGCACGTCGCGAGCAGCAGGTAGCAGGTAGCAGGTAGCAGGTAGCAGGTAGCAGGTGGCAGGTAGCAGCATGGACGACGTCTCGAGGAAGGCAGCACGATGAGCGAAGACCGGAGCACAGCGGAGGGCGCACCGTCGCACCTCACCCGGCTGGACCACGTCGACATCCGGTCGGTGTCCGTCGGCCCGATGGACAACAACGCCTACCTGCTGACCTGCCGCTCGACCGGCGCGCAGGTGCTGGTCGACGCTGCGGCGGACTCCGACCGCCTGCTCGCCCTCGTCCGCGAGGGGTCGGGGTCGGCGCGCCTGGACCTGATCGTCACCACGCACAGCCACCACGACCACGTCGGGGCGCTCGAGGACATGGTGGGGGTCACCGGGGCGACGACCGCCGCGGGAGCGGAGGACGCCGAGGACATCGCCGTGCCGACCCGGCAGCGGCTGCACCACGGCGAACGGCTGGTAGTCGGACACCTGGAGATCGAGGTGGTGGGGTTGCGCGGCCACACGCCCGGGTCTGTCGCCCTCGTCCTCGTGGAGCCCGAGGAGACGGTCGAGCCCGACGCCGTCCCAGGCCGCGCCCACGTGTTCTCCGGCGACTCGCTGTTCCCCGGGGGCGTCGGCAACACCCGACGTGACCCGGAGCGCTTCACCCAGCTGTTCGACGACGTGGTCGAGCGCGTGTTCGACCGGTTCGGCGACGACACCGTGGTGCACCCCGGGCACGGCGCCCCGACGACCCTCGGCGCAGAGCGTCCGCACCTCGAGGAGTGGCGGTCGCGCGGCTGGTGACGACGCCGGCCGGTGACGATGTCGTGCGGCGAAGGTGCTTGAATGCCTCCATGACCACCTACGCCGTGACCTACGTCTACACCGACGACTCCGCCGCCCGTGACACGCACCGTCCCGCGCACCGCGCGTTCCTCGGCGGGCTCTACGCCGCCGGGATCCTGCTGGCCTCCGGCCCGGTGTCGGACGACGACATGCAGGGCGCGCTCCTGATCCTCCAGGGCGAGTCCGCCGAGGCGGTCAGCGCGATCCTCGACGCCGACCCTTTCGCGCAGCAGGAGCTCGTCGCGGCGCGTGCGGTCACCGAGTGGACCGTGGTGTTCGGGCCCTGGGCTGCCTGAGCAGGCTCCGTCCCTGACGCTCGGCTGAGAGCGACGACTGCCTCGGACGCGACGGTCGCCTCAGACGAGAGAGGTCCTCACACGAGAGACGCGGCGCCCTCCCGGGGTGCCGCGTCTCTCGTGCGTAGGGCGCTGTCAGGCCGTCGCGGCCTGCATCTGCCGCAGCTCCTTCTTGAGGCCGGATACCTCGTCGCGCAGGCGGGCGGCGAGCTCGAACTGGAGCTCGGCGGCCGCCGCGTGCATCTGCTCGTCGAGCTCCTGGATGAGCCCGACGAGGTCGCCGGCGGCCGCGACGGCGAGCCGGTTCCCCGAGGTCGCGCCCTCCTTGGGTCCGCCGGGGAGCGGTGCGCCACCCTTGGCCGGCTTGCGGTAGCCGCCCTCGAGCAGCTCGCGGGTGTCGATGTCCTCGCGGGCCAGCATGTCGGTGACGTCGCTGATCTTCTTGCGCAGGGGCGTCGGGTCGATGCCGTGCTCGAGGTTGTACGCGACCTGCTTCTCGCGGCGGCGGTCCGTCTCCTCGAGGGCCATGGCCATCGACGGGGTCACCGTGTCGGCGTACATGTGGACCTGTCCGGAGACGTTACGAGCCGCGCGACCGATCGTCTGGATGAGAGAGGTCGCCGAGCGGAGGAAGCCCTCCTTGTCGGCGTCGAGGATCGCGACGAGCGACACCTCGGGGAGGTCGAGACCCTCACGGAGCAGGTTGATGCCGACGAGGACGTCGTACTCCCCCATGCGCAGCTCGCGCAGCAGCTCGACGCGACGGAGCGTGTCGACCTCGGAGTGCAGGTACCGGACACGCACGCCCTTGTCGAGGAAGTAGTCCGTGAGGTCCTCGGCCATCTTCTTGGTGAGCGTCGTGACGAGGACGCGCTCGTCCTTCTCGGCGCGGACGCGGATCTCCTCGAGCAGGTCGTCGATCTGCCCCTTGGTCGGCTTGACGACCACCTCGGGGTC
Source organism: Sanguibacter keddieii DSM 10542 (assembly GCF_000024925.1). Classification (NCBI taxonomy): domain Bacteria; kingdom Bacillati; phylum Actinomycetota; class Actinomycetes; order Micrococcales; family Sanguibacteraceae; genus Sanguibacter; species Sanguibacter keddieii. Next base: position 2,246,166 of record NC_013521.1, read on the forward strand.
GATGAGCCCGGTGGGGCGGATGATCTGCTCGACGAAGCCGTCGGACATCGACAGCTCGTACTTGCCGGGCGTCGCCGAGAGGTAGACGGTCTGGCCGATGCGGTCGACGAACTCCTCCCAGCGCAGCGGGCGGTTGTCCATCGCGCTCGGCAGGCGGAAGCCGTGGTCGACGAGGTTGCGCTTGCGCGACATGTCGCCCTCGTACATCGCGCCGATCTGCGGGACGGTCACGTGCGACTCGTCGATGACGAGCAGGAAGTCCTCGGGGAAGTAGTCGAGGAGCGTGTGCGGTGCCGTACCCGGTCCACGTCCGTCGATGTGCCGCGAGTAGTTCTCGATCCCCGAGCAGCTGCCGATCTCGCGCATCATCTCGATGTCGTAGGTGGTGCGCATACGCAGGCGCTGCGCCTCGAGCAGCTTGTTCTGCGCCTCCATCGTCGCGAGGCGCTCCTCGAGCTCGGCCTCGATCGACGCGATCGCCTTCTCCATGCGCTCCGGGCCGGCCACGTAGTGGGTGGCCGGGAACAGGTGGATCGAGGTCTCGTTGCGCACCACGTCACCCGTGAGCGGGTGCAGCGTCTGGATCGCCTCGATCTCGTCCCCGAAGAACTCGATGCGGATCGCGAGCTCCTCGTACACGGGGATGATCTCGACCGTGTCGCCGCGCACCCGGAACGTGCCGCGGGTGAACGCCATGTCGTTGCGGGTGTACTGCATGGTGACGAACTTGCGTAGCAGGGTGTCCCGGTCGACCTGGTCGCCGACGTCGAGGCGCACCATGCGGTCCACGTACTCCTGCGGGGTACCGAGGCCGTAGATGCACGACACCGAGGCGACGACGATCACGTCGCGGCGGGTCAGCAGGTTGCTCGTGGCGGAGTGGCGCAGCCGCTCGACCTCGTCGTTGATCGACGAGTCCTTCTCGATGAAGGTGTCCGTCTGCGCGATGTACGCCTCGGGCTGGTAGTAGTCGTAGTACGACACGAAGTACTCGACGGCGTTGTTGGGCAGGAGCTCGCGGAACTCGGTCGCGAGCTGCGCGGCGAGGGTCTTGTTCGGAGCCATGACCAGCGTGGGCCGCTGCAGCTTCTCGATGAGCCACGCGGTGGTCGCCGACTTGCCGGTACCTGTCGCACCGAGGAGCACGACGTCCTTCTCACCGCCCTGGATGCGCTGCGAGAGCTCGGCGATGGCCGTCGGCTGGTCACCGGAGGGGGTGTACTCCGAGATCACCTCGAAGGGCGCCACGGTCCGCTGGAGATCTGTCACAGGTCGCATAGGACAACCGTACGACCAGCCACCGACAACGCCCACCGGGCCCAGTGTGCCGCCCACCACGCACCGGCTCGCCGAGTCACGCAGCACGCCCGGTGCTCCGAGCGACGAGCGTCGCTGCCCTGCTAGGGAACCGGCGTCTCCGCCTCGACCTCGTCCTGCAGGCGCGCCCAGAGCGCGTCGACGGCGGCGCGCAGGTCGGACTCCTCGTGGGTGCCCGGCAGCACGACGTCGGCCGCGGCGAGCCGCGCCTCGTCGGTCGCCTGGGACGCCACCCGGCGGCGCGCCTCGGGGAGGTCCATCCCCCGGTTCTCGACGAGGCGGCGGATCCTCAGGTCGGCGGGCGCGTCGACGACGACCACCACGTGGAAGGTCTCCTGCTGCCCCGTCTCGACGAGCAGGGGAATGTCGTGGACCACGACGGCGTTGGCATCAGCGGTGGCGATGGCCGCCTCGCGCTCGGCAGACAGCCGGGCGACCTCGGGGTGGACGATCGAGCTCAGCAGGTCCAGACGCGCGCGGTCGCCGAAGACGACGTGCCCGAGGGCCGGTCGGTCGAGCGAGCCGTCCGCGGTGAGGACCTCGGGGCCGAACGCCGCGACCACCTGGTCGAGGCCCACCGTGCCCGGCTCGACCGCCTCGCGGGCCAGCACGTCGTGGTCGATGACCGCGGCACCCAGCTCGGCGAACCGCGCCGAGGCGACCGACTTGCCGGCGGCGATGCCACCGGTCAGACCTATCCTGATCATCTGAGTCCCTCTCCCCGCACGGTGCGTCGAGAGCGGCTCCTGGGAGCCCTCTCGTCCGACGCCCGCGGTGCGGGCGTCGGACCAACGTATCGCGTCCCGCCCGCAGCGGGCACGGGGAGCGTGGCGGACACCCGGTCGGCGCGAGCCGAGGAGCACCACAGCACGCACGTCGAAGGGATCCATCTGTGTCGATGCACCAAGGAGGCGGCGGCGGACAGCTCCGCTCGTTCCGCCAGGAGCGCGACGTCACCCAGCACCGGCTCGCCGACGGCACCGTCCGTCGCGTGCTCGGGTTCGCGCGGCCCTACAAGCGCCAGCTGGCCGTGTTCCTCGCACTCATCTCGGTCGATGCGCTCATCGGCGCCGCCACGCCGCTGGTCTTCAAGGCGATCATCGACGACGGCATCACTCCTGGCCGCCGCGACGTCGTCCTCTGGCTGGCCGGGCTCGTCGCGGCCCTCGCGATCGCCTCCGGTCTCCTCACCATGGCGCAGCGCTGGCTGTCGTCCCGTATCGGCGAGGGGCTGATCCTCGACCTGCGCGTGGCGGTGTTCGACCACGTGCAGCAGATGCCGCTCGCCTTCTTCTCGCGGACGCGTACGGGGGCGCTGGTCCAGCGCCTCAACGGCGACGTGCTCGGAGCCCAGCAGGCCTTCACCTCGACGCTGTCGAGCGTCTTCTCGAACACCCTCACGGTCGTGTTCGTCCTCGCGGCGATGTTCTCCATGTCTTGGCAGCTCACCGCGCTCTCGCTCGTCCTGCTGCCGGCGTTCATCCTGCCCGCGCGCTGGATCGGGCCGCGGCTGGCCCGCCTCACGCGCGAGTCCTACGAGATCAACGCCGACACCTCGCAGACGATGAACGAGCGGTTCAACGTCGCCGGCGCCCACCTCGCCAAGACCTACGGCCGACCCGACGACGAGTCCCGCCGCTTCGCCCGCGACGCGTCCCGTGCACGAGACATCGGCGTGAAGCTGGCGATGTACTCGACGTACTTCCGGGTCGGTCTCACCACCGTCGCTGCCCTCGCCGTCGCGATCGTCTACGGGGTGGGCGGTCTCAGCGCGATCTCCGGCGGGCTCACGGTCGGCGTGGTCGTGGCGCTCACCGCCTACCTCGGCCGGCTATACGGACCGCTCACCGCCCTGTCCAACGTGCAGGTCGACGTGATGACGGCCCTCGTGAGCTTCGAGCGGGTGCTCGAGGTCCTCGACCTCGAGCCGAGCGTCACCGACGCCGAGGACGCGACGGACCTGCGCGACGCCCTCGCGACCGAGGGTGCGAGCATCGAGCTGTGCGACGTGACGTTCCGGTACCCCACTGCCTCGGAGGTGTCCCTCGCCTCGCTCGAGTCGGTCGCCACCCTGGTCAACGACCCGCAGAGCACCACGCTCAGCGGCGTCAGCCTGCGGGTCGAGCCCGGCGAGATGGTCGCGCTGGTCGGCCCGTCCGGAGCCGGCAAGACGACCCTGTCGCAGCTCGTCACCCGCATGTACGACCCGAGCAGCGGGTCGGTGCGCGTCGCCGGCCAGGACCTGCGTGACGTGACGCTCGCGTCGCTGCGCGCCACCGTCGGCACGGTCCCGCAGGACTCGCACATGTTCCACGACACCATCGCCGGCAACCTGCGCTACGCGCGGCCCGAGGCGACCGATGCCGAGATCGAGGACTCGCTGCGCGCCGCGCACATCTGGGACCTCGTGGAGTCCCTGCCCTCGGGCGTCGACACCGTGGTCGGTGACCGTGGGTACCGGCTGTCTGGTGGTGAGCGCCAGCGCCTCGCGATCGCCCGGCTGCTGCTCAAGGCTCCGGACGTCGTCGTGCTCGACGAGGCCACCGCGCACCTGGACTCCGAGTCCGAGGCCGCGGTCCAGCGTGCGCTGAGCGCTGCGCTGGTCGGCCGGACCTCCGTGGTCATCGCGCACCGTCTGTCGACCATCCGTGAGGCCGACCGCATCGTCGTGCTCGACGAGGGTCACGTCGTCGCGCAGGGCACCCACACCGAGCTGCTGGCCGCCGGCGGGCTCTACGCCGACCTGTACCACACCCAGTTCGCCGAAGCCGTCGGCACTCCCCCGCCGGCGGTCTGACACGGCCGGTCTGAACGCCGTCGGCGATCAGATCCCCTGACGCCGAGGTCGCGCCCCTGCCGTCGAGGTCGCACAGACACGCCAGATCCGCGTCTTCCCGAGGGCCGTTCGGCGTGTCTGTACGACCTCAGCGCTGTCGGTGCGACCTCGCGGGGTCTGGTGCGGCCTCGCGGGCTCCTGGTGCTTTGCGCCCGGGCGCGTATGCGTCTGGACGCACGTGCGCCTGGACACACGAAGGGCCGGTCACCCGAAGGTGACCGGCCCTGCGTGGTGGTGCTGAGCTGTTCCGAGGACCGGGGCCCTCAGGTCAGATCAGTTACCGGTGAGCTTCTCGCGGAGCGCGGCGAGAGCCTCGTCCGAGGCGAGCGTGCCGCCACCGGAGGTGGGCTCAGCGGCCGGAGCCGACGAGTAGGTGCTGGCCGACGAGGAGCCCGAGCCGGACTCGGTCTCGCCCGACTCAGCGGCCTCGAGGTCAGCCTTGACGGCCTCGGCGACCTGCTTGCGGTGCGACTCCCAGCGCTCGTGCGCCTTGGCGTACTGGCCTTCCCAGGTCTCACGCTGCGACTCGAAGCCCTCGAGCCACTCGTTCGTCTCGGGGTCGAAGCCCTCCGGGTACTTGTAGTTCCCGGCCTCGTCGTACTCGGCAGCCATGCCGTAGAGCGCGGGGTCGAAGTCGTCCGACTCCGGGTCCACGCCCTCGTTGGCCTGCTTCAGCGACAGCGAGATGCGGCGACGCTCGAGGTCGATGTCGATGACCTTGACGAAGACGTCGTCGCCCACGTTGACGACCTGCTCGGGCAGCTCGACGTGGCGGACAGCCAGCTCCGAGATGTGCACGAGGCCCTCGATGCCGTCCTCGACGCGCACGAACGCACCGAAGGGGACGAGCTTGGTGACCTTACCCGGCACGACCTGACCGATGGCGTGCGTACGGGCGAAGGTCTGCCACGGGTCTTCCTGCGTCGCCTTGAGCGACAGGGAGACACGCTCGCGGTCGAAGTCGACGTCGAGAACCTCGACGGTGACCTCCTGACCGACCTCGACGACCTCGCCCGGGTGGTCGATGTGCTTCCAGGACAGCTCGGAGACGTGGACGAGACCGTCGACCCCGCCGAGGTCCACGAAGGCACCGAAGTTGACGATCGAGGAGACGACACCGGGGCGGACCTGGCCCTTCTGCAGCGTCTGCAGGAAGGTGGAACGGACCTCGGACTGCGTCTGCTCGAGCCAGGCACGGCGCGACAGGACCACGTTGTTGCGGTTCTTGTCGAGCTCGATGATCTTGGCCTCGATCTCCTTGCCGACGTACGGCTGGAGGTCGCGGACGCGGCGCATCTCGACGAGCGAGGCGGGGAGGAAGCCACGAAGACCGATGTCGAGGATGAGGCCACCCTTGACGACCTCGATGACGGTGCCGGTGACGACGCCGTCCTCTTCCTTGATCTTCTCGATCGTGCCCCAGGCGCGCTCGTACTGTGCGCGCTTCTTGGACAGGATCAGACGGCCTTCCTTGTCCTCCTTCTGGAGGACGAGGGCCTCGACGGCGTCGCCGACCTTGACGACCTCTCCGGGGTCCACGTCGTGCTTGATGGACAGCTCACGGGAGGGGATGACGCCTTCGGTCTTGTAACCGATGTCGAGGAGGACCTCGTCGCGGTCGACCTTGACGATGGTGCCTTCGACAATGTCACCGTCGTTGAAGTACTTGATGGTGGCGTCGATGGCTGCAAGGAAGTCTTCTGCAGTGCCGATGTCGTTGATGGCGACCTGCGGGGCGGACTTCGCGGGGGTAGAGATGGTCATTGAGTCAGGTGCTCCGATGCGGACAGGAAGTAGTTCGGATAGGGATGGTGCTGGTTCGTGCGCGGACGCACGGGATGTGAGACGTGGTGCTCGTACGTTGAGTGCCGTCCAGCATCTTCACTGCTGTCACCCGCTGCGACGACCAGCCACGAGCTGGTCGGACGACTACGGGCGCGACCGTACTGCACCGCCATGAACCTTACCGGGGGTGCAGTCGACGGGTCAACGTGGACGCGCGGGAGTGGACGGGCCCCTGAGCAGGCCCAGGAGCCGTCCACGGGTCGTCTGGGCGTCAGGCGAGGACGCGCGCGACCCTGAGGAGGTCGTCGGGGACGTGCTTGACCTTCCCGGCGATCTCCTCGAGCGGGACGAGGACGACCTCTTCGTTGCGCAGGGCCGTCATGACGTTGGTCTCGCCGCGGCTGATCGCGTCGACGGCCGCGACGCCGAAGCGGCTGCCGAGGATGCGGTCGGTCGGCGTGGGCGTGCCGCCGCGCTGGACGTGACCGAGGATCGTCAGGCGCGTGTCGAAGCCGGTCCGGGTCGCGATCTCGTTGGCGACCCGCTCGCCGATGGCACCGGCAATGATCTCGCCGAACTTGCCGAGCTGGGCCTCGTACTGCATCGAGCTGCCCTCCTTGGGCAGCGCACCCTCGGCGACCACGACGATCGAGAAGTTCGCGTGCGAGCGGTGACGGTGCTTGAGGAACTTGACGATGCGGTCCATGTCGAAGGGCTCCTCGGGGGCGAGCACGAGCTCGGCCCCGCCCGCGATGCCGGCGTTCACGGCGATCCAGCCGGCGTGCCGGCCCATGACCTCGACGACCATGACGCGGTTGTGGCTCTCCGCGGTCGTGTGGATGCGGTCGATCGCCTCGGTCGCGATGTTCACCGCGGTGTGGAAGCCGATCGACAGGTCCGTGCCGTAGACGTCGTTGTCGATCGTCTTGGGGATCGCGACGATCTTGATGCCCTGCTCGGCGACCTTGTTGGCGGCGTGGAGGGTGCCGTCGCCGCCGATGCAGATGAGCGCCTCGATGCGCTCGGCCTCGAGCGTGGCCATGACGCCGTCGAGCCCGCCGTCGGCGGAGTGCGGGTGGAACCGTGCGGTGCCGAGGAGCGTGCCGCCCTGCGGGAGGACGTTGCGGATGTCCTCTCGCGACATGGTCCGGACGTCACCGTCGACCACGCCCTTCCAGCCGTTGCGGAAGCCGATGATGGTGTGCCCGTACTCCCCCAGACCTTGCTTGACGACCGCACGGATCGCAGCGTTCAGCCCTGGGCAGTCGCCACCGCCGGTGAGCAGACCGATTCTCATTCGAACTCCCTCAAGAAATGAAAGGTGACCAGCATCGTCGTGGGCCCGTGACGGGCCCACGAGTCAACCCTACAGAGCCGCTCCCCTGGTCGGGGCCGCCTTTGGTCCCAGCGAGACGGCTGCCGTCGAGCACCCTGCCGACCCTGCGGCTGACGACTTGGCCCGACGCCCCGACGGCCACCACGACGACGGCGGATGCGCCAGACTGGTCGGGTGACGACCGAGAGAACACTGCGCGCCGGGTACCAGGACGTACCCGACGAGGCCGCCGGTCCTGCGAGCCGCGGCTGGTGGGACGAGAACGCTGCCGAGTACCTCGCGGAGCACGGCACCTTCCTCGGGACCGAGGACTTCTGCTGGTGCCCGGAGGGCCTGCGCGAGGGCGACGCCCACCTGCTGGGCCCCGTCGAGGAGCTCCGCGGGGCGCAGGTGCTCGAGATCGGGTCGGGCGCGGCGCAGTGCGGCCGCTGGCTCGCGCGGCACGGGGCGCAGGTGGTCTCGACCGACGTGTCGCTCGGCATGCTGCGCGAGAGCCGGCAGATCGACGCGACCGCCGGGACGCGCGTCCCGGTGCTGCAGGTCGACGCGCGCCACCTGCCCTTCGCCGACGGCTCCTTCGACACCGTGTTCACCGCCTACGGCGCGATCCCCTTCGTGCCCGACGCCGTGCAGGTGCACCGCGAGGTGGCACGTGTGCTGCGGCCTGGTGGCCGCTGGGTGTTCTCGGTGACCCACCCGGTGCGGTGGGCCTTCCCGGACGACCCGACGGAGCGCGGGCTCACGGCGCAGCGGTCGTACTTCGACCGCCGGCCCTACGCCGAGCGGGACGACGCCGGCACGGTGACCTACGCCGAGTACCACCGCACCCTCGGCGACCACGTCCGCGAGATCGCGGCGGCCGGCCTGCAGCTCGTCGACGTGGTCGAGCCGGAGTGGCCGGACGGGCACGACCAGGTCTGGGGCGGGTGGAGCCCGACCCGCGGTCGCCTGCTCCCGGGCACGGCCATCTTCAGCTGCCGCGCTCCTGCCTGACACGGCGTCAGGCTGACACGCCGTCGCGCTGACACGCCGCCCTGAGGCTTCGCGACGCGGCGCCCGACCGTGATCGGCCGGGCGCCTGACGAGTGTGTCTCTCAGTGCCCCGCGTCGTGCCAGCTGGAGCCGGTGCCGACGGACACGTCGAGCGGGACGAGCAGGTCGGCGGCGGACCCCATCTGCTCGCGCACGAGCGTGGTGAGCTCCTCGAGCTCACCGTGGCCCACCTCGAGGATGAGCTCGTCGTGCACCTGCAGGAGCAGCCGGGAGCGCAGGCCGCGCACGGCGATCTCCTTCTCGACGCCGAGCATCGCGACCTTGATGATGTCGGCCGCGCTGCCCTGGATCGGCGCGTTGAGGGCCATCCGCTCGGCCATCTCACGACGCTGCCGGTTGTCGCTCGTGAGGTCGGGCAGGTACCGGCGACGTCCCATGATGGTGGCGGTGTAGCCGTTGGCGCGCGCCTCGTCGACGACGCCGGCGAGGTAGGTGCGCACGCCGCCGAAGCGCGTGAAGTAGTCCTCCATGAGCTTCGACGCCTCTTTGACGTCGATGTTCAGCTGGTTGGAGAGACCGAAGGACGACAGCCCGTAGGCGAGCCCGTACGACATCGCCTTGATCTTCGACCGCATGGCCGGCGTCACCGCTGAGGTCTCGACCTGGAACACGCGTGACCCGACGTAGTTGTGCAGGTCTTCTCCGGTACGGAAGGCCTCGATGAGCCCTTCGTCGCCCGACAGGTGCGCCATGATGCGCATCTCGATCTGCGAGTAGTCGGCGGTCAGCAGCGTCTCGTAACCGTCACCGACCACGAAGGCACGGCGGATGCGGCGGCCCGCCTCGGTGCGGATGGGGATGTTCTGCAGGTTCGGCTCGGTCGAGCTGAGGCGCCCGGTCGCGGCGATGGTCTGCTGGAAGGTCGTGTGGATCCGGCCGTCGTCCGCGACCGACTTGAGGAGCCCCTCGACGGTCTGGCGCAGGCGAGTCGAGTCGCGGTGGTCGAGCAAGAACTTGAGGAACGGGTGCTCCGTCTTGACGAAGAGGTCGGCCAGGGCGGCGGCGTCGGTCGTGTACCCGGTCTTGATCTTCTTGGTCTTGGGCATGTCGAGCTGGTCGAACAGCACCTCTTGGAGCTGCTTCGGCGACCCGAGGTTCACCTCGCGGCCGATCACCTCGTAGGCCGACGCCGCGGCACCGGTGACGAGCTCGCCGAAGTGCTGCTCGAGCTCACGCAGGTAGTCGACATCCATGGCGATGCCGTGGCGCTCCATGTGCACGAGGACGGCCGACAGCGGCAGCTCCAGCTCGGTGAGGAGCGGCTCGGCGCTGCGGTCGCCGAGCTCGCCGCGGAGCACCTCGGCGAGGTCGGTGAGTGCGGCGGCGCGCACGGCGAGCCGCCCGCCCTCGCTGTCTTCGCCGACCGACAGGTCGAGCGCACCCTGGTCGCTCGAGGTGTCGACCGGGGTGAGCTCGCGGTGCAGGTGGCGCTCGGCGAGGTCGCCGAGGTCGTAGCTGCGCTGGTCGGGGAAGCAGAGGTAGGCGGCGAGCTCGGTGTCGAAGACGACGCCCTCGAGCGAGTAGCCGCGGGAGGCGAGCTCGTGCCAGACGCTCTTGCCGCCGTGCACCACCTTGGCGCGGGTCGGGTCGGAGAGCCAGTCGCTCAGCGCGGTGTCGTCGGCGGCCGAGAGGTCCGTGAGGTCGAGGGCGACGGCCGAGCCGGGACCGTCGGCGATGGCGAGGGCCCAGGCGTCGCCGCCCGCCGGGACGGGCCGGCCGGCGACCTCGAGGCCGAGCGGGCGCTGGTCGTGCTCGGCGAACCACGCCTCGAGCAGGCCCGGGGCGAGGTCCTCGACGGTGACCTCGACCGCGGGGGCCGCGTTCTCGTCGTCGTCGGCCGAGGGGTGCATCGCGAAGAGGCGCTCGCGCAGCGTGCGGAACTGGAGCGCGTCGAAGACCGTGCTCATGGCCTCGCGGTCCCACGGCTGCACGCGGAGGTCGTCGGGGCCGAAGGGCAGCTCGACGTCGGTGAGCAGGTGGTTGAGCTGGCGGTTGAGGCGCACGACGTCGAGGTGGTCGCGCAGCGACTCCCCCGCCTTGCCCTTGATCTCGCCGGCGCGGTCGAGGATCTGCTCGAGGCTGCCGAACTGGTTGATCCACTTGGCCGCCGTCTTGGGGCCCACGCCCGGGACGCCGGGCAGGTTGTCGCTCGTCTCGCCGACGAGAGCCGCGAGCTCCGGATACTGGTGCGGCTCCACGCCGTACTTGGTGCGGACGGCGTCCGGGGTCATGCGCGCGAGCTCGGACACACCCTTGACGGGGTAGAGCACCGTGACGTTCTCGTTGACGAACTGCAGGGAGTCACGGTCGCCGGAGCAGACGAGGACCTCCATCCCGAGAGCGTCGGCCTGCGACGACAGGGTCGCGAGGATGTCGTCGGCCTCGAAGTTGTCCTTGTCGAGGTGGCGCACGTGCATCGCCTCGAGGACCTCCTTGATGAGCGGCACCTGGCCCTTGAAGGGCTCAGGGGTCGCGTCGCGGGTGCCCTTGTAGCTGGGGAGGGCCTCGGTGCGGAAGGTCGTGGACCCGGCGTCGAAGGCGACGGCCACGTGCGTGGGCTCCTCGACGCGCAGCAGCGTGGCGAGCATCGAGATGAAGCCGTGCACGGCGTTGGTGTGCTGGCCGGACGTGGTGGAGAACTTGTCCACCGGGAGGGCGAAGAACGCCCGGTACGCCATGGAGTGGCCATCGATCAGCAGGAGCCTGGGTCGCGAAGTGTCGGTCACACCTGCAAACCTATCTCTCATGACCGACAACGACATCACCCAGAAGCTCGCAGACCTCAGCCGCGGCACGCTCATCGAGAGGATGGGGATCGAGCTCGTCGAGGTCGGCCCCCAGCGTGCGGTGGGCACCATGCCGGTGGCGGGCAACACGCAGCCGGCCGGGCTGCTGCACGGCGGGGCGAGCGTCGTGCTCGCGGAGACCCTCGGGTCGCTCGCGGCGCAGGCGCACGCCGGTGAGGGCCGGTTCGTCGTAGGGATCGAGGTCGGTGCGACGCACCACTCGGCGGCACGCTCCGGGGTGGTCACCGGGGTGGCGACAGCCCTCCACCTGGGGCGGACGACCGCGAGCTACGAGATCGTGCTGACCGACGAGGACGACCGTCGGATCTGCACGGCGCGGCTAACCTGCCTGGTGCTCACGCCGACGACCTGAGTGCTCCGGGTGACCGGCGCGCTCGACGTCCCGGTCGAGGTCTTCAGGCGTGAGGTCGTCGGCGGGCTGGTCGACGACGGGGACCGCCCCGGTCGCCAGGCTCGCCTGGAAGGCACGCAGGTCGAGGGGCCCGCTGTTGGTCTCGATGCGGGCGCGGCGGCGCCGGGCGATGAGGTCCTCGATACCCCGGACCTGGCGGCGGCCGGCGCTCTCCGCGGCGAGCTTGCGCTGCAGCACGGCCGTGGTGACGACACGGTGGGATGCTGCGGGCGCGAAGCCGAGGCGGGCGAGGAAGCGCTGCACGCCGCGCGACCCGGGGAGCGGCACGGAGTACACGTCGAGCGCACCGACGGACGCGGCGAGGTCACCGGCTGCGGTGAGCAGCGCGTGGCCGACGCCGCGCCGGCGGAAGTCCTGCGAGACGTAGAGCGCCTCGATGTACACCGAGGTGACGTCGCTGAACAGGCTCGGCTCGATGATGCGCACGAGCATGAACCCGACGGGCTGGCCCTCGATGACGGCGACCTTGATACGACCACCCGGCAGGCCCGTGAGCGTCGCGAGCTGGCGGGTGAGCCGCTCCTCGTCGCTCACGCACAGCTGCACGCCGGTGCCTGCCTCGTGACGCGCGGAGACGCTCAGCCGGGCCAGGACCGGCAGGTCCGACGCGACGGCGGGTCGGACATCGACCAGTGCACGCATGAGCAGAGCTCCTCGACAGGGGGGGTGATCGCTTCGACCTAGACTGCCCCTCTCGACCCTGCGGGTCAACAGCGGGGCGGACAGGCTCAGGTCAGTTGTCGCCGACCTGGTCGATGACGGCGTCGGCGACCTCACGCATGGTGAGGCGACGGTCCATCGACGTCTTCTGGATCCAGCGGAAGGACTCCGGCTCGCTCAGGCCCATCTTCGACATGAGCAGGCCCTTGGCGCGGTCGACGCGCTTGCGGGTCTCGAAGCGCTCGGCGAGGTCGGCGACCTCGGCCTCGAGGGCGCTGATCTGCGAGTAGCGCGAGATGGCGATCTCGACGGCCGGCAGCAGGTCCGCGGGGCTGAAGGGCTTGACGACGTACGCCATCGCACCGGCGTCGCGGGCACGCTCGACCAGCTCGGTCTGCGAGAACGCGGTGAGCAGCACGACGGGCGCGACGTGCGCCTTGCCGATGCGCTCGGCCGCCGAGATGCCGTCGAGCTCGGGCATCTTGACGTCCATCACGACGACGTCGGGCTTGAGCTCGAGGGCGAGCCTGACGGCGGTCTCGCCGTCGCCTGCCTCGCCGACGACGTCGAAGCCGGCCTCACGGAGCGTCTCGACGACGTCCATGCGGATGAGGGCCTCGTCCTCGGCGACGACGGCACGGCGCACCTTGCGCGCCGGAGGTGCTGCGGGCTCCTCCTCAGGCGTCTCGACCGGCTCCAGGAGAGGCGGGAGGTCCAGAGGGAGCATGCTCTTCTTCTCTTCGTTGTCCGTCACGAACGCAATGGTAGTCCGACGGAGCCCCAGGATGCGCACCTTCTGAGCGTCGGATACAGCACACTGACCAGACGGTCGGGATCAGGCCCTCCAGGCCGAGGAGCAGGGAGGAGGCCGTGGCGCTCCCCCACGGATACGCACCGGAAGGCGCGACTGTGGTTTCATAGTCGGGCGCTGCCCAGAAGCACCAGGCCCCGGTAGCCCAACCGGCAGAGGCGTTCGGCTCAAACCCGATCCAGTGTGGGTTCGAATCCCACCCGGGGCACCATGCTTTCGTAGGTCGGAGGCACTTTCGACAGACCTCGACCTGCGGTTCAGAGGCCCTGACGAGGCCTCGGTCGACGTCGTGCCCGGGCAGCACGCGGCGGCGAGCAAGAACACGGCGGTGAGAAGCATCAGGCCCGGGATGAGACGCTCTCGGCTGACGATCTTCGCGCGACGCTAGCCATCGTGGCCGAGACCATCCCGGTAGTGACGGGCGAGGACGCCGCACCTGAGGTCGAGCGTCGTCGGTCGACCGTCGTAGAGGCTGCACGCCGACGTGCGATGCCTCAGAGCGGCGCACGTCTTGATCGTCTAGAAGCTCGTCCTCAGAGGTGTGCCGTGGGAGATCCAGAGCTGCTCACCCTCTCGAGCATCCCTGGCACAGCCCTCCCCCGCTAGTACGTCCAGACTCTTCCCCACCAAATCTGCTCGATCAGTCTTCAGAGATCTCCGCCAGCCGCTCGAGCCGAAGGTGGGAGGCGGAGCCGCGCTCGGCTGTCCAGATGATCATCGTGTGCCCGGCGCCGTCGGTGAGAGCGCCCCAGTCGAGCGTGAGCTCACCTACCACCGGGTGCCACAAGATCTTGGTCCCTGACCCTCGGACGGCGACCTCGTGGCTGCTCCACAGATCGTGGAAGTCAGGGTCGATCTCCGAGAGGTCCCTGACGATCTCGTGCAGCTTCTCGTCCTCCGGGTTGGCGGCGCTGTCCATGCGCAGCTGTGCGATGGCGAGGTCTACGACGCTGAGCCAGTCGGCGTAGAGCTCGCGCATCGCGGGGTCTGTGAACAGCAGGCGGATGAAGTACCGCTCGTGCTCGGGGATCGCAGCGAAGTCGGTGATGAGCGCTGCACCCAGTGCGTTCCATCCGACGATCTCGGTCCGAGGACCCATCACGAACGCCGGTGTCGCGACCAGGTCGTCGAGCATCCGCTGGACTGGGGCATCGAGCGTCCTGTGGACGGGGGGAACGGTGCCGGTCACCGGTTTGCCAGTCAGTCCGGTCAGGTAGGCGCGCTGGTCTGAGGTCAGCTGGAGCACTCGAGCCAGGTCGTTGAGCACGGGAGCAGAGGCTGGCAGCCTGCCCTGCTCCAGGCGGGTGTAGTACTCCGTGCTGATCGACGTCGCCTGAGCTACCTCTTCGCGACGGAGCCCTGGGACGCGTCTGATCTGACCAGAGATCGGGAGACCGAGATCTGCAGGGGTGAGCTCAGCCCTGCGTGCTCGGAGGAAGTCTCCCAGTTCTCGCCATCGTGTCTCTCCAGCCATCTGGCGATTTTCTCACGGCACACCATCGCGCCCAGGTGATCGCGGTCGCGAACACTCCTGGGGGGTAGTTTTCCCTCCCCTGCAACGTCTCTCGGGGAGGTGACATCGTGGGATCACGGCGCCGGAGAGGCACCCCCACCCGGCGGTTCGGACGAAGGAGAACATGCATGAGAGTCATCGGTCTGAGCGAGTACGGCGCACCAGAGGTGCTCCGTACCCTCGACATCCCCGAGCCCCACGCCGGTCCAGGACAGGTGCGCATCCGCGTGCACGCCGCGGCCGTCAACCCCGTCGACGCGATCATCCGTTCAGGTGGGTTCGCCGGCAAGGACGAGCCGATCACCGACCCGGTCGTCCCCGGCATGGACGTCGCGGGCACGATCGACGAGGTCGGCCCCGAGCAGCCCGGTGACTTCGACCTCACGGTCGGCGACCCCGCGATCGGGTTCGTCGTGCCTGAGGGCAGCCACGGAGGCTACAGCGAGCTCATCGTCCTGTCGTCCCTGTCGGTGACGCGCAAGCCCAGCACCGCGGACTACCCGGCGGCAGCCTCGTTCCTGTCCAACGCACTGACGGCCGAGATCACGCTCGAGCACCTCGACCTCACCCCCGGCGATGTCCTCGCGGTGACCGGCGCGACCGGCGCCGTCGGCGGGTACCTCGTCGAGCTCGCGGCTTCACGGGGGCTGGTCGTCATCGCCTCGGCCTCGGCCGACGACACGCCTCTGGTGCTGGGCTTCGGTGCGACGCACGTCGTGGACCCTTCTGCTGACTTCGTCGACGAGGTCCGCGCTCTCACCGGAGGACGCGGCGCCGACGCTCTCGCCGACGCCGCGATCCTCACCGACCAGGTCACCGGCGCCGTGCGCGACGGCGGTCAGATCGCCTTCTACCTGCCCACAGCTGTCGCCCCGGGACGCGGCATCTCCGTCTTCGGCTCGTACGTCATGCGCTCCAACCTGCGCCACGACGCGATCGACAAGCTCGCCCGCGACGTCGAGCAGGGGCACCTCACCACCCGGGTCGCCGGCACGCTCCCCGCAGCCGACGCCGCGACCGCCCACACGCTCCTCGAGCAGCGCGGCCGCCGAGGCCGCCTCGTCCTCGAGTTCTGAACCCCCACCGCCTCCGCACCCCTGCGCACACCACGAAGAGAGAAGAACCCCATGGAGATCAACGCACCCCTCCCCAGCGTCGGACAGACCTGGCTCGCTGACCTCGGCCCCGACACTCCGCTGGGTCACTTCACCGTCGAGATCACCTTCGACACCGAGACCCAGGTGACCTTCACCGTCACCGGCGGAGCCATCAAGGGCCGTGTCGAGACGATGGAGTACACCACCACGAAGGTCCGCGACGGACTGCACATCGTCCGCTGGACCGAGCCGGACTCCGGTGACCACGTCACCCACATCGAGGACTACACCAACGGTGCATGCATGGCTTCCTCCGTCATCGGCGGAGAGTTCGTCCAGCTGCACGGCACCTGGACCCGGGTCAGCTGACACGCAACCCGTGAGCCAGAGGCACCCTGAAGGTGTTCCTGGCTCACCTCGTCCCACTCCTCACACAGGGCACCCCACAGCGCGCACCGCGAGCACAACCAGAAGGAAGACCATGAAGGCAGCACTGATGTTCGGCGCGGGAGACGTCCGCGTCGCCGAAGTTCCCGACCCCGTCATCCGGAACTCCACCGACGCCCTGATCCGCGTCACCTACGCGTGCGTGTGCGGCTCCGACCTGCACCCGTACCACGGCCTCGAAGACACCCCCGAGGGCCAGAGCATGGGACACGAGTCCATCGGAGTCGTGGAAGAGATCGGGGCGGACGTCCGTACGCTCGCCGTCGGCGACACCGTGATCGTGCCTTTCGCGTGGTCTGACGGCACGTGCGCGTTCTGCCAGGAGGGCATCAACACCTCCTGCGTCCACGGTGGCTTCTTCAGCGGGGCCCAGGCCGAGAAGATGATCGTGCCCTACGCCGACGGGACGGCAGTGGTCGTCCCCGCCGGGACCGACGAGTCGCTGATGCCGAGCCTGCTCACCCTCTCCGACGTCTACCTGACCGGCTACCACGCAGCCGTCCGCGGAGGCGTCACCACCGGCACGACCGTCACCGTGATCGGCGACGGGGCTGTGGGCCTCTCGGCCGTCCTGGCCGCCAAGCAGCTGGGCGCAGAGACCATCATCCTCATGGGTCGCCACACCGCTCGCACCGACCTCGGCCGCGAGTTCGGTGCGACGCACGTCGTCGCCGAGCGCGGCGACAAGGGCGTGGCGAAGGTCATGGAGATCACCGGTGGGCTCGGCACCCACGCCGTGCTCGAAGCAGTCGGGCACATGCCCGCCTACGATCAGGCCTACCGCATCGTGCGCCCGGGCGGCACGATCAGCCGGGTCGGGCTCCCCCAGTACGAAGACGCCCCCGTGGGCTTCGGCTCGCTGTTCGGGAAGAACGCGACCCTGACCGGCGGTCCCGCCCCTGTCCGGGCCTACCTCGAGCAGATCCTGCCTCAGCTGCTCGACGGGACGATCAACCCCGGCCGTGTCTTCGACCGGGAGCTTCCTCTCGCGGAGATCACCGAGGCCTACCGGCTGATGGACTCGCGTGAGGCGATCAAGGTGCTCATCCGCCCCTGACCCCACGCCCCCGGCGCAGGGCCCAGCTCCGGGTGGGGCCCTGCGCCAGGGATCACGTCGGCAGCTGAGCCCTAGGAATGCTCGGCGTGGTGAGTGGAGGAGCTCTCCTCCGACTCGTTCGTGGCGGCCCAGCTGGCCAAGAGCCGCAGGCCGTCTGCCGTGGGCGACCCGCCGGGTGCGGAGTAGATGGTGAGGTTGAGGCCGAGGTCCGCGGCCAGGTCGAAGGCCTCGTAGGTCAGGTCGAGGTCACCGACTACCGCATGGTGGAACGGCTTCACTCCTGCAGCGTGCAGGCGCACGTTGTGACGAGCCCACCGCTCACGGAAGTCTGCGCTGCAGGTGGAGAGCTCGCCGACGAGGTCTTGGAGGTCACGGTCATGGGGGTCACGTCCTGCTTCCAGGCGCATGATCGCCACGGCGACGTCGGCGGCAGCGCCCCAGTCGGGGTAGAAGCGCTCGGACCGCTCCCGGTCGAGAAACGTGAACCTGGAGAAGTTCGCCGGCCGACGCGGGTCCAGGTAGACGTCGGAGTACAGCGCGCGTCCGAGGGCGTTGGCGGCCAGCAGGTCCATGCGGCCGTTGCGCACGATCGCCGGACCGTCGGTGATCGCATCGAGGGTCTGCTGGAGCCCGGCCCGGATCTCGGACGTGCGCGGGTCAGCGCGTGCACGCCGGGTGGGTGAGGTGGACAGGGCTCGAGCGAGGTCAAACAAGTGCGAGGTCTCCGCGTCGTCGAGCTGAAGGGCGCGAGCCACGGAGCGAAGCACCGAATCGGAGACTCCGCTGAGGTTGCCGCGCTCGAGCTTGGAGTAGTACTCGATGCTGATGTTCGCCAGCTCGGCGACCTCCCCGCGGCGCAACCCCGCAACTCGTCTGTTGGGGCCGGCGGTCAGTCCCACCTGCTCAGGCCGCACCCGTGATCGACGAGAGACGAGGAAGTCGCGGGCCTCGTTCGAGCTGCTCATGCCGGTCACGCTACTCGGCGCCGACCCGCCGGACGACGTACTGCTGGTACACCCTCCAGCAGAGCATTCCTAGGTGCTCCCCGATCAGGTGTGCTGTCCCGTGAACAGCTTCGCCGTCATGCACCCTGCACGCTCAACACCTCGAACGGAACACCCTCGTGAGCCCCAGCACCACGGTGAGCACCACCCCACCAGCTACTCGTCTGCCGATCGCGGCCCTGTCGGTCTTCGCGCTGCTCGGGTTCGTACTCATCTCGACCGAGACCATGCCAGCGGGGATCTTGCCCCAGATCGCCGGCGGCATGGACACCTCCGTCGGGCTCGCCGGACAACTCGTGAGCGCCTACGCCCTGGGCACCGTGCTCATCACCATCCCGGCGATCACCCTCACCCGCAGCCGGCGCCGCAAGCCCTTGTTCCTGGCCGGGACCGTCCTCTTCGTGGTCGCCAACACGATCACAGCGATCTCCTCCGACATCGCCCTCTCGCTCGTCTCCCGCTTCATCGCCGGCGGGCTCTCGGGGATGCTGTGGGGAATGTTCGCCGGCTACGCCGTGCGGATCACCCCGCCGAGCCTGACAGGACGAGCACTCTCGATCGTCGCCACCGGCGCTCCCGTGGGTATCGCCTTCGGCACCCCGCTGGGGACATGGCTGGGCACCACCTTCGACTGGCGCTGGTCCTTCGGTGGCCTGACGATCATCACCCTGGCCGTCCTGGCCCTCGCAGCACTCTTGCTGCCAGACGCCCCCGGTCAGGGTGCTATGGGCCGCCTGCCGCTGACACGGGTCCTCAAGATCCCAGGGGTCGCCGCGATCCTCATGGTGATCTTCGCCTGGATGCTGGGCAACAGCACCACATACACCTACATCACCCCCTACCTCGAAGCCGCCCGGTCCGGGGTGAGCATCGAGCTCCTGCTCGTCGTCTTCGGCATCGCCTCCATCGGAGGCATCGCCATGACCGCGACCTTCATCGACAAGGCACCCCGCGCCCTGGTCGTCCTCAGCCTCATCGCCTTCGCCAGCGGCGGGCTCATCCTGTGCGTCGGGCACCGGTGGCCGGTCGCGATCTACGCCGGTGCCGTCTTGTGGGGCATGGGCTTCGGCGGTGCCTCACCGCAGATGCAGCGCCCGCTGACCGCCGTCAGCGGCGAGAACGCCGACGTCGCGAACTCCTTCCTGCCCGTGGCGTTCAACCTCGCGATCTTCGGCGCCGGCGTCCTGGGCGCCCTGCTGCTCACCAACGCCGATGGACTGATCCTCCCGCTGACGATGACCGCCTCAGGCGTGGCTGCCCTGATCGTCGTCGTAGCCTTCCGCAGCTCGATCTACCCAGCTCGACGTCGTTGACCTTCCCGACCCACAGCACGACCACTGAAAGGTGACGCCCATGAACACCATCGCCATCATCGGAGCCGGTCCCGGCCTAGGTGCCGCGGCAGCCCGCCGGTTCGGGCACGAGGGCTACGCCGTCGCTCTGATCTCTCGCAGCCAAGAGCGCGCCGAGGCTCTCGCCGCCGAGCTCACCTCCGAAGGCATCACCGCTGCTGGGTTCGCCGCCGACGTACGTAGACCCACCGCGCTGACCTCAGCGCTCGAGCGCGCAGCCCACCAGCTCGGCGCCGTCGAGGTGCTCCAGTACAGCCCCGTCCCGCACGAGGACTTCATGCACCCTGTCTTGGAGACGACTGTCGAAGATCTGCGCGGGGCACTGGAGTTCTCGGTCCTGGGCCCTCTCGCCGCAGTCACCCAGGTGCTGCCGGGCATGCGTACCGCGGGGACCGGGACGATCCTGTTCGTCAACGGTGGGACGGCTGTGCGCCCGAAGCCCGGTTTCGCCGGTACCTCCATCGCCTTCGCCGGAGAGAGCGCCTACGCCCAGATGCTCCACTCGGTCCTTGCTGACGCCAGCATCCACGTCAGCCAGCTGATCATCCCTGGGGCGATTGCCCCTGCATCGCAGCACTCATCCCCTACCGCCATCGCGCAGCTCCTCTGGACGATGCACACCGAGCGCACCACTTTCCGGCACTTCACCCGAGACATCGACGCCTGAGCCCGGTCGCAGGAGACGAACCTGATGCGCACACCACTGATCCTCAGCGCCACGCTCACGGCCCTGCTCGTCCTGGCTGGGTGCGGCGACGCCGACGCCCCCGACGCGCCGTCGGGCGCTGCCGCGCCGAGCACGTCACCAGTGCCGTCGACGCAGCCCTCACCGTCGGCCCCAGAGCCCGCACCGGCGCCGACGGCCGCGCCTGATGAGGGGGTGGTGGGGGCCGTGGTCCGGTTCTCCTCGGGCCAGACGTCGATCGACGTCACCATCGGCGAAGACAACCCCACGGTCCGCGACCTGCTGTCGATCTTGCCGGTGACCACGACGGTCGAGGAGTTCGCCGGCCGCGAGAAGATCGCCTACCTCGACCGCCAGCTCGACACCTCAGGGTCCCCAGGGTCAGACCCCGAAGACGGAGACCTCATCTACTTCACGCCCTGGGGGAACCTCGGTCTCTACTACGACGCCTCCGGGATCGGGTACTCCGACCAGACAGTCCACATCGGGACCTACGACGCCTCAGAAGAAGAGCTGTCGGCCCTGGAAGGTGGAGACGTCACCATCAGCGTCGTGCCATGAAGACGCTCAGTCCCCCCGCGACAACGTCGACCACCACGCTCTTCACCGACCTGAGAACAGAAGAGGAGACCCCAGCACATGAACGCCTCCCCACTCACCCTCATCACAGGTGCGCTGACACTCGTCGTGCTAACCCCCTGCAGCTCCCCCACCGACACACCCCCGTCGTCGACCTCACCGGCAGCGACCCAAAGGCCCTCCACATCGGCGCCGACACCGACGGACGACGACGCTCCCAGCACCCCGGACGGCGAGCTGTGGTTCGCCACCAGCAACACAGACGGCCGCGGCGAACCACACCCCGACGATGACCGCATCATCAGCCTCGGCCTCAACGGCAGCTGACGCCTCTTTTCGCAGTCGCCACCTGACGGAGCCGCCGTGCGGCCCTAGACCCCACGTCGTCAGAGCCGGTGAACTGAGCTCGGCACCGATCGAATCCCACCCGGGGCAGATCATCTCGACACCGCGCGCACCGTGATCACGTCACCGGGCCCCGCTCGGCGTCACCGGGCAGCACACACGCACCGATGGTGCGGGCGAGCCGGCGCAGCTGGGCGGTCTCCCGGTCAGCGCGCCACACGAGGGCCAGCGCGGAGCTCGGCATCCCGACGATCGGCACGGACGCCACGTCGGGGCGTCGGTGGGACTCCGCCGTCGCGGCGCACAGGATCATCCCCACCTGCGCCGAGGCCACCTGGGAGAGCCCTTCTTGGATGGTCTCAGCGCCTCCGCGCACCGAGAGCCTGCGTCCGTCAGGGGTGGCCGGAGGGGCGTGCACGTCCAGCCAGTACCGGGGCGCGGGCCCGGTGACGGGGACCGTGGTGATCTCTGCGAGGCGCTCGGCCGAGACCTCCCCCAGCGCCGCGAACGGGTGTTCCGCCGGGACGACGAGCACCGGCGGCTGCTCGGAGAAGACCACCCCGGTGACGAGCCCGGGCTCGTCGACGGGGAGCAGCACGATCGCCGCGTCGAGCCGGCCGGCGAGCACCTCGGTGAACGGGTCGCCCAGCGGCAGCTCTCGGGTGGTCACCACGTGCTGGGGGCAGTCTCGGGTGAACTGGTTCAGTGCTGCTGCCAGCGCGGGGTAGACCGCCCCCTGGAAACCCACCCGCAGCGGCACGGGTGTGCTGCGGGCGCGCACCCTGGCGTCGTCGAGGATCGACACGAGAGCGTGGTGAGCGGGGCCCAGCGAGGCGGCGAGCTCCGCGCCGAAGGCGGTGAGCTCGACCCGTCGGCTGGTGCGTGCGACGAGGGAGGCGCCGATGCGTCGCTCGAAGGCGCTGACGAGCTGGCTGACACGGCTCTGGGAGATGAACAGGCGCTCTCCGGTCCGTCCGAAGTGGAGCTCCTCGGCGAGGACCAAGAAGCACTCGATCTCCTGAGCTGGAAGCTCTGCCAACGCCACTCCTGCCTCTGCCCCGACCTCTGCCCCGGCCTCCGTCGCGTCCGTCGTGCGCGATCGATGAGGTGGGCTCATCAGTGTATGAGTGATCGCCCCTAGATGCGGCGCCTGCGCTGGGGTCTGCTGGACCCATGCAGACCGGACGACCATCACAGCCCTGCCCCCTTGCCGGCTCCTCGGAGGATCCGCCGCCCGGCGCAGAGGACCGTTGGGCTGCCGTCGGGCTCGTCGCTGTCGCGACCTTCGTCGTCGTGGCCGCCGAGATGATGCCCGTCGGGCTCCTCACGCCCATGGGCTCCACCTTGCAGGTCAGCGAGGGCACCGTGGGCCTCTCGCTGACCATCACCGGACTGGTGGCAGCAGCCACCGCCCCGCTGGTGCCCGCGGTGGCCGGGCGGACCGACCGGAAGAAGGTGCTCGTCGCCCTCATGGCGCTCGTGGCCCTGTCCAACGCGGTCACCGCCCTCGCACCGACCTTCGCGGTCCTGGCCGGCGCCCGTGTCCTGCTGGGGGTGAGCATGGGCGGGGTCTGGGCACTCGCGGCGAGCCTGGCGCCGGTACTGGTGAGCCCACTCGCGGTGGCGTCGGCGACGACGCTCATCTTCAGCGGGATCGCCGTCGCGTCGGTGCTTGGGGTACCGCTCGGGACTTTCATCGGTGGCGTAGCAGGCTGGCGGGCGTCGTTCTGGGCCCTGGCTGCGGCGGGCGCACTGGTCGCTGCTTCGATGGTCGTGGCGCTCCCCTCGATACCCCCGGGAGAGCAGTCGGCGTCGGCTGGTGTCCGGGCCGTCCTGCGCTCCCCGGGCGTCCGGACCGGGCTCACGATCACCGCGCTGCTCGTCGCGGCCCACTTCTCCGCCTACACCTATGTCCGTCCCGCGCTCGAGGTCCTCGCCGGGGTGGACACCTCGCTCGTCGCCACGATGCTGCTGGTCTACGGGGGGCTGGGGGTGGTGGGCACCTTCGTCGTGGGGCGGGCCGCGGTGAGAGCCCCCCAGACTGTGGTCTTGGTCCTCAGCTCCGGGATCGCGATCACGCTGCTCACCGTCGGGACGGTGGTGTCGTCACCGCTGGTCGCCGGCGCGCTCGTCGCGGTCTGGGGGCTGCTCTACGGCGGCGTGTCCGTGAGCACCCAGTCCTGGGTCGCACGGTCTGCCGCCGACCGAGAGAGGGTCTCCGCGCTCTGGGTCGCCGTCTTCAACGCGAGCATCGCCGTGGGCGCTCTCGGCGGTGGCCAGGTCTATGACAGCGCCGGCCCGGCGAGGCTCTTCTGGGTGGCGGCCGGGTTGGCTGCCGTCGCGCTCCTCGTCGCCGTCGTGGGGTCGCGGTCGCCGAGGCATACGAGGGCGAGACCCGTGCGATGAGCCCCCGTCACCACGCGTCCAGCAGACCGGCTCAGACGGCGTCCATGAATCGCCTCAGCACCGGTCTCGTGTCGTCGGCGCGAGACGCCCAGGCGAGGGTGCTGGGCTCGTGGTCTCCCTCGAGCTCGAGCGTGACGACCTCGTCCGGGGCGCCGAGCAGCGCGCTCACCGGGGCGACGGTCACCCCGATCCCTGCGGCGACGAGGTGCAGCAGCGTGGTCCAGCTCGACGCCTCCTGCACCACCTCGGGGACGACGCCGCCCGCGACGACCGGGGCGAGGTTGCGTGCGGTCGCGAGAGCGCCGGCGCCGGGCGGGAAGAACACGAAGGGATCGCCGGCGAGCTCGGGGCCGCGGACGCTGGACCTGCCGGCGAGCCGGTGCCCAGACGGGACCGCGGCGACGTACCGCTCGGAGTGGAAGGGCGTGAGCCGTACGCCGTCCATCGGGTCGGGGTCCCGGACGATCGCGAGGTCGAGGTCCCCCCGGAGGAGGCGCTCGAGGAGGTGGGCCGTCCAACCCTCGGTGAGGTGCACCTGCACGAGCGGGTGCTCGTCGCGGAACTGCTGGACGAGCCGGACGGGGCCGAGCGGCAGCGCCGAGCTGACGAAGCCGACGTCGAGCCGCCCTTGCTCGCCCCGGGCGACCCGGACCACCTCTTCGGCGTCCTTCTCGCCTTGGGCCAGCAGGGCCCGGGCGCGGTCGCGCAGTACCCGGCCCGCTGGCGTGAGGGCCACGCTGCGCGACGTCCTGACGAACAGCTCGACGCCGAGGTCGCGCTCGAGCCTGCGGATCTGCTGGGACAGGGCTGGTTGGGCGACCCGCATCGTCTCGGCGGCACGTCCGAAGTGCAGGACGTCCGCGACAGCGAGGAAGGAGCGTAGGGCGCGCGGCTCAAGATCCATGCATGGATCTTATCGATCCTCCGGATCTAGTCTTGGACGTGCACTCATGTGGCGGCGCAGACTGACGTCATGACCTTGACCACTGTCACCATCGCACCGATGGACGGCGCCGCCGATGCGCGCGCCTTCTACGACCTCAACGCCCGGTGGATCACCCAGCACTTCGCCCTCGAGGACTCCGACCTCGCCGTGATGACCGACCCCGAGACCGCGGTCGTCGCCGCCGGGGGTGCCGTGCTCGTCGCCCGTGAGGGCGAGCGGTGCATCGGGTGCGTCGCGCTGCTCCCCCACGCCCCCGGCGTCGCCGAGCTCGCGAAGATGACCGTCGACCCCGACCACCGCGGTGCGGGGGTCGGCCGGGCACTCATCACGGCCGCGATCGACCGCGCCCGCTCCATGGGCTTCGACAGGCTCGTCCTGGAGAGCAACACGGCGCTGGTCGCCGCGGTGCGGCTCTACGAGTCCGTCGGGTTCCGGCACGTCCCCGTCGACGAGCGCCAGCCGTCGCCGTACGCACGTGCCGACGTGTTCATGGACCTGGACCTGACCCGCCTGCCCGTGGGGCACCGTCCCGGCCCGTCGGTGGAGCTGCACAGCCACTGAGGAGTCACTCGAGCACACACGCCGTCCGGGCTCTCATCCTCTGCGGGTGATGCCACGGTCGGGCTGCTGCCGAAGACTGACGGAGCGGCCGGACGGTCTCCGACCTCGCCCCGTCCCTCCTGGTGACGGCACCGACGACCGCGCCGTCATCAGGAGGGACGACACCGGATGCCACGACCTCTCGCGGGCCTCACCCGCCAGAACGCCGCGCGAGAGTCGGTCGCCGGTGTCACGCTCCTCGCGATCGCCGTGCCGCTCAACATCGGGTACGCGCAGATCGCCGGGCTGCCGCCGACGGCCGGTCTGTACGCCCTGGTCGTGCCGGCAGTCGTGTACGCGCTGCTCGTGAGCTCGCGGCAGCTCGTCGCGTCTCCGGACGCCGCGGCGGCGGCGCTGGTGGCGTCGTCGATCGGCGGGTTGGCCGTCGCGGGGAGCGAGGACTACCTGACGATGGCCTTCGCGCAGGCCGTGCTCTGCGGGGTGCTGTTCGCCCTCGCGTCCGTGCTGCGGCTCGGGTTCCTCGCAGCCTTCCTGTCGAAGCCCATCCTGGTCGGCTTCGTGGGCGGGCTCGCGCTGGACATCCTGGTCAGCCAGGTCGCCAAGATGCTCGGGGTGCCGATCGACTCGGGCGGTGAGTTCGTCTCCAAGGTGGTCGACCTCGTCACGGGGCTGCCGACGCTCGACGGGTGGTCGGTTCTCATCGCCGCGGTGGCGGTGGTCGTGCTCGTGGGCGGCCGGCGGGTCGCCAGCGCGGTGCCGTGGGCGCTCGTCGTGCTCGTGGTGGCCACGGTCGTGGTCGTGGCCACGGGCCTGGAGCAGCGGGGCGTCGCGGTGCTCGGCCCGGTCGAGGCCGGACCACCGCGCCTCGTCTGGCCGGCGCTGTCGTGGGGCGAGTGGCTCGCGCTCGTGCCCTCCGCGATCGCGCTGACGATGGTCACCGTCGCCGAGGGGCTGCTGGTCGCCCGCAGCTACGGCGAGAAGCGTGGGTACACCACCAGCCCGGACCGAGACCTGCTGGCCTTCGGCGCGGCGAACGCCGCCTCGGGCCTGACCGGAGGCTTCTCGGTCGGGTCGTCGACCTCGCGGACGGCCGCGATGGACCAGGCGGGGTCGCGCACCCAGCTGCCCGCCCTCGTCGCCGCGGTCGGCACGCTCCTGCTGCTGCTGTTCGGGACTGCGCTGCTCGAGCACATCCCGTCGCCCGCGATCGGCGCGGTCGTGGGAGTCGCCGTCCTGCCGCTGCTGGGGGTGCGTGAGCTCCGGGGCATGTGGGGGCAGGACCGGTTCGAGCTGGCCGTCGGCGCCGTGTGCTTCCTCTCGACGCTGCTGGTCGGGGCGATCCCCGGCATCCTCATCGCCTTCGTGCTCTCGCTGGTCAACCTCGCCCGGCGCGCCGCGGCGCCGGCGATCGACGTGCTGGCCGCCGACGGCGAGGCAGGGTCGTCGCTGCTCGACCCCGCACCGGTCGGCACAGCGACCGCTCCCGGGGTGGTCGTGGTCCGGATGGCCGCTCCCCTGTTCTTCGCCAACGGCGTCGTGTTCTCGGACGCCGTGCGGCGGGCGGTGACGGACACCCCCGACGTGCGGCACGTGGTGGTCGACCTGGAGGCCGTGACCGACGTCGACCTCACCGGCGCCGAGGCCTTCGCCTCGGTGCGGTCGTGGCTCGCCACGCAGTCGGTCACCCTGTCCTACAGCCGGCCCCGCCGTGAGATCGTCGCCCGGATGCGCGCGCTCGACCTCGTGGACGACGAGACCATCTACCCGACCAACCGTGCGGCGCTCGCCGCTCTCAGCGGCGAGCGGCCTGCCTCCGGGTGAGACGCCCGCTCCTGCTCGGAGCGCTACCCTGGTCAGCACCGTCGAGGGGAGCAGGGGCGATGCGCACGGACGTCGGAGAAGGCAGGCTCGTGTCGGGTGTCGAGACCGGCGGGAGACCGATGACGCTGGTCGAGGACACGACCGCGACGGACGGCGGGGCGTCCCCTGCGGGGAGTCACCGCACCTGGTGCACGGATGCCGGCGCCGAGATCACCACCATCACCTGCGCGGCGCGCTCAGACGCAGACGCGGACCTGGCCGAGCGGGTGTCTGACGCTCTGGTCGGCGCGATCCTGGAGCGCTCCTTGTTCTCCACGACGGACCGCGAAGCCGTCGCCGCCACACTCAGGGACGCCCGGGAGTCACCCCTGCGCCTCGACGAGGAGAACGGTCTGGTCGTCGACGGGCGAACTGCGCGGACGCTCGTCGCCTCGCACGACGGGGTGACGGTGCGCGGCGCTGTTCTCGGCACGACCGTCGTGGTCGCCGTCGGCGAGCACGGTCCGCTGGCTCTCACGCTCACGAACAGCTAGACGGGACACTCACCCCTCGGTACCACCAGCAGGCCCTCCGGCCACGTGGTGCTGCCGCCAGGTGTCGGTGCCGATGCCCTGCAGCACGCTGAGGACGGTGCGCTCGGCGAGGCCGGCGTCGATGGGCTGGTGGGTGAAGAAGGCGCGGTAGTACAGCGGCGCGGCGAGGAGGTCGAGGGTGAGCTCCATGTCGATCGCGGCGTCGACCTCACCGCGGGCGACCGCGTGCTCGAGGACGGTCCGCGTGGTCTGGCGACGGGCCTCGAAGTAGTCCCGCAGGAACCGCTCCTTGAGCTCGGGGTCTCCGGCGAGGTCCGAGACGAGCCCGGGCAGCGCGCTCGTCACGGCAGAGCCCGCGAAGGTGTCGGCGAGGTTCGAGATGCCGACGACGAGGTCGCAGTGCACGCACCCGGTGTCCGGTGTCGGAGTGGTGCCCAGCACGGAGATGAGGGTGTGGACGACGACCCCCGGCAGCGTCTTCCACCGGCGCCGCAGCGCCGGCTTGCTGGTGCCTGCGGCCGACGCGACGGCCTCCAGGGTCAGCGCGCTGTACGGCATGCGTCCGAGCAGCTCGAGCACCGCCTCCGTCGCGCGGGCGTCGATCGAGGCGTCTCTCGGTCGACCCTGCGGCGGCTGGCGTGGCGACGAGATCGGGGCGGCGGGAGCCGGTTGCGTCATGGCCTGAGCCTAGCCTAGATTCATTCCGTTCCGGTGCGGAACATTAAGCGAGGAGCCCTCATGCCTGACCTTCCCCCCACCACCGACCAGGCCCTGCCAGGCTCCCCACCCGGCGTCCCCTCGCCCGTCGGTGGCGCCAGCGTCTTCTCCCCCAGGCTCCGAGGCTTCACGCTCGGCATCCTGCTGAGCGTCGGCGCGGTCGCCTTCGAGTCCCTCGGCGTCGCGACCATCCTCCCTGCCGTCGCCGGCGACCTCGGAGGGCTCGGCGGGTACGGCTGGGGGCTCTCGGCGCTCATGCTCGCGAACATCGTCGGGACGGTCGTCGCCGGCACCGACATCGACCGCCGCGGCCCCGCCCGGACGGTGCTCGTCGGGAGCCTCGTCTTCGCGGTCGGCTGCCTCGTCGCCGGCCTGGCCGAGAGCTGGGGTGTGTTCGTCGCCGCCCGTGCGCTCCAAGGGCTGGGGGTCGGCGCGATCATGGCGTACGCCTACTCCCTCGTCGGCGTCGCCTACCCGCGCCACCTGCAGGCCGTCATGTTCGCCTTCCTGTCCTCGGCCTGGACCATCCCCTCGCTCCTCGGCCCGGTCTTCGCCGGGGTCGTCACCACCGCCCTCGACTGGCGCGTGGTGTTCTGGGCCATCGCCCCGGTCACCCTGCTCCTGCTGCCGCTCGTGCTCCCCGGCGCGCGCCGGGTCTCGCGGGAGCGCTCCGCTGAGACCGCGAGCGCGAGGACCATGGCCACGCCGCGACGGCCCCGCGTCTCCGCTCCCGTCTGGTTCTCGGTCGTCCTGGCCGCAGCCACGAGCGTGCTGCTGCTCGGCCTCGAGGCCGACTCCCTGCCGCTGCTGGTCACGACGGTCGCGGCCGGTCTGGTCGTCGCGGTCGTGGCACTGCGCAGGATCGTGCCCGCGGGGACGCTGCGTCTGCGACGCGGTGCGCCGTCGGGCGTGGTGGTCCGCTTCCTGCTGTGCGGCGTCTACTTCGGGTCCGAGGCGTTCCTCCCGCTGGGCCTGACGAGCGTGCACGGCCTGGACGTCACGACCGCCGGGCTGGGGCTCGCCGCCGGGGCCCTCGCCTGGACGGCCGGGTCCTTCGTGCAGGCCAGGGTCGACGCCGCCCGGCCCGGCACGCGGGCACGGTCGGTGCGCCTCGGGTTCTCGGCGCTGCTGGTCGGCGAGCTCGTCATGGGTGCGGGCGTCGTCCTCCCCGACGTGTGGGCCGGGTGGGCTGTCGTCGGGTGGACGGTCGCCGGGGTCGGGATGGGTGTCGCCTTCAACGCGTCGACCTCGGCGACGATGGCCGAGACCGCGAACACCTCGGCGGGGAGCATCAGCGCGAGCCTCCAGCTGGCCCAGACGCTCGCGACGGCGGTCGTGGCCGGTGTCGGCGGTGCGGTGGTCGCACGGCTGGGGACGACCTCGGGGGCCTTCGGCACGGTCTTCGCCGTCACCGCTGCGCTGGGGCTCCTCGGGGTCCTGGTCGCCGGACGTGTGACTGCGCAGGCCACCGGACGCAGCGAGGACACGACCACCCGCTGAGGACACCCGCGCACTGCACCGTGTACACCGCGTACGTCGAGGTGGCACGATGCACGCGTGCGCACCCCCTCGGCCTCCCCCACCCTCCTCGACGTCGCCCGTGCCGCCGGGGTCTCGCGGGCGACGGCGTCACGGGTGCTGGCCGGGCAGGCGAACGTGGACCCCGCGCTCGCCGCACGCGTCGTCGACGCCGCCGAGCGGCTCGACTACCGCACCAACACCGCAGCCCGCGCCCTGCGCAGCGGGTCGACGGGTTCGGTCGCCGTCGTGGTCCCGAACAGCGAGCTGGACGGCCTCTCTGGCCCGTTCGTCGGTGCGCCGCTGCGTGGGGCCACCACGACGCTGTTCGCGCAGGGGCGCCAGCCGGTGCTGCTCCTCGACGACGGGCTCGCCACGGGCCAGCTGCTCCGGTACCTGACGGGACCCCACGTCGACGGCGCTGTCGTGATCCTGCACCACGAGACGGAGACGCTGTTCCGCCGGCTGCACGGCCTGACCATCCCGGTGGTCTACGTCGGGCGCACGAGCGACGAGCTCGCGGCCGACGCCAGCTTCGTCGACTGCGACAACTACGGCGGGGCGCGTGCCGCGACCCGGGCGCTCCTCGAGGCTGGTCGGCGACGTCTCGCGACGATCGCCGGCCCCGCGACGTACCGGCCCGTCACCGAGCGCCTGCGCGGCTTCCTGGACGAGCTCGCCGCCTGGGGCCTGGCCCCGGGGCCCGTCGTCCACGGGGAGTTCAGCATGCCCGCGGGGGCTGCCGCCGCCGCACAGCTGCTCCAGCGCGCCTCGGTCGACGCGATCTTCGCCCAGTCCGACCTCCTCGCGGTCGGCGCAGTGCGGATGGTCTCGTCGGCCGGAGGACGGGTCCCTGACGACGTCTCGGTCGTCGCCTTCGACGACACGGTGGTCGCAGCGACCTCGGACCCGCCGCTGACCTCGGTGCGCCAGCCGCTCCAGGAGATGGGCGCCCGCGCAGCGGAGCTCTTGCTCCAGATGATCGCAGGCACGACGACCGAGCCTGCGCAGGTCACGCTCCCGACGACGCTCACGACCCGCGCCTCGGTCTAGGCCGACGACGTCACGGCGCCGTGAGGATCTCGACCGCACCCGCGTCGGCGTGCAGGCCGGCTCGGAAGGCGTCGGGCAGGTCGGACAGGGCGACGCGCCGGGTGACCTCGGTGCGCAGGCGCCCGGCGTCCAGGTGCTCGAAGACCGGGGCGAAGAGCGCAGGGAGCGCGAGTCTCGGCACCGTGTGGACCGTGTCACGGAGCCGGAACATCTCGACGTGGCGACCGTCCTGCGGCACGAGGCTCCTCCCTGCCAGCGGCACCCCCGAGAGCAGGCCGTAGAGCACCAGCACCCCACCGGGGCGGAGCATCGGCACGAGCCGGTCTCCCACCGTGCCGCCGACGCAGTCGAGGACGACGTCGACGCCGCGCCCTCCGGTCGCCGCCCGGACCTGGTCGGCCCACGAGCTGTCCTGCGTGCTCACCAGGGCTTTCCACGGTGCTGCCCGGCTGTCGGTCCACCCGGGCTGACGGCGGTGCAGGCCGACTGCGTGGATCCCACGGAGCGCCAGGAGCTCCGCGAGATGGCCTGCGACGGTGGAGGTCGCAGCGGTCACGACGACCTCCCGCACCGGCGGAGACGAGTACCTGTCGACCAGGAGCACCGCTGTGAGCGGGTTGACGTAGGCGAAGCACCCCGAGGTGTCGTCGAGGCTCTCGGGGACCGGGACGCACCACGGGTGCTCGACGGTCCTGAGCTCCTGCCACGTGCCGGCAGACCCGATCGGCAGGACGCGCGCCCCCAGCGCCGACGGCGGCACGAGACGTCCGGCGTGCACGACCTCCCCGACGCCCTCGAAGCCGGGGACGAGGGGGAACCGCGTGCGCGAGCCGTAGGCCCCGGAGACGGTGATCTCGTCGGAGGGGTTGAGCGCGGCGGAGGTCATCCGCACGATCACCTCGTGGTCACCGAGGGTCCGCTGCGCGGGCAGGTCTCGTACCGAGACGACCTCCGCGAGCGGTCCTGGTCGTGCGGCGACCGCCCCGAGCGTCACGGGGCGCTCCGGTCCGCGTGCGTCGTCAGCGGGTCCACGCGAGGACCCTACCGGGAAGCGGACGGCCCGTGCTGGACCCGGCACGGGCGGGCTGCCGAGCTACCTCGGCACACCCTCTGGACATCGCCGAGACCGTCGTGCATGATCGTCCGAGAGATCGATCTCTCGCGGCGACGGTGCCGCTCTCCGGACCGACCCAGCAGGGCGACGACGCCCAGCCGGCGGCCCGGGGCCCTCGCCGTCGACGCCGCTGCGGAGACCCACGACGAGAGGAACGCCCAGAGATGACACGCCGAGCACTCGTGGTCCGAGGGGGGTGGGACGGCCATGCACCGCAGGCCGCGACCGACCTCTTCGTGCCCTTCCTGCGCGAGCAGGGCTTCGAGGTCCAGGTCGAGGAGGACAACGAGGTCTACGCCGACCCCGACCTCATGGCGGCCACCGACCTCGTCCTCCAGTGCGTGACCATGTCCGAGATCAGCGGACCCGCGCTCACCGGCCTGCGCGCCGCGGTCGAGGCCGGGACGGGGCTTGCGGGGTGGCACGGCGGGATCGCCGACTCCTACCGCAGCAGCTCGGACTACCTCCAGCTGGTCGGCGGGCAGTTCGCCACCCACCCGGGCCGCGCTCCCGAGGACCGCCCCGGGGACGCGAGCGACAACTACCTGCGGTACACGGTGAACATCACCGCGGAGGGGCGCGAGCACCCGGTCACCGCCGGGATCGAGGACTTCGAGCTCGACACCGAGCAGTACTGGGTGCTGCACGACGACCTCGTCGACGTCCTGGCGACCACCACCCACCCGGTCCGCCCCTGGCACCCGTGGCACCGGCCGGTCACCTCCCCCGCCGTGTGGACCCGGCTCTGGGGCGCCGGACGCGTCTTCGTCGCCACCCCCGGGCACTCGCCCGAGGTCCTCGACGACCCGAACGTCCGGACGATCGTGGAGAGGGGGCTGCTGTGGGCGAGCCGCACGGAGTCGGAGTAGTCGGGCTGGGCGTCATCCTCGACGCCTACCTCACCACGCTCGCGGAGCACCCCGGGATCCGCATCGCCGCAGTCGCCGACCTCGACGCGTCGCGCGCCGAGGCGGTCGCAGCACGGCTGCCCGGGACCCGGGCCAGCACGGTCGACGAGCTCCTCGCCGCTGACGACGTCGAGACGGTCCTCGACCTCACCACGCCCGGGGCGCACGCGCAGGTCGCCCTCGCCTGCGCGGCGAGCGGCGTCAACCACTACGGGGAGAAGCCGCTCGCCGCGACGCTCGACGATGCGCGAGCCGTCGTCGACGCCGCGCAGCGCGCCGGGGTCCGCCTCGGCTGCGCACCGGACACCGTGCTCGGCACGGGCGTCCAGACGGCGCGGGCCGTCGTCGACGCCGGCCTCGTCGGGCAGCCCACCGGGGCCGTGGCCACCTGGGTCTCCCCGGGGCACGAGGCCTGGCACCCGAACCCCGACTTCTACTACCTGCCCGGTGGCGGCCCGCTGCTCGACATGGGGCCCTACTACCTCACGAGCCTCGTCCACCTGCTCGGCCCCGTCGTCGCCGTGACCGGCTCTGCGGGCCGGCTGCGCGACACCCGGACCATCGCGTCCGGACCGCGGGCCGGCGAGGTGATCCCGGTCGGGGTCGCCACCCACGTCGCCGGGACCCTCGAGCACGCCGACGGGGCGATCTCCACGGTCACCGTGAGCTTCGACGCCGCCGGGACGCGTGCCCGGCCGATCGAGGTCTACGGCACCGAGGGTGCCGTCGCCGTCCCCGACCCGAACACCTTCGGCGGCGAGGTCGAGCTGCTCACCCGCGGCGGGACCGCGTGGGAGACCGTCGCGCCCCGTGCCGGGTTCGTCGACTCCTCGCGCGGCGTCGGGCTCCTCGAGATGGTGGGGGCCGCCGGGCTCGGCGGAGCCCCTGCCGAGGCCCGAGCCAGCGGCGCGGTCGGCCTGCACGTCATGGAGGTCATGACCGGGCTGCTCGAGTCCGCAGTCTCCGGGCGTCGCACGACCATCACCAGCGCGCCCGCCCGCCCCGCGCTCGTCCCGCTCACGCCGTCCGGCACCTGGCGGCTCTCGTGAGCCTGACGCACCGGACGGGGACCGCCACGGTCTGCGTCACCGACACCGCCGGAGACCCGCGAGCGCACCAGGACTTGACGGTCGCCCAGACCCGCCACGCCCTCGAGCTCGGGTGCGCGGCCTTCGAGGTCGCCGACGCGTCGGAGGGGTACCAGCGCCTGTGGCTCGACCTCTTCGACACGGCGACGCTCCCCGTCTACTGGGGGCGCTTCGAGCCCGAGCGCGGAGCCCCGCGGACCGCGGAGCTCCAGGCCACCGCCCGGTGGTTCGCCGACCGGGGCGTCCGGCTCAAGGGCCACCCCCTCGTCTGGCACACCGTCAAGGCGCCCTGGCTCGACGCGCTGCCGCTGGCGGAGGCCGAGGACCTGCTGCGCGGGCGGGTCCGGCGCGAGGTCGGCGACCTCGCCGGGCTGATCGACTCGTGGGACGTCGTCAACGAGGCGGTCATCATGCCGCGGTTCACCAACGAGCCCGACGGCGTCCCGAACGCGGTCACCCGGATCTGCGCCGAGAAGGGGCGGACCGAGATGGTGCGCCTCGCCGTCGACGAGGCCCGGTCGGTCGGGACGTCGCCGCGGCTGGTCCTCAACGACTTCGACCTCGGCCCGGAGTACGAGCGGCTGGTCGAGGACGTCCTCGACGCCGGCGTCCAGATCGACGCGATCGGGCTGCAGTCCCACATGCACCAGGGCTTCCGCGGCGAGGATCACCTGCGGGAGGTCTCCGACCGGTTCGCGAGGTTCGGCCTGCCGCTGCACTGGACGGAGGTCACGCTCGTCTCGGGCGACCTGATGCCCGCCGAGGTCGACGACCTCAACGACCACGTGGTCGACGCGTGGCCGAGCACGCCCGAGGGCGAGGCGCGCCAGGCCGACGAGGTGGTCCGCCTGTACACGACGCTCGTCGAGCACCCGGCGGTCGCGTCCGTCACCTACTGGGGCATGGGCGACGCGGGTGCCTGGCTCGGCGCCCCGGCCGGGCTGGTGCGTGCCGACGGCAGCCCGAAGCCCGCCTACCACGCCCTGCACGACCTCGTCCGCGGCAGCTGGTGGCTGCAGCCCAGGACCGTCCGCACCGACGCCGACGGGATGCTCCCGCTCGCCGGCTTCGCCGGGAGCTATGAGCTCGAGAGCGGCGGCGCCCGTGCCGACCTCGACCTCCGGACCGGTGAGCAGCACCTCGAGGTGACCCTGTGACCGGCTCCGCCAGCCTGCGACCTCCCTGACGCCGAGGCACCGGGCCGCCCCGGTCCTGCGCCTCCCCCGCACCAGTCACATACCCACGACCCGGCGACGATGCCGGGACCCGTCGCGAGCAGGACCGCCTGCTCGTTCCTCGGAGCGCCCCGAGACCGACCGCGCCGGTCGTCTCTCCCAGGCTCCGGGGCTCACCACCGCACACCCGTTCGACTGCACGACTGACACCCGGTCTCAACGAGGAGAATCATGGTTCCTGTCATCTCTGCACCCCCTGGCCGACGCCCGCTCCTGGTCCGCGGCTGCGCCGTCGCCGCCGTCTCCGCGCTCGCGCTGGCCGCCTGCTCCGACGGCGGAGGTGGCGGCAGCAGCGCCGCCGGCGAGCCCGTCGACCTCACCTGCGCCGTCGACGACTACGCAGCCGACGAGCAGTTCACCTCCCCCGAGCCGATGGAGGTGAGCATGCTCTGGACCGACTGGCCCGAAGCCCCCGTCAAGGACACCTGGCAGCTCTTCGACGAGATCGAGGAGCGCACCAACGTCCGCATCACCACGACGCACATCCCGTTCAGCGACGCCCTCGAGAAGCGCAGCCTCCTCATCAGCGCGGGCGACGCCCCCACCGTGATCCCGCTCGTCTACACCGGTGACGAGCGCCAGTACGCGGCCTCGGGCGCCGTGCTGCCCATGAGCGAGTACGTCGACTACATGCCGAACTTCCAGAAGTACTCCGAGGAGTGGGACCTCACCGGGATGCTCGACAACCTCCGTCAGGACGACGGGCGCTACTACATGGCGCCCGGCCTCCAGGAGGTGTCGGTCCCGACCTTCACCCTCATCATCCGCAAGGACGTCTTCGACGAGGTCGGCGCCCCGGCCCCAGAGACCTGGGAAGACCTGCGCACCGGTCTCGAGCTCGTCAAGGAGAAGTACCCCGACAGCCTCCCGCTCGCCGACGGCTTCGAGGGGGCGGCGATGCTCAACTATGCCGCGCACGCCTTCGGCACGGTCGCCGGGTGGGGCTTCGGCAACGGCATGTTCTACGACGAGGCCTCCGGCGAGTTCGACTACGCCGGGACCTCGGACGGGTACCGCGACATGCTCGAGTACTTCCACGGGCTCGCCGAGGACGGCCTCCTCGACACCGAGTCCTTCGTCGCACCGAACGACGGCACCGGCACCGTGATCGAGAAGGTCGCCGCCGAGCAGGTCTTCGCGGCCTCCGGCGCCTCGGGCACGGTGCAGGAGTTCGCCACGGCGCTCGACGCCGCAGGGGTCACCGACTACGAGCTCCTCCAGGTCGCCCCGCCCACGGGAGACTCCGGCGACACCGTCGAGCCGAGGAACTTCTGGAACGGCTTCATGATCACCTCGCAGGCCGCGGACGACCCCGACCTGTGCAGCACGGTCCAGTTCCTCGACTGGCTCTACTACAACCCCGACGCGCGCGAGATGCTCCAGTGGGGCGTCGAGGGCGAGACCTACACCAAGGACGCGGACGGCACGATCACGCTCGACCCGGACCACTCGTACGAGGCCTACAACCTCAACGTGGGCTCCACCACGGACATCAAGAAGGACCTCGGCTTCGGCTCGGACGTCCTCGCCGGGTCGTCGGAGTCGCGTGCCCTCAAGGAGTCCTACAACCAGCCGGAGTTCGTCGAGTACGTCGACACGGTGCTCGAGACCAGGACGCCTCGCGCCCCGTTCCCGCCCGCGCCCCTCGACGAGCTCGAGCTCGAGCAGGCCTCGCTCCTCGGGACCCCGCTCAAGGACACCGTCGACACGGCGACCCTGCAGTTCATCCTCGGCGACAGAGACCTCGGCGAGTGGGACGCCTACGTGTCGCAGCTCGAGAGCCAGGGCCTGCCGGGCTACGTGGACCTCGTCAACGGCGCCCGCGAGCGCTTCGCCGCCGACAACGGCTGATCAGTGCGACGCGGCCCCGTGGGGAGGGACGTGCTGGTCCTGAGCCCTCCCCCGGGGCCCCTCACGGAGGGGTGAGTCATGAGAGTCACGCACGAGAGCACGTCGCCACCTGACGGGAAGGTCGCCCCGACGGTGTCCCCGACGGCGCCACGGGAGGAGAGCCAGACCCCGGCTGCGCGAGACCGTCGGCGAACCAGCAGGAGGGCGTCGCGGGTCCCGTGGCGGACGGCGCTGCGTCGCGACTGGGCGCTGTACGCGATGGCGCTGGGCCCGGTGCTGTTCCTGCTGCTGTTCCGGTACGTCCCGATGATCGGGAACGTCATCGCGTTCCGGCGGTTCCGGCCCGGGGGGAACATCTTCGGGGACGAGTGGGTCGGGCTGCGGTACGTCGAGCTGTTCGCGACAGACCCGATGTTCTGGAAGGTCTTCACCAACACGGTGGTCCTGGGCGGGCTCACGCTGCTGTTCTGCTTCCCGCTGCCGATCGTCCTCGCGCTGATGCTCAACGAGGTGCGGGTGCGGGCGTTCAAGCGGACCATCCAGTCGATCACGTACCTGCCGCACTTCTTGTCGGTGGTGATCATCGTCGGCATGACCATGCAGATCCTGTCGGTGCAGGGGACGGTCAACCAGATCTTCACGTCTCTGGGCGGTGAGGCGATCCCGTTCTTGCAGCGACCCGAGTGGTTCCGCGCGATCTACGTCGGGACCGAGGTCTGGCAGACGGTCGGCTGGGGCACGATCCTCTACCTCGCGGCGCTGTCGACGGTCGACGCGTCGCTCTACGAGGCGGCCCGGATCGACGGGGCCGGCCGGTGGCGCCAGACGTGGCACGTGACGCTGCCCGGCATCCGCCCGACGATGGTCACGCTGCTCATCCTCAACATCGGGATGTTCCTCAACGTCGGCTTCGAAAAGGTCCTGCTGCTGTACAACCCGCTCACCTACGAGACGGCGGACGTCATCTCGACGTACCTGTACCGCGTCGGTCTCGTGTCGAACAACTTCAGCTACGCGGCGGCGATCGGCCTGTTCCAGGCGATCATCGGCCTCGTGATGGTCCTGAGCGCGAACCTGGTGTCGCGCCGAGTGGTAGGAGCGAGCCTGTGGTGACCCAGAGCGCGATGACGTCCCCGACCGCCTCGCCGCGGGGCGGACGCCCGGTGGGCGTGCGTGACAGCCGTGGCTACCGGACGTTCACGTGGGTGAACGGCACCCTCCTGCTCGTGGTGTGCGCGGTGATGCTGTACCCCTTCGTCACGGTCGTGGCGCAGTCGTTCAGCGGTGCGGGTGCGATCAAGGCGGGGATGGTCAACGTCTGGCCGGTGGACTTCAACGTCGACACCTACAAGGCCGTGGCGCAGAACGACGTGTTCTGGCGCAACTACCGCAACACCGTCCAGTACACGGTGGTCGGTACGACCATCGCGATGGCGCTCACGACCGTCTTCGCCTTCGTGCTGTCGAAGAAGCACCTGCGGGGCCGGACCTTCCTCATCTGGGTCGCGGTCTTCACCATGTTCTTCAACGGTGGTCTGATCCCCAACTACGTGCTCATCACGTCGCTCGGCATGAAGAACACCATGTGGGCGCTCGTGCTGCCGGGGGCGATCTCGGTGTTCAACCTGCTGGTCATGAAGTCCTTCTTCGAGAACCTCCCCCGGGAGCTCGAGGAGGCCGCGCAGATCGACGGGCTCGGGTGGTTCGGCATCTTCGGGCGCATCGTGCTGCCGTTGTCCAAGGCGGTCCTCGCCACGATGGTGCTGTTCTACTCGGTGGCGATCTGGAACGACTGGTTCGCGGCGTTCCTCTACCTGGACGACCAGGACCTGTTCCCGGTGACGCTGTTCCTGCGCAACCTCGTCGCGGGGGCGTCGACGTCGGCGTCGGAGGGTGCTGCCCTGGCGGGGACGACGACGGCGGCGATCTCGGCGAACATCCAGGCGGTGACGATGATCCTCACGATCATCCCGATCCTGTGCATCTACCCGTTCGTCCAGCGGTACTTCGTGTCCGGCGTGATGCTCGGGTCGGTCAAGGGATGAGCGCCGCGCAGGTCGGTGTCGCGACGGGTCCGCTGTCGCAGCTGGCGCAGGCGGTCTACCAGCACGCGGCGCTCGCCGTGTGCCTGGCGGTCGGGTGCACCCCGACGGTGCTGGTGGTGTCGCTGCTGTCGGTCGCTCCCGGCAACGCGGCGTTCTTCGTGCTCGCCCAGCTGCCGGTCGCACCGGTGCTCGCCGCGGGGCTCTGGGCGGTCCGGGGCTGGCGCGACGACCCGGAGGAGGGCCCCTTCGTGCTCGTCTGGCAGGGACTGCGCCGCAGCGCGGTCGACGTGCTGCGCTGGTGGGCCCCCACCGTCCTCGCCGCGACGGTGCTGGCGGTGGACGTGCTCGCGTCCGGCACGGTCCCGGCCGCCGAGGCGCTGCGGCCCGTGGCGCTCGTGCTGGCCGGGGTCCTGGTCCTGTGGTCGGGCCACATGCTCGTGGTCACGACCTTCTTCTCCTTCCGCACGCGGGACGCCGCACGGGTGGCGGCCGTGATGCTGCTGGCCCGGTGGCGGGTGACCCTGGTCCACGTCTCGCTGCTCGTCGTCGCCGTCGGGGTGACCGCGCTCGGCTCCGACGCGATCCTCGCACTGTCTGCCTGGGCACTGGTCTCGATGCTCGAGGTCGTGTCCCGTCCTGTCGTCACCGACACCCGAGAGAGGTTCACCCCGCATGCCGACCACTGACCCGCACGGACGTGCCGCCGTCGACGCACCCGAGACCCCTCCGGCCTCCCGTCTGCCCTGGCGGGGCGCCACGAACCCGGTGCTGCCGGGCTTCCACCCCGACCCGTCGGTCTGCCGCGTCGACGACGAGGAGGGCACCTGGTACTACCTCGTGACCTCGACCTTCGAGTACCTGCCCGGGCTGCCGGTCTACAGGTCGCGCGACCTCGTGTCCTGGGAGCTCGTGGGGCACGCCCTGCACCGAGCCGGGCAGGTCGACCTGTCGTCGGTGCGGGACTCGGGCGGCATGTTCGCCCCGACGATCCGGCACGACGGCTCGAGGTTCCTCGTCCTGTGCACCCTGGTCGACGGACCTGCGGGGGCGTCCGGGAACTTCGTGGTGACGGCGCGGGACGCCGCCGGGCCGTGGTCGGACCCGGTGTGGTGGCACGACGAGGGGATCGACCCGTCGCTGCTCGTCGACGACGACGGTCGCCTCTGGGCGCACGGGACACGGGGTGCCCAGCCGCAGGAGTGGGACCAGCAGACGTCGGTGTGGGTCCGTGAGATGGACCGCGAGTCGCTGCGGCTGGTCGGCGAGGAGCGGGTCGTGTGGAGCGGCGCCGTGCGCGGTGCGGTCTGGGCTGAGGGTCCGCACCTGTTCCGTCGCGACGGCCAGGTCTACCTCGTCGCGTCCGAGGGCGGGACGGCGTTCCACCACGCGGTGTCGGTGGCCCGAGCAGACTCGCCGCTCGGACCGTACGAGGGGTACGCCGGGAACCCTGTCCTGACCCACCGGCACCTCGGTCAGGGCAGCGAGGTGGTCAACGTGGGCCACGCCGACCTCGTCGACTCCCCCGACGGCTCGACCTGGGCCGTCGCCCTGGCGAGCAGGCCCGTCGGCGGCACCGACGTGCTGGGCCGCGAGACCTTCGTGCTGCCGGTGGAGTGGCAGGACGGCTGGCCCGTCTTCGCCCCCGGTGCCGGTCGCCTCGTGCCCGAGCCATCTCACCCGGCGCCACGGGTCGGGCCCGTCCGGGCCGGCACGACGCACGACGCCAGGCGCCCAGACGACCGCACGAGATCGCTCCTCGCTGTGCGTCGGTACCCGGACGAGGTCGCGGAGCAGGGCCCGGGAGGATCATGGACGATCGACGCGGGGGCTGGCCTCTCCGAGCGACGGCCGGCGTTCGTCGGGTACCGCCTGGCAGACCTGCCGGCCCGCCTCGAGGTCGAGGTGGACGAGGTGCCCGACGGGGCGACGGCTGCTCTGGCCCTGCGCTACAGCAGCGCGGCCTGGGTGTCGCTGGGCGTCGGTCCTCGCGGCTCGGCGACCGAGGTGGTGGTGGTGAGCTGCGAGGGTGGGGACGAGCACGTGCTCGCCGCGGTGACGGTCCCAGGTCCGCCGGTCGGCCGGCTCGTCCTCGACGTCTCCGGGCTGCGAGCGGCCGGCACCTGGGTCCCGGCCGAGGGGGCGCCCGTCCCCGTGGGCACCGCGGGGCTCGACGAGCTCGGGGCGTCGGCCTCGGGCGGTTTCGTGGGCGTCGTCTACGGCGTCGTCGCCGAGGGCACCGGGATGGTCCGTGCGCGCGGGCTGGAGGCCGGACCTCTGCCGGTGGCCGACGGCATGCCCTAGGGGCACTGACAGGCCCTCCCTCCCCCGGGGCCCGCGGTCGTACGGTCGAGAGGAGACATCGTCCGACCCGAGGAGCGCAGCGTGCAGATCGAACCGACCACCCCCACCGTGAAGAACCCGCCGGAGCAGTTCGCCGGCGACGTGTGGCTCGACGTCGTCGCGGCGCCGCACACCGAGGACCAGCGCATGACCGTCGCGACGGTGCGCTTCGCGCCGGGCGCCCGCACCGCGTGGCACTCGCACGCCCGAGGCCAGTACCTGCGCGTCACCTCCGGAGTGGCCCGGTTCGGTGACCGCGAGGGCAACGTCATCGAGGTGCACGCCGGTCAGACGCTCTACACCCCGCCCGGCCAGGAGCACTGGCACGCCGCCGGGAGCGAGGGCTTCATGGAGCACCTGGCGATGCTCGAGTCGGGTGACGACCCCGCGACGACCACGACCTGGCTCGAGCACGTCTCGGACGCCGACCTGGCAGGCCAGGCGTGACCCGTCGGCCGGGTGCGGCGGCCAGGGCGGAGCGCGCCACACTGTTCAGGGACGAGGCGTCCCCGTTCGCGGAGACCGACCCCGAGCTCGTCGCGTTCTACGACGACCTCGCCCTCGACGAGACCCTCCGCAAGGTCACGACCGACCTGTCCCGCGCGGACCGGCTGACCTACCAGCTCG
Source organism: Sanguibacter keddieii DSM 10542 (assembly GCF_000024925.1). NCBI lineage: Bacteria > Bacillati > Actinomycetota > Actinomycetes > Micrococcales > Sanguibacteraceae > Sanguibacter > Sanguibacter keddieii. Next base: position 2,288,025 of record NC_013521.1, read on the forward strand.
GGGCCCTCGTGGCGGTCGGGGCCGTCACCGAGTTCCGCGGGCTCCTCCGTGCCGCGCTGGACAACGCCGTGACGCCCGTCCAGGCCAGGGAGGTCGTCTACCAGGCGGTCGCGTACGTCGGGATGGCCCGCGCCGCGGACTTCGTCCGTGCGACCGACGACGTGCTGACCGAGCGCGGCGTGGCCCTGCCGCTCGAGGGGATGTCGACCACGACGCCCGAGACCCGCGCGACCGACGGACTCGCGGTGCAGCAGCGGATCGTCGGCAAGAGCACGGTCGAGAGCATGTACACGAACGCGCCGGCCGACGCGCTGCGGTTCCAGGAGCTGCTCTCCGCGAGCTGCTTCGGCGACTACTACACGCGGGGCGGGCTCGACGTGCAGCAACGTGAGCTGCTGACCTTCTCGATCCTCACCGCCCTCGGCGGCGCCGACGCGCAGGTCGCCGGGCACGTCCAGGCCAACCTCAACGTCGGGAACAGCCGGGCCACGTTGCTCGACGTGCTCACCGTCCTGCTGCCGCTCGTCGGGTACCCCCGCACGCTCAACGCCCTGGCCGCGGTGAACCAGGTCGCCCCGGCCTGACCGCACCGCACCGGGACGCACCGATCAGCACCTCGGTCGGGATGAGCACGGCCCCGGGACCGGACGAGGTCCCGGGGCGGTGCTGTCTCACCGTGCGACGAGCGTGAACTCCCGGACGCCGTCGGCGAGCTCGGCGGCGACGCGACCGAGGCCGTCGACGACGTCGCGGACCTCGCCGACCTGCTGCGAGGTCGCCTGCGAGGTGGTCGCGACCAGGGCGACGTTCTCCGCGATGTCGGTCGAGCTGCCGGCCGCCCGCACGAGGTTGCGCTCGATCTCGGTGGTGGTCATCACCTGCTGCTCGACGACGGCCGCCACGGAGGACTGCCGCTCGTTGACCTCGGTCATGGCCTGCGCGATGCGGGAGATCCCGACGGTGACGTCGCCGGCGTCGGTGGTCACCGCGTCGAGGACGGGGGTGATCGCGTCGATCGCGCGTGCGGTCTGCTGCGAGAGCTCCTTGACCTCCCCGGCGACGACCGCGAAGCCCTTGCCCGCGTCGCCCGCGCGCGCCGCCTCGATGGTGGCGTTGAGGGCGAGCAGGTTGGTCTGCTCCGCGATGGTCGTGACGGTGCGCAGCACCGCCGCGATCTGCGACGACGACCCGCCGAGCCGCTCGGCGGACTCCGACGCCTCGGAGATGAGCGTGACGGCGCGCGCCGCCTGCTCGGAGGCTGCACGGACGTCGTGCCCGACCGAGTCGATCGAGGTGCGCATCTCCGTCATCGCCGCGGTCACGGCCTGCACCTCGGACGAGACGACCGACGCGGAGCCGGCCGCCTCGGAGGCGCGCTCCTGGGCGTCGGAGGCGATGCCCTCGAGGGCGCGGCTCGAGCCGCCGAGGCCCTCGGCGGTCGCGTCGAGCGACCCGGCGCTGGCCTCCATGCGCTGCACGGCCGTGCGCATCCCGTCGACGGCCTCGCGGAGCGCGACACCCATGGTGCCGATCTCGTCGGAGCCCTCGGGGACGACGGTCACCGAGAGGTCGCGCCCGGCGACGCGGCGGAGCGCGTCGGTGAGCCGACCGAGCCGCGCGGTGATCCGCCCGGACGCCCAGACGACGAGCCCGGCGATGAGGGCGGCGACCACGACCCCGACGAGCGCGAGGTTGCGCAGCAGCTCGGCCGAGCCCGCCTCGAGCTGGCGAGGCACGGCCTCCAGGTCGGAGTCGAAGCCCCAGGCGGCGATGGTCCAGCCCCAGGCGGGGAAGGACCCGGCCTCGACGGTGGCCCGCCCCTCGGTCGGGAGGGTCACGGTGGTCTGGACGTGCCCGCCGTCGGCAGCGGCGAGGGCATCGGTGATCTGCTGGGTGTAGGCCGAGCCGTCGGCGTCGGTCGCGTCGAGGGCCGAGTCGCCCTCGCTCGCGCCGGGCGGCGGGACCACGTAGGCACCGGCGGCGTCCGTGACGGTGACGTAGCCGACGTCGCCGATGGCGATCTGCGCGAGCGCGGCGCGCAGCGGAGCGTCGACGTCGGTCTGCGGCAGGCCGACGAAGATCGCGCCGACCACCTCGCCGGACGCGTCGGTGAGCGGCCCGTAGCCGGTCACGTAGGTCTCGCCGACCACCTGGGCGGTCCCGAAGTAGCTCTCGCCGGACAGCAGCGCGGAGACGACGGCGTTGGGGCTGCCGTCGGCGGCCTTCGCGGCGATGTAGGTGCCAATGGCCCGCGCACCGTCCGCCGTCGGGACCGTCGTCGCGACCCGGAGCATGTCGCCGGTGCCGTCGACCCGCTGGAAGACCGTCACGGCCTCGCCGAGGAGCTCGGCGATGTCGTCGACGACGGGCGTGGCGGTCGAGAGGTCGGTGTTCTGGCCGAGCCACGTCCCGCCGACGCTCATGCGCGGCAGGGTGACGTCGGTGGCGTCGCCCGTGGTCTGGTTGGTCGCCCGCCAGGTGACCGGCGCACCGAGCTCGACTGCTCCCTGGGTCGCGAGGACCTGCTGGGCGACGCCGAGGTCGGACTCCAGGCGGGAGGTGACGGTCGCGACCTGGGTCTCGACGAGAGACTCGGCCTGCAGGACCGTGGTGGTCAGGGAGGAGCTCGTGAGGGCCCGGACGTCGTCGCCCGCCCTCCCGGCGAGCGTGGCGCTCTGGTAGGCGCCGGCGGCGGTCAGCAGCACCGCGGTCAGCGCGACGGAGCCGACGCCCATGACGAGGAGCTGCGCGCGCAGGCCGAGGCTGCGTCGCGCGGTGCTGGTCACGGGGGCGGAGGTGGTCGAGGCGGCGTTGCCGGGCGAGGGTGCGTGGGCGGTCGAGAGGGGCCCGGTAGGGCTCGTCGAAGGTCTCACTGGGGTAGGTGTCCTCAGATCGGAGGGGGCTGTCGACGGCTCTGGCGACGTGCGCCCCGCGTCTAGAGGCGACAGTCCCTCATCGACTTCCCAGCAAGGGACTTAAGTCCTTCGATGGCACATCACCCCGTGTCGCACGGCACACCGTCCTGGAAGACGACCTCACGACCACGGACCCAGGTCGCGGTCGTCCCTGCCCGCGAGCTGCTCACCGAGGTCGCTCGCGACGTAGAGCACCGACCGTCCGTGGCGGGCGCGGGACAGCAGCCCGACGTCGTGCAGCACGCGCAGGTGCTGGTTCACCGCGCTCGTGCTCACCCCGATCCGCAGCGCGAGCTCTGTCGACGAGGCAGGCTCGCGGAGCGCTGTCAGCAGACCGGCACGCGTCGTCCCGAGCAGGTCCGCGAGCGCGCCGCTCCCCCGTGCCGGTGCGGGGTCCCAGAGCGTCGCGGAGCCGCGGACCGGGTAGATCACGCAGGGCCGTCCGTCGTCGGTCACCGGTGAGGAGACGTTCTTGGTGAAGAGGCTGGGGATGAGCGTCAGCCCGGCTCCCGCGACATCGACGGTCCGCACCCTGGGGTCGCGGAGCGCGAGGGAGAGCGTCCGCCCGTCGAAGCTCACGGCGGGAGCGAGCCCGGCGAGCATCTCTCCGAGACCCGCACGGCCGGTCGTCCGACCGCGGAACACGATGTCGGCTTCGAGGAGGGTGCGCATCCTGGTCCAGGTGGAGCGGAACGACATGTCCCAGAGCTCGCCGACCGCGTCGACCACCCTCTGGCGGACGTCGGTGGCAGGCCCGCGCAGGGCCGCGGGTCGGGTGGTGTGGACGGCGTCGAGGTCGTGGTCGAGGCGATCGGGGTCGAGGGTCGCGAGCGCTGCGATCTCGTCGTCGAAGCGGGTGAGGGGCGTGGTCGGCACGGGGTTGAGGAAGTCGGGGACCCAGCTCCTGGTGTCGACGAGGGAGCGCAGGACGTCGAGCGCGGGTGCGGGGAGCTCTTCGGTGACGCGTCGCACCCAGCGCAGGTGCACCGGATAGCGCGCCGGGTCGCTCAGCGCGCGCAGGGACAGCCCGAGCTCGTTGAGCGGGGAGAGCCCGAAGCGGATGTCGGCGAGGTCGGCGTCGGACAACGAGTAGCGGAGCATGAAGCCGTAGTCTTCATCATTGTGCGTGCTCCGTCGAGCAGGGTGAGATCGCAGCATGCCCACCACCGACGCCCCGCCCACCGAGCGTGCGCGCACCCGACACCTGGCCTCCGAGCTCTCCTCGACGTTCCGTCCCGCCGATCCCGTGGCGCGCGCCCTCACCGCGGCGTCGATGTCCCTGACCGTGGCCAACGGCATGTTCTACGCCGTGTCCGCCCTGCTCTTCACGCGGGCGATCGGTATCCCGGTCGTGACCGTGGGGCTCGGCCTCACGGCGGCCGGGGCGGTCGGGGTGCTCACGTCGCTGTGCGCGGGGTTCCTCGCCGACCGCGTCGGAGCGCTGCGCCTGCTCACGCTGTGCGTCGTCGCGCAGGGGCTGTCGCTCGCGGCGTTCTCCGTGGTCGACGGGGTGGCGGCCTTCGTCGCTGTCGCCTGCCTCGCGACGGGCACCCGGCAGGCTGGGGCGTCCGCACGGTCGGCACTCGTCGCGCGGTCCTTCACGGGGCCGTCCAGGGTGGAGATGCGGGCTCGCCTGCACGTCGTGGTCAACGTCGGGATCGGGGTCGGGACCTGCGTGGCCGCGGCTGCGCTGCTCGTCGACACCCCGGTCGCGTACCGGGTGAGCGTCCTCGTGGTCGGCTGCGTCGCCGCCACGGGCGCGGTGCCGCTCGTGCGGCTCGCGCGCAGCTCCGCGGCCCGACGCACGGCCGGGCCCGCTCCTGACGAGCCCGAGACCGGCTCCACGGTCTCGCCCGGTCGCTCGCCCTTCCGCGACCCGCAGTACCTCGTGGCGGTCGGCCTGACGAGCGTCTTCGCGGTGCACTTCGGGCTGCAGACCGTCGGGCTGCCGCTGTGGGTCGCCGAGCACACGAGCGTCCCGTCGGTGATGATCTCCGTGCTGCTGGTCCTCAACACGGTCCTGGTGGCGCTCTTCCAGGTGCGGTTCGCCCGTGGTGCGACGACCGTCCCGGCCGCGGCGCGCACCATGACCCGTGCCTGCGTGGTGCTCGCCGTCGCGTGCGGCCTCTACGCTGCTGCCGCCGTGGGGAACGTCGCCCTGGCCGTGAGCCTGCTCGTGCTGGCGGCCGTCGTCCACGCCGCGGCCGAGCTGTGGGGCGAGGCCGGCTCGTGGACGCTGTCCTTCGACCTCGCCGACGAGCGCACGGCCGGGGCCTACCAGGGCGTGAGCACGATGGGCTACGCGATCGCCATGATGGTGGCGCCGCTGCTCGTGACCGCTACGGCCCTCAGCCACGGCACCGCAGGGTGGGCCGCGCTGGCTGCGCTGTTCCTCGTCGTCGGGCTCGCCTTCTTCGCCGGCTCCCGGTGCTGGGCTCCGCACCGGGACCCCGCAGCCCGCGCCGGGCTGCAGGGGTCAGACCTTCCCCTGGATCAACCGGCGGAAGTAGACCTGCGGCTCGAGGAACCTGTCGAAGGCCCAGGTGAGCAGGCGCGGCTTCACGAGGTCGACGAAGGGCACCGACGGCTGCGAACGCCCGGCGCGGTCGAACTCGGCGAGCAGCAGCCTGCGCCGTGACGTCGTGACCGGGGCGATCGAGTAGCCGTCGTACCGCTGCATGGTGCCGCCGGTGCGCCGGGCGGCGATGTTGCGGGCCACCACGGGGACCTGCTTGCGCAGCGCGCCGCCGGACGGCAGGGCGTCGAGGTCGGCGACGTCGCCCAGACCCCACACCCGGGGGTGCTCGGGGTGCTGGAGGGTGTGGGGGTCGACGCGGAGGAAGCCGCCGTCGTCCGTCGTCGCCAGGCCGCTCTGCGCCACCCACGCGGGTGCGCGGTGCGGCGGTGCGACGTACAGCGCGTCGTAGCCGAGGGTGAGGGGGTTGCGCCCGGGTGCCACGTCGCGCTGCTCGGCGACGAGGTGCCGGGTCTGGGCGTCGACGGAGGTGACGGTGGTGGCGAGCGAGACCCGCACGTCCCGCTCCTCGAGGGCCTGCCGCAGGCGCTCGTCGGCGCTCTCGAGGTCGACGAGACGGTCGCTCTCGACGAGCAGCTCGACCTCGATGCTGTCCCGCACGCCGGTGTCCTCCCAGTGGTCCAGGGCGAGGAAGAGCGGCTTGAGCCCGACGGGTGCGCAGGGCACGTGCCTGTCCGAGATGACGAAGACGGCACGCCCGGCGGTGAGCGTCGACAGCATCTCCCACGTGTCGACGGCCGAGGCCGGCAGGTAGCTGGTCGCCGCGTAGGGCGTCCGGACCGCTGCCTCGGAGCCGGGGATCGCGTCCCAGTCCACCTGGGAGCCTGGGCACAGCGCGAGGTCGGTGTAGTGGAGCTCCCCTCCCCCGGCGAGCACCACGACCGACCGCTCGGGGTCCACCGAGGCGACCGAGTCACGCACCCAGCGCACGCCGTCGGGGAGCACGTCCTGCTGCGGTCGGCGCAGGTCGTCGAGGGTCGCCTGCCCTCCTGCCACGTAGGACAGCAGCGGGCGGTAGTGGTGCTCGTGCCGCGGCTCGACCACCACGACGTCCTGGGCTCCGTCGCGGCGCAGGCGACCGGCCAGGGACAGTCCTGCGTTGCCGCCGCCGACGATGACGACGTCGTGGTGCTCGGGGGTGCTCATGAGGGGTGGGCTCCGCACTGCTGGGAGGTCGTGGGGTCCTCTCGCACGCTACGCGCAGTCACCCGTCGGCGCGGCTCGAGAGCCCTGGCGCCGCTGAGAGGCCCGAGCCGCTCGAGGCGCGCTCAGTCCTCACCCGGCTCGGCCGCGGCCTCACCGACCGCCGGGTCCGTCACCTCGGCAGCGGCCGACGCCTCGCGACCGTCGGGACCGAGCGCTCCGACGAGACGCAGGTCCTCGGTGCGCGGGTCGACCCAGCGCTGGTAGCCCGGACCGGTCTGAGCCGTCTCGAACCGCACGGCCACGCGTCCGTCGTCACCGAGGTGCACCACCCACCCGCGACCGCGGTCGGTCTCGACGTCGAGACCGGGCGCCAGGTCCGCGGCGGTCACACGGGTCGGGACCACGGTGGCCGGACCGTCGTCGGCCACCGCCGTGAGCGTCCCGTCGTCCGCAGTGGTGGCCGTGGGCAGGTCGCCCAGGAGCGCCGCGCCGTCCGTGGTCCCGGCCGCGAGCGCCGCCTCGGTCCCGTCGCCGCCGAGCGGCAGCATGAGCTGGGAGTGCGCGGAGAGCCCGTGGAACGAGACGCCGAGCAGCCGGACGGGCTCGACCACCTCGGCGAGGTCGAGGGCGCGTCGGGCGGCCTCGCGCAGTGCGTCGACGTCGGAGGTCGGGCGGCTCAGCGTGACGGACCGGGTGATGGTGGTGAAGGACGCGACGCGGACCTTGACGACGACGGTGCGGGCGGCGACGCCGTGCCGGTCGAGGCGGCGCAGCGCGGAGTCGGTGACCCCGTCGAGGGCGGCGGCGATCGCGCGGCGGCCGTGGAGGTCGTCGTCGAAGGTGTGCTCGGCGCCGGCGGACTTGCGCTCTCGGACGGTGGTGACCGGGCGGTCGTCCCAGCCTCGGGCGATCCGGTAGAGGTTGGTCCCGGCTGCCTCGCCGGTGGCCATGACGAGGGTGTCCATGGGCTGCGCGCGGAGGTCCTCGACGGTGCGCACCCCGAGCTGGTCGAGGCGTGCGGCCGATACCGGTCCGACGCCCCAGAGCGCGCGGACGGGCAGCGCGAGGAGGAAGGCGTCCTCGTCGGCCGGGTCGACCACCTTCACGCCCCCGGGCTTGGCGGCCTCGGAGGCGAGCTTGGCGACGAGCTTGGAGCGCCCGAGGCCCAGAGAGACGGACAGCCCGGTGCGCTCGTGGGCCCGGCGCCGGAACTCGAGCGCGAGGGCCTCGAGGTCGGCGCTCGAGCCTGGCAGGTGGTCGAGCTCGGCGAAGGCCTCGTCGATGCTGATCGCCTCGACCTGCTCGCTCACCTCGCGGAGCACCTCCATGATCTGGGCGGAGTACGCGGAGTAGGCGTCGAACCTGGGGACGACCACCGTGGCGGTCGGGCACATCCGGCGCGCCTGCTCCATGGGCATGGCGGACCGCGCCCCGTAGGCGCGCGCCTCGTAGGACGCGGTCGCGACGACGCCGCGCGGGCCGACACCGCCGACGAGGACGGGGCGGCCGCGCAAGGAAGGGCGCTGGTGCTGCTCGACGCTCGCGAAGAAGGCGTCGGCGTCGAGGTGGGCGATGGTCGGGCGGGCCCGCATGGCGGGCGGGCGGGGTGCGCCGGTGACGCGGTCGAGAGGCACGTCGGGACGTCCTCCTTCACTGACGCGGCGGGTGAGATCTTACGCCCGGCCGCAGACACGCCCCGAGGGGGCGGCGTCTCGCAGGACGGGAACGCGCCGACCTGTCGAGAAATGTTTAGTGACCGCAGTCACAATCCCGACCTGGGATTTTGACCGATCCTTGACGTTCTACGCACCTGGGGCAGAAAACTCACCCGTGCAGAAGCGTGCCTTTTCCGTAACACTGACGCAACACCGAGCGCCGCTGGCCGAAACACACGGCCACCAAGGTGTGGGTACCACGGAGCCGAGAAGAGTGCACCGTCGCACGCTGTCCACCGAGGACCCACACCCACCGCACCGCCAGCTCCACCTCGTCGCACTACCCAACACCCGGCCCCAGGGGGCCCAAGCGGAGGTCATGAGATGCGTCTTCACGCTCGACGTACACCCCAAGCACTGGCGATCGTCCTCGCCACCACCCTCGTGCTGACTGCCTGCGGGCAGAAGTCCACGGACGACGAGACGGGCTCGTCGCCCGGCGCCAGCGCCAGTGCCACCGGCGGCCTCTCCATCGTCCCGCTCGTCCAGATCGACCCCGAGGGCGTCGAGGTCGAGGCGTCCACCGGCGACACGGCGGTCGACCCGGCCGGCGACGGTACCGCGACCTGCGCGGAGGGCACCACCATCGCCATGGCCGGCGCGCTCACCGGCCCGAACGCGGCGCTCGGCCAGAACATCCTCAACGGTGCACAGCTCGCGCTGGACAAGCACAACGAGGCCAACGCCGACTGCCAGGTCGCACTCAAGCAGTTCGACACCGAGGGCGACCCGCAGAAGGCCACCCAGGTCGCACCGCAGATCGTCGGCGACGCGAACGTCCTCGGCCTCCTCGGCCCGGCGTTCTCGGGCGAGACCAAGGCGACCGGCGACATCTTCAACCAGGCCGGGCTGCTCTCGCTGTCCGCGTCGGCCACCAACCCCGACCTCACCACCCTCGGGTGGAAGACCTTCTACCGCGGCCTCGCCAACGACGCCGTCCAGGGCCCGGCCGTCGCCAAGTACATGGTCGACACCCTGGGCTACGCCAAGGTCTGCGTGGTCGCCGACAACTCCGACTACGGCATCGGCCTGGCCGAGCAGATCACCGAGGGCCTCGGCGACGCCGCAGACACCTCGTGCTCCGCCTCCGTCAAGACCGGCGACAAGGACTTCGCCGCCGCAGTGCAGATCATCAGCGGCGCCGAGGCCGACGCGGTCTTCTACGCCGGCTACTACGCCGAGGCCGCACCGTTCGTCCAGCAGCTGCGCGACGCCGGCGTCGAGACCACCTTCGTCTCGGCCGACGGCACCAACGACCCGCAGTTCGTCGAGCAGGCCGGGTCCTCGGCCGACGGCGCGATCCTCTCCTGCCCCTGCGGCCCCGCCCCGGACGCCTTCGCGACCGAGTACGAGACCGCGTTCAGCCAGGCACCCGGCGTCTACTCCGTCGAGGGCTACGACCTCATGACCATCATGCTCGCCGGGATCGACTCAGGCGTGACCGACCGTGCCGGGCTCGTCGACTTCGTGTCGAGCTACTCCGGCGCCGGGCTCGCCCGCAGCTACGAGTGGACCGACACCGGCGAGCTCACCTCCGCACTCATCTGGATCTACGACGTCGAGTAACCGCAGCCGCACCGCCGGCAGCTGACACCGCGCTCCCGGCCCGCCCTACCGGCGGACCGGGAGCGCGACTGCTTGCGGACGGACGTGCACGACGCAGACCAGCAGACGAGAGAGAGTGTGCAGCACATGACAGGTGGTCTCATCCACGCGATGGTCGTGGCAGAACCCCTCATCGGGTTCGACGTCGCGGCCCTCGGGCGCAACTTCTGGGCCCTCACCATCGACGGTCTGACCTACGGGTCGGTCTACGCGCTCGTCGCCGTCGGCTACACCCTCGTGTACGGGGTGCTCAGGCTCATCAACTTCGCCCACTCCGAGGTGTTCATGCTCGGGATGTTCGGCCAGTACGCGGCGCTCATGCTGCTGGGCTTCGGGCCCAACGGCGACGCGTACAACATGGGGATCCTCATGACGGTCCTGTACCTCGGGGCCGCGATGATCGGCGGCATGGCGATCTCCGGCGGCGTCGCCGTCGGTCTCGAGCGCGTCGCCTACCGGCCGCTGCGCAAGCGCGGGGCTCCCTCCCTCGTGTTCCTCATCACCGCCATCGGTGCCTCCTTCGTGCTCCAGGAGTTCGTGCACTTCGTGCTCCCCCGCCTCACCGGCGGGACGCTCGGCGGCGTGAACGCCCAGCGCCCGATCCGCCTGGTCGAGCCCGAGGTGCAGTTCCAGATCGGCTCCGCGAACGTCACCAACGTGACCATCATCATCGTGGTGTCCGCGCTGCTGCTCGCCCTCGCGACCGACCAGTTCATCAACCGCACCAAGTTCGGCCGCGGGATCCGCGCCGTCGCCCAGGACCCGGTGACCGCGACCCTCATGGGGGTCTCCCGCGAGCGCATCATCATGCTCACCTTCCTCATCGGCGGCATCCTCGCCGGCGCCGCAGCGCTGCTCTACACGCTGCGCGTCCCCAACGGCATCGTGTACTCGGGCGGGTTCATCCTCGGCATCAAGGCGTTCTGCGCCGCGGTGCTCGGCGGCATCGGCAACCTCCGCGGCGCCCTCCTCGGTGGGCTGCTCCTCGGGGTGATGGAGAACTACGGCCAGGTCGTTTTCGGCACCGAGTGGCGCGACGTCGTCGCCTTCGCGCTGCTCATCCTCGTCCTCATGGTCCGACCCACAGGCATCCTCGGAGAGTCCCTCGGGAGGGCACGCGCATGACGACACCGACCGGCCCCACTCCCCCCACCCCGGACCAGCCGACCGAGAAGTCCCCGGCCGAGAAGCCCACCACCAGCTCGGCCGCCAGCACCACCGCAGAGCACACGACCACCACGGGCCGACGTCCGCACTCCGGGGTCGGCGACGCACTGCGCCTCTGGTGGGACTCCCAGGCACGCCCCACCCAGTGGGCGCTGGGGCTCCCGCTGCTCGTGCTCGTCGCGCTGCTGCCCATCCTGCAGATCCCCGTCCTGACGACCGTCGGGACGAACTTCGGCGGCGTCATGGCGCAGTTCGGCATGTACGCGCTCATCGCGATCGGCCTCAACGTAGTCGTCGGCCAGGCCGGGCTGCTCGACCTCGGGTACATCGGCTTCTACGCCATCGGCGCGTACACCGTCGCGCTGCTCACCAGCCCGTCGAGCCCCTGGAACCAGACCGGCGAGGGCGGGTGGCTGTCCCAGGACTGGGCGTGGCTCGCTGCGCTGCCCATCGCCGTCGCGATCACCGCGCTGTCCGGCCTGCTCATCGGGTCGCCGACGCTGCGCCTGCGCGGCGACTACCTCGCGATCGTCACCCTCGGCTTCGGCGAGATCGTCCGTCTCCTGGCGGACAACCTCGACGGCATCACCGGTGGTGGCCGCGGACTCAACCAGGTCGCCTACCCGCGGCTCGGCGTCAGCGAGACCAACCCCAACGGGGTGTTCTCCGCAGGCTCCGGGTCCGGTGCCCTCAACTCGGGCGTCTGGTGGTACTGGCTGAGCATCGTGCTCATCGTCGCCGCCCTGCTGTTCGTCGGTAACCTCGAGCGCTCGCGCGTCGGGCGCTCCTGGGTGGCCATCCGCGAGGACGAGGACGCCGCCGAGATCATGGGCGTCCCCACCTTCCGCTTCAAGCTGTGGGCCTTCGTCATCGGGGCGTCGATCGGCGGGGCCTCCGGTGCGCTGTACGCCGGGCAGGTGCAGTTCGTGAACCCCACGAACTTCAACGTCATCAACTCGGTGCTCTTCCTCTGCGCCGTCGTCCTCGGCGGTCAGGGCAACAAGCTCGGCGTGATCCTCGGGGCCTTCGTCATCGTCTACCTGCCGAACTTCTTCCTCGGGCGCACCGAGCTGTTCGGCATCCCGATCGACGGCACGCAGATCGCCGAGTACCGGTACCTGTTCTTCGGCATCGCCCTCATGGTCCTCATGGTGTTCAGACCGCAGGGGCTGCTGCCCGTGCGGCAGAAGCTGCTCACCTACGGCCGTGAGCTGTACGTCGCGGCGCGGCGCACCATCCGCCAGCAGGACAGCACCACGAAGGAGCACGCATGAGCACCCACGAGCCCGGTGGTGTCGGCGCCGGCGCCGAGCACGGCGAGGAGTTCCGCGGGACCGAGCAGGACGTCGCCGAGGCCACCCCCGAGAAGGACCTGCCCGGCGGCGGCGTCGAGGAGCCCGTGGTCGTCGACGTCGCCGACGTCCACCCCGAGCTCGCCGACCCCGAGGTCGTGGCCGAGAAGGTCGCCTCCGACCGGGAGGTGCACGCGGCCGTCGGCGAGCCGCTGCTGCGGATGGAGGACGTCACCGTCCAGTTCGGCGGGCTCACCGCCGTCGACGGCGTCACCTTCGACATCCGGCGCGGCGAGATCCTCGGGCTCATCGGCCCCAACGGCGCCGGCAAGACCACGTGCTTCAACGCCATGACCGGCGTGTACCGGCCCACCTCCGGGTCGGTCGTGTTCGACGGGGAGCCCGTCGGGCGCAAGAAGCGGTTCCAGATCACCCAGATGGGCATCGCGCGCACCTTCCAGAACATCCGGCTGTTCAACGAGATGACGGCCCTCGAGAACGTCGTGGTCGGCACGGACGCCCGGCACCGCACGTCGGTCCCGGGCGCGGTCTTCCGCACCCCGCGGCACCGCCGCGAGGAGCGCGAGGGCATCGACCGCGCGATGGCGCTGCTGGAGTTCGTGGGCGTCGGGGGGCGCGCGACCGACAAGGCCCGCAACCTCTCGTACGGGGACCAGCGCCGGCTCGAGATCGCCCGGGCGCTGGCCACCGAGCCCAAGCTGCTGTGCCTCGACGAGCCCGCAGCAGGCTTCAACCCCGCCGAGAAGGAGGCCCTCATGGACCTCATCCGGCAGATCCGGGACGACGGCTACACCGTCCTGCTCATCGAGCACGACATGAAGCTCGTGCGCGGTGTCACGGACCGCATCGTCGTCCTCGAGTTCGGCAAGGTGATCGCCCAGGGCACCCCTGACGCGGTCACGAGCGACCCGGCGGTCATCGCCGCCTACCTGGGGGTTCCCGACGATGCCACTGCTTGAGATCACCGACATGACCGTCTCCTACGGCCGCATCGAGGCCATCCGGGACGTGTCGATCACGGTCGAGACCGGCGAGCTGGTCACCCTCATCGGTGCCAACGGCGCGGGGAAGACCACGACCATGCGCGCCGTGTCTGGGGTCCGGCCGCTCGCGCGCGGGCGCATCGTCTTCGACGGGCAGGACGTCACCCGCATGAAGCCCCACCTGCGGGTCGCGGCGGGGATCATCCAGGCCCCGGAGGGCCGGGGCGTGTTCGCCGGGATGACCGTCATGGAGAACCTCGAGATGGGGTGCTTCGCGCGGCCCTTCGCGTCCAAGGCCGAGCACGACGAGACGGTCGAGCGGGTGTTCACGTTCTTCCCGCGGCTCCTCGAGCGCCGCACCCAGCTCGGCGGGACCATGTCCGGCGGCGAGCAGCAGATGCTCGCGATCGGCCGTGCGCTCATGGCCCGCCCGCGCGTGCTGCTGCTCGACGAGCCCTCGATGGGCCTGGCGCCGATGATCATCCAGCAGATCTTCCGGATCATCTCGGAGATCAACGCCCAGGGCACCACCGTGCTGCTCGTCGAGCAGAACGCGCAGCAGGCGCTGTCCCGGTCAGACCGCGCCTACGTCCTCGAGACCGGGTCGGTCGTCCGGACCGGCGAGGGCAAGGCGCTCCTCGCCGACCCGGCGATCAAGGAGGCCTACCTCGGCGTGGGCTGACCGACCGTGGCGGGTGCGCACGGCGATCCGACCAGGACCGTCGTGCGCATCCGCACCGACAGCACGACCGCCCTCGGCAGCTCCCACGTCACGCTCCAGTGGTGGGTGAAGACGAGCCCGTCGTCCCCCGCGGGCGTCGCCGGCACGAAGAAGACCAGCGCGGGCTGCGTCTCGCGGTCCGTCCCCGGGTAGTACTCACGTCGTCGCGTGGGTGGCCAGTACCTCTGCACCGCGCCGGAGTGGACGACGGCGCGCTTCTCGAAGGGCCTGACGTCTGCCTGGTGCGCACCCGACAGGTCGGCCAGGACGTCGGCGGTCAGGTCGCCGTCGAGGACGAGGTCGCTGAGCGTCGCGCCGGCCGCGTAGAAGACCCGGGTGTCGTCGTGGTCGAGCGACAGCAGCGGACTGGTCCGGGGAGCAGCCCCGAGCAGGTCGAGCCCGGCGAAGCAGCGCGCCGAGGGCGCGACCGCCTCGGGGTGCACGAACGGGCGGTCGTCGTCCCAGGTGAGCCGTCTCGGCTCGTCGGTCCCCCACCACCGGTTCGCCCCGAGGAGGGTCTGCGCGTCGTAGCCCGGCCACGTCACAGGAGGCTGCTCTCGGCGACGACGCAGGCGAGCACGACCGTGTCGTCCAGCCGCGCCGACGTGATGATCGCGTCACGCAGCGCGGGTCGCAGCCGTGCGCCGGTCTCGAGCACGAGGCCGTCGACGCCCTTCGGGCGCACGCTCACCTCCGTGGCGGTCGGCGGCGTCAGGAGCACGAACCTGCCCTTCCTCGGTGACCGCCGGGGCCACACGCGCAGCACCTTCCCGCGGTCGAGCACGGCACGCTTCTCGTAGGTGCGCAGGTTCGCCCGGTCGCTGACGAACCAGTGGAGCTCGTCGGCGGTCATGGGCTCCGCGCCGGGCACGGCGTCGCTGACGAAGGCGTTCTTGCCGTAGAACCACGCGGTCCTGTCGTGGTCGATGCTCGTCAGCGGGACGGTCCCGGTGCGACCGAGCGGCCCGATGGCCAACGGCGCGAAGGTCCCCGTCTGCGGCGCGCTCTGACCGGGAGGTGCGATCGCCGACGCGTCGTCGACCCCGGCCAGCCACCAGGCTGTGTCAGCCGTCGGGCGCACGTACCCCTCGAGGGGGTCGTCCACGGCGTCGGTACGAGGTCGGTCCACGGTCCTAGCCTGTCAGACGGACGGCGGAGGTCGTCCGACGCGCGCCGCAGCCGCACGCGCAGCCACAAGGACGAGCTCTCGCTACCGGGTCACCACGTCCCCGTGACCGGGAGACCGAAGGCCAGACGGACCACCTGCTCGCTCGTCCCGCGGCAGCGGGCGAGGTCGACCACGAGGCGGTCGGCCGCGTCCGGGGCGTGCAGCGGGTGCGCGAGGGCGACAGCCTGCTCGGGCAGGCCCCGGCAGCGCGCCAGCGCGGCGACGAGGGCGACGACGACCGGCTCGGGAGCGCTCGGCGAGGGCACCGCCTCGTGGGCAGCGGGGGCGAGGACAGCTCCGAGCGCAGGCGCGTCGAGCACGTCGGGGTCGAGCCGCTCGAGGTCGATCTCGTCGAACCCCGCCACGTCCGTCTCCGTCATGCCGCCTCCTCCCGCTACCCCGACCACGACGGGCCGAGGAGCTCCTCGCTGCACGTCTCATCGACCGCCAGGCCCGTGCCGTGAGGGGTTCGTCGCCGGACCCGCCGAGGACTGGCGGTGGCGCGCGTCGCCAGGACGGTCGCACCGGTGACACAACCCGGCTATACGGGCATAGCGGCCATTCATACGGTATCGTCCGTTGTCATCCTCACGATCCTCGGGAGCGTCTCCCCCGCTGCGGTGACGGCCTTCGGCCTCGCCCAGACCGTCTACGGCCTCGCCCTCGCCCTCGCCTCGGGCCTGACCATCGCGACGGTCGGAGCACTGACGCAGCGCCGGGGCTCGACCTCCGCCCGCACCGACGTCACGTCCACCGTCGGGAGCATGCTGGCCGTCGCCCGTGTCTCGACCGTCGCGCTCGTGACGCTCGTCGTCCTGACCGGGACGATGCTGGTCGTCGTCCTCGAGGGCTCGACCGCTCGGCTGCTCGCCGCCGCCTACGCCGGGCTCGTCCTCAGCTGTGCGGTCGTCCCCTGGTACCAGGTGGTCACGGGTGTCCTCCAGGTCGCGGGACGCGAGAGCACCGCCCTGAAGATCTCCGTCTGCTCCGTCGCGGCGAGCCTCGCCCTGGCGGCCGGCGCGCGGTCCCTCACCGACGACCCGACCGTCCTCGTCCTGGTCGTCGGGGCGACCACCTCGATCTGCAAGCTCCTCGGCGCACTGGTGAGCCGTCGGGCCGCCCGCGACCTCGTCGACTGGCAGGGTGCGGGCCACGTCGCCCGCGGGGCGCTGCGGGACGACCTCCGCCGCACCGTCCGCCGCCTCCCGCGCGCCGTGGCGCCGTCGCTCGACGTGATCCCGCTGATGACGACCTTCGCCGTCGCCACCGCCGTCGCGTCGACCGTGTCCGAGGAGGTCGGCGCGACGACCGCGACGGTGATCGCCCTGCTCCGTACCGTGATCGTCCCGCTCAAGGCCTTCGGTGTGGTCGCGGGCAGGCTCACCCGCGTCTGCTCGCCGTCACCCGCCGCAGAGGTGCGGGAGAGCGCTCGGATCGTCGGTGTGCTGCTCTGCCTGAGCGTGACGACCGGCGTCGCCGTGGTCCTCTTCCGTGAGCCGGTCGCGGTCGCCCTGGGGCTCCCGCTCCACCTGGGTCCGGCGGTCGTGGCCGTCGCCGGGGCCCAGCTGGTGCTCGAGGCGGTCACAGGCGTGGGCAACACCATGCTCAAGGTCCTCGTGGCTCCGACCGCGCTCCTCGCGGAGATCACCGTCGTCATGTGGGGGCTCGCCGTGCCCGCGCTCGTCGTGGTCGCTGCCACAGGACCTTCTGCCGGGCTCGTCTGGGGCGTCCTGCTCGGCGCACGGTGCGTCTTCGCCGTCCTCGTGGTCCGCGCCTGGTGGCGCTGGTCACGAACGTCCCGCCCCGGGACCGCCTGAGGGAGGTACGACGCAGCCCCCGCCCTCCCGGAGGAGGACAGGGGCTGCGTGGTGTCGTCACCGCCGCGGCCAGGGGCCGCGGCGGGTCAGGACGGGTAGGTCAGAGCTCGTCGCCGATGCGGTGCACCAGGATCGAGTTCGTCGAGCCAGCCACGCCGACCGGTGCGCCGGCGACGACGACGACGAGGTCGCCCGTCTCGGCGAGACCGTTGGCCTGGAGGGTCGTGTCGACCTGGCGGACCATCGCGTCCGTGCTGTCGACCGAGGGGACCTCGTACGACTGCGTGCCCCAGGAGAGGGACAGGACGTTGCGGACCGCTGCGTCGGGCGTGAACGCCAGGAGCGGCAGGCCCGAGCGCAGGCGCGACATACGACGCGCCGAGTCGCCAGACTGGGTGAAGGTCACGAGGTACTTGACGCCGAGGATCTCACCGATCTCGGCAGCAGCACGCGTGATCGCACCACCGCGGGTGTGCGGGGTCGAGCCGAGGGGCGCGATGCGCTCCCGGCCGAGCTCCTCGGTGGACTCGATGATGCGTGCCATCGTGCGCACGGCCTCGATCGGGTAGTCACCGACGCTGGTCTCGCCCGAGAGCATGACGGCGTCAGCACCGTCGAGGACGGCGTTGGCGCAGTCCGAGGCCTCGGCGCGGGTCGGGCGCGGGGCCGAGATCATCGACTCGAGCACCTGGGTGGCGACGATGACCGGCTTGGCGGCACGGCGGGCGAGCTCGACGGCGCGCTTCTGCACCAGCGGGACCTGCTCGAGCGGGAGCTCGACGCCGAGGTCGCCACGGGCGACCATGATGCCGTCGAAGGCGTCCACGATCTCGGCGAGGTTCTCGACAGCCTGCGGCTTCTCGACCTTGGCGATGACGGGGAGGACGCGGCCCTCCTCCTCCATGATGCGGCGGACGTCGTCGTAGTCGGCGGCGTTGCGCACGAAGGAGAGCGCGATGATGTCGGCGCCGAGCTTGAGGGCCCAGCGGAGGTCGGCCTCGTCCTTGTCGGACATGGCGGGGACGGAGACGGCGACGCCGGGCAGGTTGATGCCCTTGTTGTTGGAGACCGGGCCGGACACCTCGACGCGGGTCACGACGCGCGGACCCTCGACGGCGGTGACGCGGACGAGGACACGGCCGTCGTCGATGAGGAGGGGGTCGCCGACACGGGCGTCGTCCGTCAGACCCTTGTGGGTCGTGGAGACGAGCTCCTTGGTGCCCACGACGTCCTCGGTCGTGATGGTGAACACGTCACCGACGTTGAGCCAGTGCTTCTCGTCACCGGCGAACCGGCCGAGGCGGATCTTCGGCCCCTGGAGGTCGACCAGCACGGCCACGGAACGGCCGGAGGCCTTCGCGGCGGCACGCACGTTGCGGTAGACCGCCTCGTGCTCTTCCGGGTCACCGTGGCTGCGGTTGATCCGGGCGACGTCCATCCCGGCGTCGACAAGGTTCTGGATCTGCTCGGGGGACGCTGTGACGGGCCCGATGGTACAAACGATCTTCGCTCTGCGCATGGCTCCAGCCTAGTTGATTGTTGAGGTGCTGCTCACGGGACAAAGGTCTTGCCCGGCCCGCAGATCAGGTGCTGCGGGCCGGTCGGTCACGGGCGCAGTGCGACTGTCGTCGCCCGCACGGGGGCCGGGAGCTCTGTCGTGCCTTGCAGGTATGCGTCTACCGTAGCCGCTGTCGCGCGACCTTCGGCGATCGCCCACACGATGAGGGACTGCCCGCGGCCGGCGTCACCGGTCACGAACACGCCCGGGAGGGCGGACGAGAAGTCGTCCGCGCGGGCCACGAGGCCGCGCGGGGTGAGCGCCGCCCCGGTCTGCTCGACCAGGTGCTCGGTCTCCGGGCCGGTGAAGCCCATCGCGATGAGCACGAGGTCGGCCGGGATGACCCGCTCGGTGCCGGCCTTGGGGACGCGGCGCCCGTCGGGCAGGTACTCCGTGGTCGCGACCTTGAGCCCGGTGACGCGGCCCTGGTCGTCACCCACGAGGGCGACGGTCGAGGCGAGGTAGTCGCGCTCGCCACCCTCGGCGTGCGAGCTCGAGACCTCGAAGAGCAGCGGGTCGGTGGGCCACGGCTGGTTCTCCGGCCGCGACGTCGGCGGCTTCTTGCCGATGGCCAGCGTCGTCACGGAGGCCGCACCCTGGCGCAGCGACGTGCCGATGCAGTCCGAGCCGGTGTCGCCGCCGCCGATGACCACCACGTGCTTGCCGGTGGCGAGGATCTGGTCCTCGACCGTCTCCCCCGCCACGACGGCGTTCGCCTGCGGCAGGAACTCCATCGCGAAGTGCACGCCGTCGAGGTCGTTGCCCGGGATCGGCAGCTCGCGCGGGACGGTCGCGCCGGTGGCGACGACGACCGCGTCGAAGCGCGACCGCAGCTCGTCCCACGTGACGTCCACGCCGATCTCGACGCCCGGGCGGAAGCGCGTGCCCTCGGCCTCCATCTGCGCGAGACGACGGTCGATGTGGGACTTCTCGAGCTTGAAGTCGGGGATGCCGTAGCGCAGCAGACCACCGATGGTGGCGTCGCGCTCGTATACGGCGACCGTGTGGCCCGCGCGCGTCAGCTGCTGCGCGGCGGCGAGACCCGCCGGGCCAGACCCGACGACGGCCACCGTCTTGCCGGTGAGGCGCTGCGGGATCTGCGGCACCACGTAGCCACGCGCGAAGGCCTCGTCGATGATCGAGACCTCGACGTTCTTGATGGTCACGGCCGGCTGGTTGATGCCGAGCACGCAGCTCGACTCGCACGGCGCCGGGCACACGCGACCGGTGAACTCCGGGAAGTTGTTCGTCGCGTGCAGGCGGTCGATCGCGTCCTCCCACTGGTCACGCCAGACGAGGTCGTTCCAGTCGGGGATGAGGTTGCCCAGCGGGCACCCCTGGTGGCAGAACGGGATGCCGCAGTCCATGCAGCGACCGGCCTGCACCTTGAGGATCGCCGAGTCCTCGGCGCGGTGCTCGTGCACCTCGCGCCAGTCCATCAGACGGACGGGCACCGGTCGGTAGGCCGGGAGCTCACGCTCCCGGACCTTCAGGAATCCACGTGGGTCAGCCACGAGCCACCTCCAAGATCTCTTCCCATGCACCGGGGACGCTGAGGTCGACGCTGTCGGCGTCGGCCTTGGCGAGGGCGGTGCGGATACGTGCGTACTCGGTCGGCAGCACCTTGGTGAAGCGCGCGAGCGAGGTGGGCAGGTCGGCGAGCAGTGCCTCGGCGACCCGCGAGCCCGTCTCCTCCGCGTGACGGCGGAGCAGGCCTTCGACCAGGACGAGGTCGTCGTCGCCGAGGCCGGAGAGCGTGAGCTCACCGGTCGACGCCGCGACGGTGTTGAGGGCTTCCTCGCGCAGGTCCAGGACGTAGGCGGTACCGCCCGACATCCCGGCGCCGAAGTTGCGCCCGGTGTTGCCGAGGACCAACACGGTGCCACCGGTCATGTACTCGCAGCCGTGGTCACCCACGCCCTCGACGACCAGCGTCGCGCCGGAGTTGCGGACGCCGAAGCGCTCGCCCACGAGGCCGCGGAGGAAGATCTCGCCGCTGGTGGCGCCGTAGCCGATGACGTTGCCGGCGATGACGTTGCTCGCGCCGGTCAGCACCGCGGAGCGGTCGGGGCGCACGACGATCCGTCCGCCCGACAGGCCCTTGCCGACGTAGTCGTTCGCGTCGCCGAAGAGGCGCAGGGTGACACCTCGCGGCAGGAACGCTCCGAGAGACTGGCCGGCGGACCCCGTGAGGGTCACGTCGATCGTGTCGTCGGGCAGGCCGTCGCCCCCGTACCGCTTGGTCACCTCGTGGCCGAGCATGGTGCCGACCGTGCGGTTGACGTTGCGGACGGGCAGGTCGATCGAGACGGGCGTGCCGTCCTCGAGCGCCGCCGCCGCAGCGGTGATGAGCTGGTTGTCGAGAGCCCGCGACAGCCCGTGGTCCTGGGTGGTCGTGTTGCGCAGCGACGAGCCCTCCACGGGCTTCGGCACGGCGAGCACGGGCGCGAGGTCGAGACCCTGCGCCTTCCAGTGGTCGACGGCCTTGCGGGTGTCGAGCGCCTGCACCTGCCCGATGGCCTCCTCGACCGTCCGGAAGCCGAGCGCGGCGAGGTGCTCACGGACCTCCTCGGCGATGAACTCGAAGAAGTTGATGACGAACTCCGGTGAACCGGTGAACCGCTTGCGCAGCTCGGGGTTCTGGGTCGCGACACCCACCGGGCACGTGTCGAGGTGGCACACGCGCATCATGATGCAGCCGGAGACGACCATGGGGGCCGTCGCGAAGCCGAACTCCTCGGCGCCGAGCAGCGCACCGATGATGACGTCGCGGCCGGTCTTCATCTGGCCGTCGACCTGCACGACGATGCGGTCACGCAGGTTGTTCAGCACGAGGGTCTGCTGGGTCTCGGCGAGGCCGATCTCCCACGGCGTCCCGGCGTGCTTGAGCGAGGTCAGCGGGCTCGCGCCCGTGCCGCCGTCGTGCCCCGAGATGAGGACGACGTCGGCGTGCGCCTTGGACACACCCGTCGCGACGGTCCCGACACCGAACTCCGAGACCAGCTTCACGTGGATGCGGGCCGAGGGGTTGGCGTTCTTCGCGTCGTGGATCAGCTGCGCCAGGTCCTCGATCGAGTAGATGTCGTGGTGCGGCGGCGGCGAGATGAGCCCGACGCCCGGGGTCGAGTGACGCGTCTTGGCGACCCAGGGGTACACCTTGTGGCCGGGCAGCTGACCGCCCTCGCCGGGCTTGGCGCCCTGGGCGAGCTTGATCTGGATGTCGTCGGCGAAGGTGAGGTACTCCGACGTGACGCCGAAGCGGCCCGACGCGATCTGCTTGACCTTGCTGCGGCGCTCGGGGTCGTGGAGGCGCTCGGAGTCCTCGCCGCCCTCCCCCGTGTTGGAGCGTGCACCGAGCCGGTTCATCGCGATCGCGAGGGTCTCGTGGGCCTCCTGCGAGATGGAGCCGTAGGACATCGCACCGGTGTTGAAGCGCTTGACGATCTCCGAGACGGGCTCGACCTCGTCGAGCGGGACCGGCGTGCGGTCGCCCGAGAACTCGAGCAGGCCGCGCAGCGTCATGAGGCGCGCCGTCTGGTCGTCGACGCGCTGCGTGTACTCGCGGAACACGTCGAACTGACGCGTGCGGGTCGAGTGCTGCAGGCGGAAGACCGTCTCGGGGTCGAAGAGGTGCTCCTCCCCGTCACGGCGCCACTGATACTCGCCGCCGACCGCCAGGCGCTGGTGCGCCTGGAAGTTGCCGGAGGACGGGTACGCCTCGGTGTGACGGGCGGCGACCTCGGCCGCGATGACGTCGAGACCGATCCCGCCGAGACGGCTGGTGGTCCCGGTGAAGTAGTCGCCGATGAGCTCGTGCGAGAGACCGAGGGCCTCGAACACCTGAGCACCGCGGTAGGAGGACATCGTGGAGATGCCCATCTTGCTCATCACCTTGAGCACGCCCTTGCCGAGCGCCTTGATGAGGTTCTTCACGGCCTTGTCGGGCGTGACGTCGAGGTAGCCGGACTTGGCGAGGTCCTCGACGGTCTCCATCGCGAGGTACGGGTTGACCGCAGCCGCGCCGTAGCCGATGAGCAGCGCGGTGTGGTGCACCTCGCGCACGTCTCCGGCCTCGACCACGAGCGACACCTGGGTGCGGGTGTGCTTGCGGAGCAGGTGGTGGTGCACGGCGCTCAGGAGCAGCAGCGACGGGATCGGCGCGTAGTCCTGGTAGGAGTCACGGTCGGACAGCACGATGAAGCTCGTGCCCTGGGCGACCGCGAGGTCGACCTCGTCGAAGATCTCCTCGAGCCGGTCGCGCAGGCCCTCTCCGCCGCCGTCGACACGGAACAGACCACGGATGGTCACGGCGTCGAAGGCACCGCCGAGCGAGGGCGCCTTGTGGATGTTGATGATCTTGGCGACCTCGTCGTTGTCGATCACGGGGAACGAGAGCACGACCTTGCGGGCGTGCTCGGCCGTGTCGGAGAGCAGGTTCGGCTCGGGTCCGATCGCACCGCCGATCGAGGTGACCAGCTCCTCGCGGATGGCGTCGAGGGGCGGGTTCGTCACCTGGGCGAACATCTGCGTGAAGTAGTCGAACAGCAGGCGCGGTCGCGAGGACAGCACCGCGATGGGCGTGTCGGTACCCATGGCGCCGAGGGGCTCGGCGGCGGTGTTGGCCATCGGCGTGAGGAGGATCTTGACCTCCTCCTCCGTGTAGCCGAAGGCACGCTGGCGACGCTGGACGGACGCAGGGCTGTGGACCACGTGCTCGCGGTCGGGCAGCGAGTCGAGGAACACGGAGTTCTCCTCGACCCACTGCTTGTAGGGGCGCTGCGCGGCGAGCTGGGACTTGATCTCGTCGTCGGGCACGATGCGCCCGGCGGCGGTGTCCACGAGGAACATGCGGCCCGGCTCCAGGCGGCCCTTCTGGACCACGGTCGAGGGGTCGATGTCGAGGACGCCGGCCTCGCTCGCGAGGACCACCAGGCCGTCCTCGGTCACCCAGAACCGGCCCGGGCGCAGCCCGTTGCGGTCGAGCACGGCACCGATGAGGGTGCCGTCGGTGAAGTTGAGGCACGCCGGGCCGTCCCACGCCTCGACGAGGTTCGCGTGGAACTCGTAGAAGGCGCGGCGCTCGGGCGACATCTCGGCGTGGTTCTCCCACGCCTCGGGCATCATCATCAGCACCGCGTGCGGCAGGGAGCGCCCGCCGAGGTGCAGCAGCTCGAGCACCTCGTCGAAGGACGCGGAGTCGCTCGCCCCCTCGGAGCACACGGGCAGCAGGGGTGCGAGGTCGCCGAGGTGCTCGCTCGCGAGCTTGCCCTGGCGGGCCGCCATCCAGTTGCGGTTGCCGCGGACGGTGTTGATCTCACCGTTGTGCGCGATCATCCGGAAGGGCTGCGCGAGCGGCCACGACGGGAAGGTGTTGGTCGAGAACCGCGAGTGCACGAGGGCGAGCTCGGAGGCGTACCGCGGGTCCGACAGGTCGGGGAAGAACGGCTCGAGCTGAGCCGTGGTGAGCATCCCCTTGTAGGTGATGGTGCGTGCCGACAGCGACGCGAAGAACAGGCCGAGCTCGTTCTCCGAGCGCTTGCGCAGGCGGTAGGTGCGGCGGTCGAGCTCGATGCCGGCGAGGCGGCGCTCGGGGTCGGCGACCACGAGCTGACGGAACGTGGGCATCGACGCGCGTGCGCTCGGTCCGACGAGGTCGGCCGTCACGGGCACGTCGCGCCAGGCGAGCACCTCGAGGCGCTCCTCGGCGGCGATGGTCTCGACGGCGGCGACGACCTCTGCGGCCTCGGCGAGGTCCTGCGGGAGGAAGGCCATGCCGATCGCGTAGCTGCCGACCGGGGGCAGGTCGACGGCCACGACGTCGCGGATGAACGCGTCGGGGATCTGCGTGAGGATCCCCGCGCCGTCCCCGCTGTTCTCCTCGGCGCCGACGGCGCCGCGGTGGTCGAGGTTGAGCAGGGCCGTCAGCCCGGCGTCGACGATGTCGCGTCCGGGGGTCCCGCGCAGCGTCGCGACGAAGGCGACACCGCACGCGTCGTGCTCGGCGCGGGGGTCGTAGAGGCCCTGGGCGGCGGGGGCACCGAACGTCGCGGGGCTGGATGCGCTGTGCAGCGGCGTGGTCATCGACACCGTCCTCACGGGGAGCCTGCTTGACGCAGGCTTGACTTGGCTGGGGGTATGCGGGACGTCGTCGGCCCAAACGTTACGACAGTACGACGCTCGTGTTTCGGCGGCGTTTCCAACCGGTGTGACTGGGGTCACATCTTGGGCTGGTCTTGACCTTCGTCGGCGGTGTCCGTCGACTCGTCGTGACCGGTGGGGTGGTCGGTCACGACGTCTGGTGCGTCTTCTGCTGCCGCGCCGGCTGGCACGACCGCGGGCTCGTGGCCCGGCACGAAGACCGAGTCCTCGCGGCCGGAGTGCCGGCGGCCCTGCAGCACGAAGGCTGCCACACCGACGAGCCCGACGATGATCGAGGTCCAGACGTTGAGGCGAAGCCCCAGCACCTGCTCCGCAGGGTCGATCCGCAGGAGCTCGATCCAGAGGCGACCGGCCGTGTAGAAGACGACGTACAACCAGAATACGCGCCCGCGACCGAGCCTGAACCGCCTGTCCAGGAACACGAGCAGGGCTGCGGCGGCGAGGTTCCACAGCATCTCGTAGAGGAAGGTCGGGTGGAACAGCGTGCCGGCCGGGAAGCCCGCGGGGATGCGCTCCGGGCTGATCTCGAGGCCCCACGGGAGCGTGGTCGGCCCGCCGAAGAGCTCCTGGTTGAACCAGTTCCCCAGCCGCCCGATCGCCTGGGCGACGAGCAGGCCCGGGGCGACGGCGTCCGCGAAGGACGAGAACCTCACGCCGGTGCGGCGGCACCCGATGTAGGCGCCGACGGCGCCGAAGGCGATCGCGCCCCAGATGCCGAGGCCGCCCTCCCAGATCGCGAAGGCCTTGAGCGGGTCTCCGCCCTCGCCGAAGTACGCGGCCGGCGAGCTGAAGACGTGGTAGATCCGGCCACCGATGATGCCGAAGGGCACCGCCCAGTAGACGATCGTGTACATGTCGTCGACCGAGCCGCCGCGAGCCTCCCAGCGCTTGCTGGTCATCCAGAAGGCGACGAAGATCCCGAGGAGGATCGCGAAGGCGTAGGCGCGCAGCGGCAGCGGGCCGAGGTGCCACACCCCGGTGCTCGGGCTGGGGATCGACGCGTAGACGGCCCCCTGGGCGAGCAGCGCGCTCACGAGGACACCGCCCCGGTCCGTGCCGAGCGGACGCCCGCGGCGATGCCGGACACCACCGACTGCATCTGCGTGAGGCGGTCCGCGAACGGCGCGTCCCCCAGCAGGGGCTTGACGAAGGCCGAGCCGACGATGACGCCGTCGGCGTACCGGCCCACCTCCGCGGCCTGCTCGGGCCGCGACACACCGAGGCCGACGCAGACGCGCTCTGCGCCCGCCGCCCGGGTCGCGGCGACGAGCTCCTCGGCCCGCGCGCCGACCGTGGCACGCTCTCCGGTGACACCCATGGTCGACGCGGCGTAGACAAAACCGCGGGAGGCTGCGGAGGTCATCGCGAGACGCTCGGGGGTCGAGCTCGGCGCCACGAGGAACACCTTGTCGAGGTCGCGGGAGTCCGCCGCCTCGATCCACTCGGCAGCCTCGTCGGGGACGAGGTCCGGCGTGATGAGACCCGCACCGCCGGCGGCCGCGAGGTCGCGGGCGAAGGCGTCGACGCCGTACCGCAGGACCGGGTTGAAGTACGTCATGACCAGCACCGGCGCGCCGAGGTCGGCGACGGCCTCGACGACGCGGAACACGTCGCGGACCCGCGCACCCGAGCGGAGGGCGTGGTCGACGGCCTCCTGGATGGTGGGCCCGTCCATCACCGGGTCGCTGTACGGGATGCCGAGCTCGATGACGTCCGCGCCGGCCTCGACGAGCGCCCGTGCGGCCTCGATCGACTGGTCGACCGTGGGGAACCCGGTAGGCAGGTAGCCGACGAGGGCCGCCCGCCCCTCGGCCTTGAGGTCGTCGATCCGTCGTGCTGTCGCGCTCACGCGTCTGCTCCTTCTGCACCGAGGTCGGCGTCCGCGTCGACCAGCTCGAACCAGCGCGCCGCGGTCGCGACGTCCTTGTCCCCGCGCCCCGAGAGGTTCACCAGGATGACCTCGTCGGTGCGCCCCTGCTCCGCGGCCTCGCGGCCCAGGCGCATCGCACCGGCGAGGGCGTGCGCCGACTCGATGGCCGGGATGATGCCCTCGGTACGGCACAGCAGGCGCAGGGCCTCCATGGCCTCGGTGTCGGTCACCGGCTGGTACTCGGCGCGACCGATGCTCGACAGGTACGAGTGCTGGGGGCCGACGCCCGGGTAGTCCAGACCCGCCGAGATCGAGTGGCTGTCCTTGGTCTGGCCGTCCTCGTCCTGCAGCAGGTACGAGCGCGCGCCGTGCAGCACGCCGGTGGCGCCTCCCGTGATGCTCGAGGCGTGACGCCCGGTCTCGACACCGTCACCGCCGGCCTCGAGGCCGACGAGCCGGACCGACTCGTCGTCGAGGAAGGCGTCGAAGATGCCGATCGCGTTGGAGCCTCCGCCGACGCACGCTGCGACGACGTCGGGCAGCCGGCCGACCAGGTCGAGGACCTGCTGGCGCGCCTCGACGCCGATGATCCGCTGGAAGTCGCGCACCATCGCGGGGAACGGGTGGGGGCCCGCGGCCGTGCCGAAGACGTAGTTGGTCGAGTCGACGTTGGTGACCCAGTCGCGGAGAGCCTCGTTGATCGCGTCCTTGAGCGTGCGCGACCCGGTGGTCACCGGGATGACCTCGGCGCCGAGCAGACGCATCCGGGCGACGTTGAGCGCCTGGCGCTGCGTGTCCTCCTCGCCCATGTACACGACGCACTCGAGGTCGAACAGGGCTGCCGCCGTCGCCGTGGCGACACCGTGCTGACCGGCGCCGGTCTCCGCGATGACGCGCTTCTTGCCGATGCGCTTGGTGAGCAGCGCCTGGCCGAGCACGTTGTTGATCTTGTGCGACCCGGTGTGGTTGAGGTCCTCGCGCTTGAGGATCACGCGGGCACCCCCGGCGTGCTCGGCGAAGCGCGGCACCTCCGTGATGATGCTCGGTCGACCGCTGTAGGACCGGTGCAGCTCGGCGAGCTGCGACTGGAACACCGGGTCGGCGACCGCCGCCTGGTACGCCACGTCGAGCTCGTCGAGGGCGGCGATCAGCGCCTCGGGGACGTACCGGCCGCCGAACTCGCCGAAGTACGGGCCGGACAGGTTCTGCAGGGACTCGGGCACGGGGTGGCCTCCAGAGGGATGCTGAGCGCCCCGGCCTGACGCCGGGCTGGCGTCAGGCACGGGGCGGATGTGGGTGGGCGTCTGCGGACGCATGCGGCGCCTAGGCGCAAGGTCGGTGGGACCGGACTGGGCCAGACCGGCGGCTCGAGGCCGCCGAGGGCTAGTGGCGGACTGCCCGGAGCGAGGGGTGGGACCCGGCGGCGACCAGGTCGGCGACCGAGGAGCGCGGGGACTCCCCCGTCACGAGCGCCTCGCCGACGAGCACGGCGTGCGCGCCGGAGCGGGCGTAGTCCATGACGTCGTGGGGGCCGCGGACACCCGACTCGGCGATCCGCACGATCCCCTCGGGGACCGCCGGGGCGAGACGCGCGAAGGTCGTGCGGTCGACCTCGAGGGTCTTGAGGTTGCGGGCGTTGACGCCGACGAGGCGCGCCCCGGCGTCGACCGCGCGGGTCACCTCGTCGACGGTGTGCACCTCGACGAGGGCCGTCATGCCGAGCGAGTGCACGCGGTCGAGGAGCGACTCGAGCACGGTCTGCTCGAGGGCCGCGACGATGAGCAGCACGAGGTCGGCGCCCCAGGCGCGGGCCTCCCACACCTGGTAGGGCGTGACCACGAAGTCCTTGCGGAGCACGGGGATGTCGACCGCCGCGCGGACCGCGCGCAGGTCGTCCAGGCTGCCGCCGAAGCGCCGCTGCTCGGTGAGCACCGAGATGACGGACGCGCCGCCCTTCTCGTACTCGCGGGCGAGCGCCGCAGGGTCGTCGATCGAGGCGAGCGCACCCTTGCTCGGGCTCGAGCGCTTCACCTCGGCGATCACGGCCACGGCGTCCTCGCCGCTGAGGCGGCTGACGCACTCGAGGGCGTTCGTCTGGCGCTGGGCCTTCTCCTTGAGCACCGAGAGCGGCGTGGCCGCCTCGCGCACCGCGAGGTCTTCACGCACCCCGGCGATGATGTCGTCGAGCACCGTCATGACGTCTCTTCTCCCCAGCATGGACCCGCACCGAGCAGGGTTCTCGCAGGACGCGGTCCACCGCGTCCTCGAGAGGCACCTGCACTGTCATCGTAGAGCCGCCGTGCGGGTCCACCGACCGGCGTCGCGCAGTGTGAGACGGCGGACCGCCCGGACCGGTCAGGCGCGCGAGGCGCCCCGACCTGCAGCGGCGGGCTGGCCGTAGCCGGCTACCGAGAGCATCTTGCCCCCGGCGAGACCCGCCAGGACGATGACCCCGCCGACGATCGCGAGCCACACGAGCGCGAAGCACACCGCGACGCCGGCGACCGTGGAGCCGAGCACCACGACGATCGTGGTGAACCACGCCGCGGTCGTGTGACCGTGGTTGGTGGGGGGCGAGGAGGGCGGGAGGTAGGTGTCGTCGACCTTGACAGAGCTGTCAGCCATGGGAACTGCCTTTCACGAAATGTGGTCCCAGCCTAGCGAACGCTGGCGGGGTCGGGCGCCTTCAGCGCTCCGGGGGGCCGGAGAGCCGCGTGGCGGCCCGGGTGGTCAGGTCGGGTCGTCGCCGTGGGTGAGCGAGTCCCAGGCGTCACGCTCGTCGAGCGGGTCGTCTGCCTCCGTGGTCTTTGAGACGTCGGTCGGGCGCGTCGCACCCTGGACCGCGTCCGGACCAGAGGCGGCCGCAGGCGGGCCTGCGGGACCCTGGTCCACGGGCTCTCGGCCCGGAGCGACCTGCGCGCCCGCACCGGGAACGGCTGCTCCGCCAGCGGCAACGACGCCGGAGACACCGGCGGCGGGTGCGTCGTAGCGGCGCGACCGCTGCGACCAGTCGACACGCGCCGCGACGGCCCACACGGCGACCGCGACCACGGCCACGCCGACCGCTACCGTGAGGTACGGGGCGACCGACAGGTCGATCTCGGACGCGGGCCGGGCCACACCGGTCACCTCGGCCACGCCGGACCGGGCTGCGGCGTCGGGCGACCGGACGAAGGCCAGCGCCGACCCGGCGATGACGAGGCCGCCGAGCGCGACCACGGCCAGGGAGACCCACCGTGCGACACGGCCGACGAGCCCGAGGGAGAGGGCCGCCGCGACGACGACGAGCGCCGCCGCGCTGACGCCGGGTGCGGCGGTGGTGCCCGAGACGGTCACGTCGAGCGAGGTCTCGAGCGCCGTCGCCGCGGTGGTCGTCAACCAGGTCGGGACGGCGGTGAGCACGCCGAGCCCGCCGAGCAGCAGCAGCGTGAGGACGAAGGTGCGACGGGGCACCGTCGAGCGTGCCCCGCTCACGGGCGGGCCCGCAGACGGCTGGCGACCTGCACAGCGCGGACGGCCGCGGCGGCCTTGTTCCGCGACTCCTCGTACTCGAGCGCCGGGTCGGAGTCCGCGACGATGCCGCCGCCCGCCTGGACGCTCGCACGCCCGCCGCGGATGAGCGCGGTGCGGATGGCGATCGCCATGTCCATCGTCCCGTCGAAGCCGAGGTAGCCGACCGTGCCGCCGTAGATGCCGCGCCCGGCCGGCTCGATCTCGTCGATGAGGGCGATCGCCCGGGTCTTGGGTGCACCCGAGAGCGTCCCCGCCGGGAAGGTCGCGGTGAGCACGTCGAGCGCCGTGGTCTCCGGGCGCAGCGAGCCGACCACGGTCGAGCTCATGTGCATGATGTGGCTGAACCGCTTGATGGCCATGAACTCGACCACCTCGACGCTCGTCGGCTCGCACACCTTGGCGAGGTCGTTGCGCGAGAGGTCGACGAGCATGATGTGCTCGGCGCACTCCTTGGGGTCGACGAGCAGCTCCTCGGCGTGGCGCGTGTCGTCCTCCGGCGTGGCGCCGCGCGGCCGCGAGCCGGCGATCGGGAAGGTGACCACCCGGCGGTCGGCGACCTTCGCGAGCGTCTCGGGGCTCGACCCGACGACCGCGAAGTCCGTGCCGTCGGCGTCGACCAGCTGGAAGTAGTACATGTACGGGCTGGGGTTGATGGTGCGCAGCACCCGGTACACGTCGAGCGGGTCCGCGGTGCACTCGAGGTCGAGGCGCTGCGAGAGCACCACCTGGAAGACCTCGCCGTCCCGGATCGCCTCCTGCCCTGCGAGCACGGACGCCTCGAAGTCCGGGCGCGAGGTGCGGAACTCCAGCTCCGGCTCGGGCGCGTCGATGAGGACCCGTCGGACACCGGCAGCGTCCTCGGGGGTGGGCGGCGTGACGAGGCCGGCCTCCATCGTGTCGAGCCGGGCGACCGCGTCGGCGTACGCCTCGTCGACCCGCTCGTCGCTGGCGTCGAAGTTGATGGCGTTGGCGATGAGCCACACGGAGCCGTCGACGTGGTCGACGACCGCGAGGTCGGACGCCAGGCACAGCGTCATCTCCGGGACGCCGAGCTCGTCCGGCGAGGTCTTGGGGAGGGTCGGCTCCCAGCGGCGGACCACGTCCCAGCCGAGCGCGCCGACCAATCCGCCGGTGAGCGGGGGCAGCCCGTCGATCGCCTCGGTGTGCAGCACGCGCAGGGTGGCCTCGAGGACCTCGAGGGGCTCCCCCGACTCCGGGACTCCGGCGGGCACGTCGCCGCGCCAGACGGCCTGGTCGTCGGCGACGGTCAGCGTCGCCCGCGACCGCACCCCGACGAAGGAGTACCGGGACCAGCCCCCGCCGATCTCGGCGGACTCCATGATGAAGGTGCCGGGTCGCCCCTGGGCGAGACGTCGGTAGAGGGCGACCGGGGTGAGGTCGTCGGCGAGCAGGCGACGGACCACCGGGACGACCCGGCGGTCGGTCGCGAGCTCGCGGAAGCCGGGCAGCGCGGGCCACGTCTGGCCCCAGGGCAGCGACCCGACGGACCGGGGTGTGCTCACGGGGGCGGGTGACGTGGTCATGCCGTGGTCTCCTTGCTGCTGGGCTCTGCTGGGCGGTCGTGGGTGACGACGGCGCCGAGGTCGCCGCCGGTGATGAAGCAGGTGCGCTCTCCGGTGTGGCAGGCGGCGCCCACCTGGTCGACCTCGACGAGCAGCGCGTCGCCGTCGCAGTCGACCGAGACGGAGCGGACCCACTGGACGTGGCCGGAGGTGTCTCCCTTGCGCCAGTACTCCTGGCGGGACCTCGACCAGAAGGTCACCCTGCCCTCGGTGAGGGTGCGGGAGAGCGCCTCGTCGTCCATCCACCCGAGCATGAGCACCTCGCGCGAGTCGTGCTGCTGCACGATCGCGGCGACCAGGCCGTCGGGGTCACGCTTGAGGAGCGTGGCGACCGCGGGGTCGAGGGAGCTGACGGGCACAGAGGAGGGGGTCGGCGCAGGCACCGCAGCATCTTCCCACGCTGCGGTGCCTGCCCGCTCACCCGCGGAGCCAGGTGGACCGGCCGGTCTGCCCGGCCGCTGCGCTCAGCGGACCTGCGAGACCCACGCCTCGTGCATGCGGGCGTACTGGCCGTCGGCCTGGACGAGCTCGGCGTGCGGCCCCACCTGGGCCACCCGCCCGGCGTCGACCACCACGACGAGGTCGGCCGCCTCGGCGGTCGAGAGCCGGTGCGCGATGGTGATGGTGCTGCGGCCGTGCGTGAGCGAGTCGAGGGCGCGGGCGATGCGTACCTCGGTCGCCGGGTCGACCGCGCTCGTGGCCTCGTCGAGGACCAGCAGGTCGGCCTGGGCGAGATAGGCGCGCGCGATCGCGACGAGCTGACGCTCTCCGGCCGAGAGCGACTCCCCGCGCTGCCCCACGGAGGTGTCGAGACCCTGCGGGAGGTCGGCGACCCAGTCGGCGAGACCCAGGTCGGTGACGGCTCGCTCGAGGTCCGCGGCGAGGCGCGGGTCGCGGACCCGTCCGGCCGACCGTCCGGGCTGCAGGTGGTCGTGCGAGAACGGGGCGTCCGGGTCGTCGAGCTCGGGTCGGTGGCCGTAGGCGATGTTGTCCGCGAGGGTCCCGTCGAAGAGGAAACCCTCCTGGGGGACCATGACGATCCGCTGCCGCAGGCTGGCGGCCCGGATGGTCCGGACGTCGGTGCCGTCGAGCAGCACGGTGCCCTCGGTCGGGTCCATGAGCCGGGTCGCGAGCTTGGCGATCGTCGTCTTGCCCGAGCCCGTCGCTCCGACCACAGCGACCTTGGTGCGCGGCGGGAGCGCGAGGTGCACGTCGTGGAGGACGGTCGCGCCACCCGGGTAGGCGAAGGTGACGCCCCGGAACTCGACCGCGGCCGCTCCGCGCGGGCTGTGCACGCCGTCCTCCCCCGGGTCGGCGACCATGACGGGCGTCTCGAGGACAGCCAGCACGCGCCGCCACCCGGCGACGGCGTTCTGGAGCTCGTTGAGGATCTCGGTGGCCATCTGGACCGGGCCGGTGAAGAGCTGGACGAGGAACAGGAAGGCGAGCAGCTGTCCGACGGACAGCCCGCCGCCCACACCGAGGTACGTACCGGCGATCACGACGGCGCTCAGCACGATGTTGGCCACCATCACGCCGCTCGAGAACACGACGGCGACGAGCTTCTGCGCGCGGATGGCGGACTGGCGGTGGTCGTCGACCGACGCGTCGATCCGGCGCTGCGTCCGGCGGCCCACGCCGTAGGCGCGGATGGTCTCGGCGCCGACCACGGCCTCGGAGATCGCCCCGAGCATGGCGCCGACCTTCGCGCGCACCGCGGTGTAGGCCTGGTTGACCTTCTTCTGCGCGGGGCGCAGCACGAAGAACAGCGGGATGAAGCAGACCCAGACGACGACGGTCAGCTGCCACGAGTAGGTGAGCATGAGCCCGGTGGCCGCGAGGATCTGGAGCATCGAGACGAGGAGCATGATCCCGCCCCACTGCACGAACAGCGAGATGGTGTCGACGTCGGAGGTCACCCGCGAGACGAGGGACCCGCGGCGCTCGGTGTTCTGGGACAGCACCGAGAGGTCGTGCACGTGCCGGAAGGCCTTGACGCGCAGTGACGCGAGGCCCGTCTCCGTGCTCGTGAACAGCCGGACGTTGACCAGGGCCGAGCAGGTGCCGGCGAGGACGAGCACGACGGCGGCCGCGCTCACCAGCCACGCGACACGCTGGGTGTCGACGCCGCCGGGCGCCATGATCCCGGTGTCGACGGTCTGCTGCACCGCGAGCGGGACGACGATGCGGCCGGCCGCCGCGAAGACGGCCAGCAGGAAGGTGAGCTTCCACCCGACGAGGATCTCGGGCGAGACCTGGACGCCGCGTCGCAGGGTCGCGAAGACCCCGAGCTCGCTCGCCGAGGCGATCGAGCTGTGCGTGGCCTTCTCCTGGTCTGCGGGAGACGTGCCGGTCGTGCGGTCGGCGCTCACGCCTCGTCCTCTCGTCGGGTGGCCTCACGCTGGTAGGCGAGGGCGAGGTCCTGGAATCCTGCGTCGCGCTCGAGCAGCTCGGCCGCGGTCCCGACGTCGACCACGCGGCCGGACTCGAGGTGCACCACGCGGTCGGCGAGCGCGACGCTCGACATGCGGTAGGCGACCATGACCACGGTGGTCCCCGACCCGGCGCGCAGGCCGGCGAGGATGGCGCGCTCGACCTCGGGGTCGACCGCCGAGGTGGCGTCGTCGAGGACCAGCAGGCTCGGCTGGCGCACCAGTGCGCGCGCGATGGCCACGCGCTGGCGCTGCCCGCCCGAGAGGTTGGCCCCGCGCTCGCCGAGCGGGGAGTCCAGGCCGCCCGGCAGGGCGCGGACCACGTCCGCGACCCGGGCGAGCTCGAGCGCAGCCCAGACCTCGTCGTCGGTGAACGAGCCCTGGTCGCCGACGTCGGCGAGCGTGATGTTCCCGCGGATCGTGTCCTCGAAGATGAAGGTCGACTGCGAGACGAAGGCCACCGCGCCGGTGACGGCCTCGGCGGTCAGCTCGCGGGCGTCGACACCGTCGAGCAGCACGTGGCCGCTCGTCGGGTCGGAGAGCCTGCTGAGCAGCGAGACCAGCGTCGTCTTGCCCGCACCGGTCGGGCCGACGACCGCGAGGGTCTCCCCCGGCTCGACCTCGAGGTCGACACCCTCGAGGATCTGCACGCCGCCGGCGGCGCCGTGCACCCGCACGCCGACACCCTCGAGCCGCACCTGCAGCCCTGCGGAGCCGTCGCCCGACCGCGGGGGTCGTGTGCGGGTCCCGACCGAGAGCGCGCCCGGGGCGTCGAGCACCTGCGCGATGCGGTCGTGGCCGACGAGGCCGCGCGGGATCTCGCCCAGGACCCAGCCGAAGGCGCGGACCGGGACCGACATCATCGTCAGCAGGTAGGCAGCGGAGACCACCTGACCGGTCTCGACGTAGCCGCCCGACACCCGGGAGGTGCCCACGAGCAGGACGAGGAGCGTGCCGACCGAGGGCAGGAACTCGATGATCGGGTCGAAGGCCGCACGGACCTTCCCGACGCGGATGTTGGCGGCCCGCAGCGCTGCGGCCTTCTCGGCGAAGCGTGCCTCCTCGCGGTCCTCGGTGCCGAGGGCCTTGACGAGCAGGGCGGCCTCGAAGCTCTCGTGGGCGACGTCGGCGACCTCGGCGCGCAGCTGCTGCGCCCGGGTGATCGCCGGGGACATGTACTTCTGGAACACGAGGTTGACCAGCACGGCGAGCGGGAGCACGACGAGCGCCGCCACGGCGAGCCAGACGTCGAGGCTCAGGAGGGCGACCGCGGCGATGAGGATCATCACGCACACGCCGAGCGCGAAGGGCAGCGGGGTGAACACGCCGGTGGCGGCCTCGACGTCCGAGCTGACGTTGGACAGCAGCTGACCGGTCGGGTGCGCGCGGTGCCACGACATGGGCAGCTCGAGGTACCGGCGGGTCACGGCACGCCGGTGGTGGGCCTGCAGGTTTGACAGCCCGACGCCCGCGAAGATGCGTCGCGCGGCGACGCTGAGGGCGAGGCCGAGGCCGACGGCCGCCAGGAGCAGCCCGCCGATCCAGGCGCGTCCGGCGGCGCTCGAGCCGTCGAGGGCCGGTACGACCATCTCGTCGGTGACCCAGCCGAGGACCTGGCTGACGGCCACGGTGAGACCGCCGAAGACGGCGGAGGCACCGATGGCCCAGAAGTAGACAGCAGGTTCCGTCCGCAGTCCTCGGCCGATGAGGACGGCAGAACGGCGCGAACGTGAACCCGTGAGGGCGTGCGAGGTCACGGAGAGGGGTCCTTCCACAGGGGTGTCCACAATATTCTCACAGGCCACCGACACTCCCCTCTCCTCCGGCTCGGCCGCAGCAGGTCGGGCGCGCACCCGCTGCTCCCCCGCCGCCCCACCCGCTGCTCTGCTGCGGAGGGCGTGCCAGGATGGGGCCATGGCCCAGACCTGGAACGCGACCGAGCGCGCGGACATCGCCCGGACACTCACCGCAGCAGGCCCCGGAGCCCCCACGCTCTGCGTGGGCTGGGAGTCGCAGCACCTCGCAGCCCACCTCGTCCTGCGCGACCGCACGCCGTGGTACATGCCGCCGTCGCGCCTCGAGTCGGTCGCCGCGACCTCGACCGACCCGGCGGGGTACGCCGACCTCGTCGCCAAGGTCGCCGAGGGCCCCGGCAGGCTCTCCGCGGGCTACTGGTTCGCCGAGCAGATGAACCTGCTCGAGCTGTTCGTGCACTCCGAGGACCTCCGCCGCGCCGGCCCCGACGGTGCTCGCAGCACGGACGTCGACCCCGAGCACGGGCGGGCGATGTGGAAGCAGTTCCGGCTGTTCTCGCGCCTGCTGCTGCGGCCGGCGCCGGTCGGCGTCGTGCTCGTCGTGCCCGACGGACCGCGCGTCGTCGCCCGCAAGCCGCGATCCGGCACCGGCTCCGTGGTCGTCACCGGCGAGCTCGCCGACGTGATCCTCTACGCCTTCGGGCGCGGCGCGAGCACCCGGGTGACCTTCCAGGGTGAGCCTGCCGACGTGCGAGCCCTCGTGGCACGGTTCCCCGGACCGCCCGAGGAGACGACGGCGGCCTGACCGGCCAGAGCCGGACGACGGCTGGCGCCGGACGACGACCGGCGCCAGACCGGTGCTAGAGGCGGACCGGCACGCCGTCGGCGGCCATCGCCCGCTTGACCTCGTCGATCGTCAGGCGCCCGAAGTGGAAGACGCTCGCCGCGAGCACGGCATCCGCGCCGGCCCGGGCCGCAGCGGTGAAGTCTGCCGGCGAGCTCGCGCCACCGCTCGCGACCATCGGCACCGTCACCTCGGCGCGCACCTGGGCGAACATCTCGAGGTCGTAGCCGTCGTAGGTGCCGTCGGCGTCCATGGAGTTGAGCAGGATCTCGCCGGCGCCGAGGGCGGCGGCACGCGCCGCCCACTCGACGGCGTCGATGCCGGTCCCCCGCCGTCCGCCGTGCGTGGTGACCTCGAAGCCCGAGTCGGTCCGGACGTCGTCACGCACGCGGCGGGCGTCGACCGAGAGCACGAGGACCTGGCTGCCGAAGCGGTCGGCGATCTCGGCGATGAGCTCGGGCCGCGCGATCGCCGCGGTGTTGACCCCGACCTTGTCCGCGCCGGCCCGCAGCAGGCGGTCGACGTCCTCGACGGTCCGGACGCCGCCCCCGACGGTCAGCGGGATGAAGACCTCCTCGGCCGTCCGACGGACCACGTCGTAGGTGGTCTCGCGGTTGCCCGAGGACGCCGAGACGTCGAGGAAGGTCAGCTCGTCGGCACCCGCCGCGTCGTAGGTCCGCGCGAGCTCGACGGGGTCGCCGGCGTCGCGGAGGTTCTCGAAGTTGACGCCCTTGACCACGCGACCTGCGTCGACGTCGAGGCACGGGATGACGCGGACCGAGACAGACATGCACTCCTGCTTCCTCAGGGATCGCCCGGCCTCACGGCTGCGGGCGGCTCCCGCGGTCATGCCGGAGGAGACACCGCGAGTATATCGACGACGTAGACCAGGGTCTCCGTCGCGAGCTCGTTGCCGCTCGGGCCGAAGCCCAGACCGGGTGGCACCACGAGCATGACCTCGCTGCCGACGGGCAGGTCGACGAGGCCCTCCTCGAAGCCCTCGATGAGCTGGTCGGCGCCGAGGGTGACGGTCAGCGGACGCAGACCCTCTCCCCACGTCGTGTCGAAGACCTCGCCCGACGACCACCGGACGGCGAGGAGCTGGATGACGACCTGCTGCCCGCTGGCCACCTGGCCACCGGTGCCGCGGATCGTCTGGCGCACGACCGGCTCGGCGGGCGGCTCGACGCCCTCGGGGATCGTCACCGTGGGGACGCCGCCCTCGCCGTGCTCGACGCTCGGCAGGCCCTCCTCGGGGGCTCGGACGTCGCCCGAGGCGCTCGTCGGGAGGATGTCGATGGTCGACACCAGCGGGGTGCCGTCGGTGTCGGCGGCGTACATGAGCCGGGCGCCGACCGCGTGCCCCTCGAGCACGGCGTACAGCTCGGACCCGATCTCCTCCGGTGTCATGAGGTAGGCGACCGGGACCGAGGCGAAGTCGTCGCGGACGACCGAGCCGTCGGCCCCGCTCTCGGTGTAGACGCGCAGCAGCACCGGGCCGCCCTCGACGAGCTCGTCACCGGCGCCCTCCCACACCACCTGCTCCTGCGGGGCGGAGAGCGTCAGCGGCACCGGGAAGTCGAGCTCGGGGACGGCACCGCCGGTCCCCGTGACGCTGATGGTCGCCTCGGGGGTCGGCTCGAGGGTCGGCGCCTCCTCGGCGCCGGGGCCGCAGGCGGCGAGCACGAGCGTGACGGCGACCGCGGACGCCGCCCACGCCGCACGGCTGCGGGCGAGGACGCCGCGGCGCGTCCGCGGGGCGACAGCAGGGTCAGGAAGAGCTCGGGGGGCTCGAGGGAGGGCACGAGGCATCCGACCATCGTACCGAGGCCGGGGTGGAGGAGCCGTGGAGCAGCCTCACGACTACCTCACATGCGCTCGCTCACATGCTCTCGATGAGGCGGTCGACCCGCTCGTCGACACTCTGGAACGGGTCCTTGCACAGGACGGTGCGCTGCGCCTGGTCGTTGAGCTTGAGGTGCACCCAGTCGACCGTGTAGTCCCGCTTCGCCTCCTGCGCCCGTCGCACGAACTCGCCCCGGAGCCGTGCCCGCGTGGTCTGCGGCGGGACGGCGGTGGACTCGAGCACCTCGACGTCGCTGGTCACCCGCTCGACGAGCCCGCGCGCCGCCAGGAGGTTGTAGAGCCCCTCGGTCCGCGAGATGTCGTGGTACGCCAGGTCGAGCCGGGCGATCCGGGGGTCGGAGAGCTCGAGCGAGTGCTTCTCCTGGTAGCGGCGCACGAGGCGGTGCTTGATCACCCAGTCGAGCTCGCGCTCGACGCTCGTGAGGTCGCCCGACTGCAGCGCGAGCAGGCCGCGCTCCCAGAGGTCGAAGACCTTGCGGTCCGTGTCGGACACCTCTCCGGTCGACTCGACGAAGTCGCGGACCTTGACGAGGTACTCCTGCTGGAGGTCCACGGCCGTCACCGTCCGCCCGGAGGCGAGCGTGATCGGTGCCTTCCCGGTCATGTCGTGGCTGATCTCACGGATGGCGCGCATGGGGTTCTCGAGGGCCATGTCCCGCATCGGGACACCCGCCTCGATCATGCGCAGCACCATGTCGGTCGCGCCCACCTTGAGCATGGCCGTGGGCTCGGCCATCGACGAGTCCCCCACGATCACGTGCAGACGACGGTAGAGCTCGGCGTCGGCGTGCGGCTCGTCGCGGGTGTTGATGATCGGGCGCGAGCGCGTCGTGGCGCTCGAGACCGACTCCCAGATGTGGTCGGCTCGCTGCGACAGGCAGAAGGTCGCCCCCGCCGGTGTCGTGAGGATCTTGCCGGCGCCGGTCAGCACCTGCCGGGTGATGAGGAAGGGCACGAGGATGTCGGCGAGCCGGGTGAAGTCACCCTGCCGGCGCACGAGGTAGTTCTCGTGGCAGCCGTAGGAGTTGCCGGCCGAGTCGGTGTTGTTCTTGAACAGGTGGATCGTGCCGGGGACGCCCTCGAGCTCGAGCCGCTGCTGCGCGTCGGCCACGAGACCCTCGAGGATCCGCTCGCCGCCGCGGTCGTACGTGATGAGCTGACGGATGTCGTCGCACTCCGCCGTCGCGTACTCGGGGTGCGAGCCGACGTCGAGGTAGAGGCGCGACCCGTTCCGCAGGAACACGTTCGACGAGCGCCCCCAGGCCACGACCTTGCGGAACAGGTAGCGCGCGACCTCGTCGGCCGACAGCCCCTGCTGCCCCGGAGGGGCGGCGCAGGTGATGCCGTACTCGGTCTCGAGCCCGAAGATCCGTCGCGTGCTCACAGGTCACCGCCGTCGGTCGCGGCCGTTCCGGCGGGCCCAGGCTCTCCGGTCGGTCCTGAGGTACCTGCCGGAGAAGCGAGCAGGTCGTCGAGCACCGGTCCGGCGACCCTGCGGAAGGCCCGGCGCGGACGCGTGCGGTCGAGCACCGCCACCTCGAGGTGGGTGGCGGGGATCTCGCGGGGGGAGCCGTCGACCGGCGGCCCGGCGAGCACCTCGCGGACCAGCCGGAGGACCTCGGAGAGCGTCAGGCCGGGGCGCCACCGCTCGGTCATCGCCGTGCCGAGCTGCTCGGCCTCGCCGCCCATCACCACGAAACCGTGCTCGTCGGCGACGGAGCCGTCGTACGACAGCCGGTAGATCTGGTCGTCGTGGGCGGTCGCACCGACCTGGGCGACGACGATCTCGACCTCGAGCGGCTTCGACTCCGTCGTGAACACCGTGCCGAGCGTCTGCGCGTAGGCGTTGGCGAGCCCGCGGGCGTCGACGTCGGACCGGTCGTAGGAGTACCCCCGCAGGTCCGCGTACCGGACGCCGGCGACCCGGAGGTTCTCGAACTCGTTGTACTTGCCGACCGCCGCGAAGGCGATGCGGTCGTAGATCTCCGAGATCTTGTGCAGCGCGCGCGACGGGTTCTCCGTCGCGAAGGCGATGCCGCCGTCGTAGGCGGCCACGACGACGGAGCGGCCGCGGGCGATGCCCTTGCGGGCGTAGTCGGCGCGGTCCTTCATCAGCTGCTCGGGCGAGACGTAGAACGGCATGCTCATCGCAGGTCACCTCCGAGCGATCCGTGGCGCGAGCGGGAGGAGCGGGCCTGCCGGGTCCGCTCGAGCGAGATGTCCTCGACGACGCTCTCGAGGGCGTCGTCGCCCTGACGCAGGTAGCCGGCCTCGCTGACGGTCGCGACGACGGGCCAGATCTGCCGGACGGCGTCGGGTCCGCCCGTCGCCGAGTCGTCGTCGGCCGCGTCGAACAGCGCCTCGACGACCACCCGGACCGCGGCCTCCGCGTCGAGGCCGGGGCGCCAGAGCTTCTTCAGCGCGCCGCGCGCGAACACCGAGCCGGAGCCGACGCTGTGGTGGTCGAGCTCCTCGTAACGGCCGCCGGTGACGTCGTAGGAGAAGATCCGCCCGCGGCGCTCGACCAGGTCGAAGCCCGCGAACAGCGGCACCACGGCGAGCCCCTGCATCGCGAGGCCGAGGTTGCCGCGGATCATCGTGGACAGGCGGTTCGCCTTGCCGTCGAGGGACAGCAGGGTGCCCTCGATCTTCTCGTAGTGCTCGAGCTCGAGCTGGAACAGCCGGACGAGCTCGAGGGCCAGACCGGCGGTCCCGGCGATGCCCACGGCCGAGAACTCGTCCGCGGCGAAGACCTTCTCGATCTCGCGGTGCGCGATCATCGAGCCCGAGGTCGCGCGGCGGTCCCCCGCCACGACCACGCCGCCGTCGAAGGTCGCCGCGACGATGGTCGTGCCGTGCGGTGCCGGCGGCGCCGAGCCGGCGGGCAGCGCCCGCGACGAGGGCAGCAGCGAGGGGTCGTGCGCCGCCAGGAAGTCGACGAAGGACGAGCTTCCCGGGGTCATGAAGGCCTGCGGGAGCCGTGCTGGGTGCTCAGCCGTCATGGCGGGTCACTGCCCGCCCTTCTGGACGAAGCCGCGGACGAAGGACTCGGCGTTCGTCTCGAGGACGTCGTCGATCTCGTCGAGCAGGGCGTCGACCTCGGAGTCGCGTGCCTGGGCGGCAGCCGGGGCGGGCGGGGCGGCCGCGTCGTCAGGCTCGCGGTCCTGCGGGGAGTGCTGCTGGCGTTCCTGACCGGCCATGGGGTCCTCCTTGCCTCGGTGCCTCGCCTCACGGGCGTCGACAGGCTCCCATCTCACCACATCGGCGGCCTCGACGAGCGACGAGTCCACAGGTCGCACGGCATGTCGGCCGTGATCGGGGCTGCGTGGGCAGGCCCCTCAGCCGAGCAGCGCCGCCAGGAACGTCTCGGCGTCCGGGCTCTCGGCGAAGAGCCGGCCGACGTGCTGCTCGCTGCCGCGCCACGGGTCCATCATCGGGACCCGCTGGAGCGAGGGAGCCCCGGGCAGGTCGAAGATCACCGAGTCCCAGCTCGCGGCCGACACCACGGCCGGGAACCGGGCCATGACCTCGCCCCTGAAGTACGCCCGGGTGTCGGTCGGCGGGTGGGCCACCGCCTCGACGACGGACTCCTCGGTCACGAGACGCTCCACCGCGCCGGCCGTGACGAGCCGCTGGTAGATGCTGCGCTCAGGGCGCACGTCCGACCACTGCAGGTCCATCGCGCGCAGCCGGGGGTGGTCCCACGCGAGCCCGTCGCGGCTGCGCAGCCCCTCGAGCAGGCGCAGCTTCGCGACCCACTCGACGTCCCGGGCGCAGGAGGCCCGGTCGGTCGCGAGGCGGTCGAGGACGCTCGCCCAGCGACCGAGGACCTCGTCGGTCGCCGGGT
Organism: Sanguibacter keddieii DSM 10542; assembly: GCF_000024925.1. Classification (NCBI taxonomy): domain Bacteria; kingdom Bacillati; phylum Actinomycetota; class Actinomycetes; order Micrococcales; family Sanguibacteraceae; genus Sanguibacter; species Sanguibacter keddieii. Next base: position 2,330,537 of record NC_013521.1, read on the forward strand.
CGTGGGAGCCGAGGGCGTCGACCGCGTCGCGGACCACGTCGAGGTACGCCTGCTGGAGGGCGAGGGCCGTCATCCGTCGGCCGTCGGCCGTCTCGAGCTCCTGGGTGAGCGCGAGGTCGCGGCTCACCTGGGACACCGCCGCCACGGGGTCGTGCAGGCGCAGCGCGGCGAGCGCCGCCTGGGCCCCCGGGAGCTCTTCCAGGTGCTCGAGCGCCCACAGGACCGCGGACGTGGAGCCGAGCTTGAGGTACGTCGCGGTCTCGAAGAGGTTCGCGTCGCCGATGATGAGGTGGAGGCGGCGCCACCGCCTGCGGTCCGCGTGCGGCTCGTCACGGGTGTTGACGATCGGGCGGCGCAGCGTCGTCTCGAGGCCGACCTCGGCCTCCATGTAGTCGGCGCGCTGCGACATCTGGAAGCCGGCCTGCTGGCCGGTCGGTCCCAGGCCCACGCGCCCGGAGCCCGTGAACACGGTCCGGGTCACGAGGAAGGTCGTGAGGAGCTCGACGATCACGCCGAAGGGCACGGCGCGGTCCACGAGGTAGTTCTCGTGCGTGCCGTAGCTCGCGCCCTTGCCGTCGACGTTGTTCTTGTACAGCTGGAGGTCCACGCCCATGTGCGCGGCGACCTCGCGCGCCGCGGCGACCATGACGCGCTCCCCGGCCACGTCCCAGCGGACGCCGTCGAGCGGGTTCGTCACCTCGGGCGAGGAGTACTCCGGGTGGGCGTGGTCGACGTACAGCCGGGCCCCGTTGGTGAGGATCGCGTTCGCGGCGCTCGGGTCGTCGTAGGCCTCGACGGTCGGGCGCTCGATGCTCTGCACCTGGGGCTCGCCCGCGACCGGACCGGCGGGCGCGGGTCGGGTCGGGTCGTCGGTGAGCAGCGACGGGTGCGCCGAGGCGCGGCGCACGTGGAAGCCTCGCGCGTCGAGCAGCGGGTCCTCGTCGTCGTAGTCCCAGCGCGCACGCGAGCGGGCCGACGACGCGATCGCCCGGTAGGCCGTCACCACCTGGCTCGACATGAGCATCGGGTTGGCGGCCGGGTTCCCCTGCTGGTGGACGCCGTACTCGGTCTCGATCCCCATCACTCGTCGCACAGTCACGTGGTCAACCCTAGCCCCGCCCGGCAGGGCCGGCGTCGGGCGTCCACGGGCCACCACCCGAGGCTCCTGCGCTGCTCAGCAAGCCGCCAGAGGCCGCGCAGGCAACGTGCCCCGTGCACAGAGGTGGTCAGAGATCGCTCAGAGGTTGCTCAGAGGTACTGCCCCGTACTGGTCGCCGTCTCGATGGTGCGGCCCGCCGCCGACCGGCCCGACCCGTTCTTGTCCTGGACGATCGTGCGGATGAAGACGATGCGCTCACCCTTCTTCCCCGAGATGCGCGCCCAGTCGTCCGGGTTGGTCGTGTTCGGCAGGTCCTCGTTCTCCTTGAACTCGTCGACGCAGGCCGTCACCAGGTGCTCCACCCGGATGCCGCGCTGGCCCGTGGCGAGGAAGTCCTTGATGGCCGACTTCTTGGCCCGGTCCACGATGTTCTGGATCATGGCGCCGGAGTTGAAGTCCTTGAAGTACAGCGTCTCCTTGTCCCCGGAGGCGTAGGTCACCTCGAGGAACTGGTTCTCCTCGGTGTCGGCGTACATGCGCTCGACGACCCGCTGGATCATGCCGTCGACCACGGCGGCCGTGTCGCCCTGGTGCTCGGCGAGGTCGTCGGCGTGGATCGGGAGGTCGGTGGTGAGGTACTTCGCGAAGATCTCGCGGGCGCCCTCGGGGTCCGGGCGCTCGATCTTGATCTTCACGTCGAGGCGCCCCGGGCGCAGGATGGCCGGGTCGATCATGTCCTCGCGGTTGGACGCGCCGATGACGATGACGTTGTCGAGTCGCTCGACGCCGTCGATCTCGCTGAGCAGCTGCGGCACGATCGTGGTCTCGACGTCCGAGGACAGCCCGGTCCCGCGGGTGCGGAACAGCGACTCCATCTCGTCGAAGAAGACGACGACGGGGTAGCCCTGGGACGCCTTCTCACGGGCCCGGGAGAAGATCAGCCGGATGTGGCGCTCCGTCTCCCCCACGTACTTGTTGAGCAGCTCGGGCCCCTTGACGTTGAGGAAGTAGCTCTTGGCCTGGTTGGCCGTCTCGACCAGGACCGGCGAGCCGTCGACCGTCCCGCCGGCCTCGGCCGCCGCTGCGGCCCGACGGGCCACGGCGGCCGCGAGCGAGTTGGCGACGGCCTTGGCGATGAGCGTCTTGCCGCACCCGGGAGGGCCGTAGAGGAGGATCCCCTTGGGCGGGCGGAGCCCGTGCTCGCGGAACAGGTCGGGGTGGTTGAAGGGCAGCTCGACCGCGTCGCGGATCTGCTCGATCTGCGGTCCGAGGCCGCCGATGTCGCCGTAGTCGATGTCCGGGACCTCCTCGAGGACCAGGTCCTCGACCTCGGCCTTGGGGATGCGCTCGTAGACGAAGCCCGACCGGGTGTCGACGGTGAGGGCGTCGCCCGCACGCAGCGGCGCGCCGGCGAGGGACCCCGCCAGGCGCACGACGCGCTCCTCGTCCGAGCGGCCGACCACGAGGGCACGGCCGTCGTCGAGGAGCTCCTTGACGGTGACGATCTCCCCGACCGGCTCGAACCCTCCCGCGGCGACCACGACGAAGGCCTCGTTGAGGCTGACCTCCTGGCCGGGTCGCAGCTGCGTGAGGTCGACGGAGGGGCTCGCGCCGACGTGCATCTTGCGGCCGGCCGACATCACGTCGAGCGTGCCGTCGCCGTGCTCGGCGAGGAACACCGCGAAGGTGCCCGGGGGCTTGGCGAACTCCTCGATCTGCTGCTGCAGCTCGACGATCTTGCCGCGTGCCTCGCCGAGCACCTGGGCGAGGCGCTCGTTCTGCGCGGAGAGCACGGCGAGCCGGCGGGCGGCGTCCTCAGGCGTGCTCCGGGGGGTGTCGGGTGTCGAGTCGCTCATGGTGAGCCCCTTCCGCTGCGTGAGGTCCGACGATGTCACAGATCGTCGTCGTGCGCCCCCGTGTCCGCGGGGATGTCCTGTGACGATCCGGTCACGCCGGCCTCGGCGACCGCTGCGGTGACGTCGCGGCGCACCCGGCGGACCTTCTTGTCCGAGACGGCGCGCTCGCCGAGGTCCTCGGCGCTCCACTCCTCCTCGGTGACCGGGTAGGAGCCCTTCGAGGGCCGGCGCCGGCGGACGGGCGCGTCGACGCCGTCGGCCATCCGGCGCGTCGTGAGCAGGAAGCCGGTGTGCCCGACCATGCGGTGCTGGGGCCGGACCGCGAGACCCTCGAGGTGCCAGCCGCGGACCATGGTCTCCCACGCCTCGGGCTCGGTGAAGCGTCCGTCCTCGCGCAGGTCCTCGGCGAGCCGCGAGAGCTGGGTGGTGGTCGCGACGTAGCAGACCATGACCCCACCGGGGGCGAGGGCCCCGGCGACGGCCTCGAGGTTCTCCCACGGGGCGAGCATGTCGAGGACCACGCGGTCGACCGAGCCGGGCTCGGCCACGGTCGGCAGCACGTCGGAGAGGTCGCCGATCGACAGCTCCCACGCGGGGTGCGGGGCGCCGAAGAACAGCTCGACGTTGGCGCGGGCGATGTCCGCGAAGTCCTCGCGGCGCTCGATCGAGTGGAGCGACCCGCCGTCGCCGACGGCGCGCAGCAGCGACAGGGTGAGCGCACCCGAGCCGACGCCCGCCTCGATCACGCGGGCACCGGGGAAGATGTCGGCCATGGCGACGATCTGGCCGGCGTCCTTGGGGTACACCACGGCCGCGCCGCGCGGCATGGAGAGCGTGTAGTCGCTGAGCAGGGGGCGCAGCGCGAGGTACTCGATGCCGGAGGTCGTGGTGACGACGGTCCCCTCGGTCTGGCCGATGATCTCGTCGTGCTGGAAGTAGCCGCGGTGCGTGTGGAAGCTGGCCCCCGCGGAGAGGGTGATCGTGTGGAGGCGGCCGCGCGGGTCGGTCAGCTGGACCCGGTCGCCGGGGCGGAACGGGCCGCGCCGGACCTGCGCGCCCGTCGGCTCGGTGGGGGCAGAGGTCACGGGGCTCAGTTCGTCGGTCACAACGGGAGAGTCTAGATCGAGCGGGCCACGTCCGTGGCGTGCAGGGCCCCGACCACGTCCCCGTCGTGCACCAGGATGCACACCGGAGCGTGCGGCGCGGCGTGCAGGACCGCCGTGAAGAGGTCGGCGCCGGAGAGCGCGGCGTCGACGACCGCGACCGTCGGCAGGGCGACGGAGACGGTCCACACCGGGGCCGTGCGGGCGGCGTCGTCCGGGACAGCCGCGAGGGCGTCGTGGTCGACCAGCCCGACAGGCTGGCCGGCCGCCACACCGGCCTCCGGCTGGGGGCCGGCCACGAGGACGAGCTGCACCTGCGCGGCCTCCGCGCCGACCGCGAGGGCGATCTCGCGGGCGCGCTCGACGGTGACGTCGGCGCTCACCGCGACGGCCGGGCGCGCGAGGAGCCGCGGGTCGAGGGCGTCGATCTTGGCGCGGCGGCGGCTCTGGGTGAGGGCGGCCGTCGCCGAGGTCCACATGAAGGAGCCGATGATGGCGGCCCAGACGACCACGAGCAGCTCGACCCGGTACCCGCCGAGGGTGGGGACGGCGATCGCGGCAGCGACGAGGGCGACCGCGAGCACCCGACCGGTCCACGCCGCCGCGACGGTCCCCGAGAGCCGGGACCCGGTGACGGCCCACACGACGGACTCGGTCACCTGGCCGCCGTCGAGCGGGAGGCCGGGGAGGAGGTTGAAGATCGCGACCGCGGCGTTGGCGTAGGCGGTGACGTAGAGGAGCATCGCGACCGCCGAGGACCCGGTGTGCGCCTGGTAGGCGAACCAGGCGAGGGCTGCGAGCACGACGTTGGTGAGCGGCCCGACGACGGCGATCACCGCAGAGCTCCGCGGGGTCGACCGGGTGTCGGTGTACGCGGTGTGCCCGCCCCAGAGCGTCAGCGCGAGCTCCTGGACGACCATGCCGTGGGCACGGGCCGCGAAGGCGTGCGCGAGCTCGTGGAGGAACACCGACACCATGAGCATGACGACGACGACGAACGCGCCCAGCAGGGTCTGCGAGCCGAGCTCGGGGCTGACCGTCCGGACCGTCGGGACGAACAGCAGGGTGAGCACGCCGACCATGAGCAGGGCGGACGGCTTGAGGAGCACGGGTGCTCCGGCGATGCGGCCGACGACCCAGCCTCTGCGCTTCTCCACAGGCGTCACCCTACGTCGCCCAGGTGTGGGTGGAGCACCCTAGGCTCGTCACCATGCAGCACCCCGACCCGCTCCCCGTCCTCGCCGACGTGCCGGCCCAGCCGCCGGCCGCCTCACCGGCCCCTCGCCGCCCCGGGCTGTCCCCGTCGCGCGCCAACGACTTCACCCAGTGCCCCCTGCTGTTCAGGTTCCGGGTCGTCGACCGCCTGCCCGAGCCGCCGAGCTCCGCGGCGGCCCGCGGCACGCTCGTGCACTCGGTCCTCGAGCGCCTGTACGACGCACCGCTCGGCGAACGGACCGTCGAGCTCGCGCAGAGCCTCATCCCGGGCGAGTGGGACCGGCTGCGCGAGGCCTCCCCCGAGTACGGCGAGCTGTTCGCCGACGCCGCGCAGACCGAGGGGTGGCTCGACGGCGCGGGGCGGCTCGTGTCCACGTACTTCACCCTCGAGGACCCCAACCGGCTCGAGCCCGAGTCGCGCGAGACGTTCGTCGAGTCGCAGCTCGACGGCGGGCCGCTCATGCGGGGCATCGTCGACCGCATCGACGTGGCCCCGAACGGCGCCGTGCGCGTGGTCGACTACAAGTCCGGCAAGTCGCCGCGCCCCGGGTACGCGGGCTCGGCAGAGTTCCAGATGCGCTTCTACGGTCTGGTCCTGTGGCGCGAGCGCGGCGAGATCCCCAAGATGCTGCAGCTCGTCTACCTCGGCGACGGGCAGGTGCTGCGCAGCGAGCCCACCGAGGCCCAGCTGCTCGCCACGGAGCAGAAGGTCCGGACCATCTGGACGAGCATCGAGACCGCCGCGACCACCGGGGTGTGGGCACCGAGGCGGTCGAAGCTCTGCGGGTGGTGCGCCCACCAGAGCGTCTGCCCCGAGTTCGGCGGCACGCCGCCCGAGATCGACCCCGACGCGGTCGAGCGGGCGACGGGGGTGCGGCCGGCCGCGTGACCCGCGACCTGACGCCGCACCCGAGAGAGCGGCCCGATCGGGATGCCGGCTGTCAGACCTGAGCGTCCTGCGGGGCGCCGAGCTCGTCGAGGACCTCCCCGGCCACGAGACGGCTGAGGGTCTCCGGCGTGAGCGAGCGCAGCGAGCGGATGCGGCTGAGGCCGGGCTGCGGCTCGACGGGGACCATGACCTCGATGCCGACGGTGGCAGCACCCGAGGCGAGCCCCGAGGCGATGCCGGACGGCGAGTCCTCGACGACGACGCAGTCCTCGACCGCGACACCGAGCATCTCGGCGGCGCGCAGGTACGCCTCGGGGTGCGGCTTGCCCTGCGCCACCTCGTCGCCGGTCACCGTCACGTCGAAGGTCCCCGGCGCGACCTGCGCCACGAAGGCGTCGGCGAAGGACCGGTAGGACATGGTCACCAGGGCGCACGGCACGCCGAGCGCCCGCACGGACGCGAGGGTCTCGACCGCGCCGTCCTGCCACGGGACCTCGATCTCGACCTGTGCGATGACACGGGAGATGAGGTACTCGATGATCTCGGGGACCTCGAGCCGCACGCCGGCGCGCTGCATGATCGCGGCCGAGTCGACCAGGGCCCGTCCCACGAGCTGGAGGCCGTCCTCGTGCGTCCATGGGACGCCGTGCTCGCGGGTGAGCTCACCCTCGGCGGCCATCCAGTAGGGCTCGGAGTTGATGAGCGTGCCGTCCATGTCCCACAGGACGGCGGCGGGCAGACCGGCAGGCCGGGCGCCGGGCGACGCGGCGTCGAGCGGCGCGACCTCGGACGGCGCGGCGTCGGACGAGGTGATGGTCGTGCGCGGGGACTCTGCGGGCGCGGGGACAGGGCTCAGATCAGGTGAGGTGGGCACCCGGCCATCGTATCGGCTCGACCGGCAGGGTCGAGCGGGGAGTCGGCCGACGAGCACCCCGCCGCGAGGGCCAACTAGGCTGGTGGGATGACCGACGAGACCCCTTCAGACGTGACCGACGCCGCGGGCGGCTCGGGCGAGACGACCCCGGCCGTGGAGGCCGTGGTCGCCGACGCCGAGAGTCCCGCCGAGGACGCGATCATGTTCGCGGCCTTCGAGGGGTGGAACGACGCGGGCAGCGCGGCGAGCTCCGCGCTGCTGCACCTCATCGACGTGTGGGGCGCCGAGAAGATCGACGAGCTCGACCCGGAGGAGTACCACGACTTCCAGGAGAACCGGCCGATGGTCTCCACAGCCCCCGACGGCACCCGGCACCTCGCCTGGCCCACCACGACCATCTCGGTCGTCGAGCCTCCGCGCACCCGCCGCCGCGTGGTCCTCGTGCACGGCATCGAGCCGTCGCTGCGCTGGAAGTCGTACTGCACGGAGATCCTCGAGATCGCCCAGAGCCTCGGCGTGACGACCGTTGTGACCCTCGGCGCGCTGCTGGCCGACGTGCCGCACACCCGGCCGATCCCCGTCTCGGTCACCTCGGACGACCCCGCGGTCCAGCACCTGCTCGACGTCGAGGCCAACACCTACGAGGGTCCGACCGGCATCGTCGGCGTCCTGCACAGCGCGGCCCACGAGGCCGGCTTCCACTCGCTGAGCGTCTGGGCCGCCGTCCCGCACTACGTCGCGCACCCGCCCTCGCCCAAGGCCACCGTCGCGATCCTCAGCCGTCTCGAGGCCTTCCTCGCCGAGCCCGTGGACCTCAAGGACCTCCCCGACGACGCCGAGGCCTGGCAGAACGGTGTCGACAAGCTCACCGCAGAGGACTCCGAGATCGCCGAGTACGTCACCCAGCTCGAGGAGGCGAAGGACACCGCCGACCTCCCGGAGGCGAGCGGCGAGGCCATCGCGCGCGAGTTCGAGCAGTACCTCAAGCGACGGGACAAGGACTTCTAGGGCGCGAGGACCAGCAGCGGCGGGCAGCTCACGGGGCCGGTGCCTCAGGGGCGGGTGCCTCGGCGACGGACGTCTCCATGCTCAGCTCCAGGGCCAGCTCCATGCACCGCACGCGCGCCGGGGAGAAGTCGTAGGGCATCATCCCGACGGCCTCGACGACGGTCCTCGGCTCTCGTCCACGAGCAGGGCTGCTGGCCGTGCACGCGGGTTCGTCAGCGGGGTGCAGCTCGTCCCAGGCGTCGAAGAGCGCGTCGTCCTCCTGCGCAGCCCCGGAGTTCTCCATGGCCGCGTGCAGCGCGAGCTCGAACACGTGCCGCTGCTCGGCGACCTGCGCGACGCGAGGGTCGTCGACGGCGACCGTGTCGTCGAGGGCCTCCTCCGCGGCGTCGACACGGTCGGACTCCTCCCGCAGACCAGGGGTGGTGGCCAGGGCGACGAAGCGGCCGGCCTGGACGGCGGCGCCGAGCGGGCTGAAGATCCGCTCCGTGACCAGCAGGGTGTCGAGGTCTGCCTGGCGCAGGGATCCCTCGGGCAGACCCTCGAGGCGGCGGGAGACGAGGTCGTCGAGCAGACCGAGCCGGCTGCCCCGGGTGCGCATCCGCTCGACGGCGGCTCGCTGGCGCCGCAGCTCGGCCTCCTGGGCCACGAGGTTCTGCTCCAGCCGCGCCAGGACGTCTGCGACGTCGCCGCTGCTGCTCTCGCCGTCGGCTCCCGCAGGTGCCGCGTCGGCGAAGGCGTCGCGGACGTCGTCCAGGGCGACGCCTGCATCGGCCATCTTGCGGATCCACAGCAGCCGGATGATCTCGTCGTAGCCGTAGCGGCGGCGGCCGTCACCACCCCGCTCAGGCTCGGGGAGCAGGCCGATCGCGTGGTAGTGACGGATCGCCCGGGGTGTGGTGCCGACGAACGCTGCGGCGTCACCGATCTTGACCTGTCGCGGCGACGTGATGGACGAGAGCATGGGCGGGACCTTCCTCAGGGGGACTGGAGTGAGTCCACCGGATCACATGACGCTACGTGACCTGCAAGCCTTCGGCGTCAGCGCACCTGCCCGGTGGCCCGTCCTGCTCGGCGTCCGTCCTACAGGCGCACGCCCAGCAGCGCGTTGACGGCACGCGAGACGACACCCGGCGCTCCCTCGACCGGCTTCTCCGTGCCGGCGAGCGAGAGCTCGGCCCACCGGTCGACGGCGGCCAGCGCACGGGGCGCGTCGAGGTCGTCGGCGAGGGCTGCACGGACCTCGGCGAGGGTCGCGTCGGCGTCGGGTCCGCCGTTGCCGGAGACCGCCGAGCGCCACGTCTCGAAGCGGGCGACACCCTCGGTGAGGCTCGCGTCGGTCCACTCCCAGTCGGAGCGGTAGTGGTGGGCGAGCAGCGCGAGGCGGATCGCCATGGGCTCGACGCCCTCGGCGCGCAGCCGGGACACGAACACGAGGTTGCCGCGTGACTTGCTCATCTTCTCGCCCTGGTAGCCGACGAGGCCGGCGTGCACGTGCGTCGCCGCGCCGACGCCGTGGACGTCGCCGTCACCGATGAGGCGGGCGTGCGAGGTGCTCATCTCGTGGTGCGGGAACAGCAGGTCGGACCCGCCGCCCTGCACGTCGAAGGGCAGGCCGAGGCCTGCGCGGGCGATCACGGCGCACTCGATGTGCCAGCCGGGACGGCCCGTCCCGAGGGAACCGGCCTCCCAGGCCGGCTCGCCCGGGCGCTCCCGGCGCCAGAGCAGCGGGTCGAGGGCGTTGCGCTTGCCGGCACGCCCGGGGTCTCCCCCGCGCTCCGCGAAGAGCTCGAGCATGGTCGCCTCGTCCATGCGCGACACCTGCCCGAAGGCGCTGTCGGCCGTCACGTCGGCGTACACGTCGCCGAGAGCGGGCGCGTCACCGCCGGCGCCCTCCTCGAGGGGCACGCGGTACGCCGCGCCGGCCGCCACGAGCTCCTCGACCGCGGCGGCGACCGGGGGGATGGTCTCGACCGCACCGAGGTACACGTCGGGCGGCACGACGCCGAGGGCCGTCATGTCCTCGGCGAACAGCGCCGTCTGCTCGACCGCGAGGTCCTGCCACTCGACGCCGGTGGCCGTGGCCCGCTCGAGCAGCGGGTCGTCGACGTCGGTGACGTTCGAGGCGTAGGTGACCTGCTGGCCGGCGTCGCGCCACGCCCGACCGAGGAGGTCGAAGGCCACGTAGGTGGCCGCGTGGCCGATGTGGGTCGCGTCGTAGGGCGTGATGCCGCACACGTACAGCGACGCCGACGGCCCCTCGGCGGCGACGACCAGCCGGCCGGTGGAGCTGTCGTGGACGCGGACGACGTCGCCGCGGCCGGGAAGTTCAGGGATCTGTGGGGCAGGCCAGGTGAGCACGGTCCAACAGTATCCCGAGCTGGAGCCCCTGCTGGGTCGTGTTCAGGGCGCGGGCGGCCCTCTCCCGGCACCGGGTGCGGGCATGGTCCACAATGCAGGCATGACCACCGAGGAGCACTCCGTCACCGTCCGGCGCACGGTCGAGCGGGTCGACGACGAGTGGCACGACCTCGGGAGCGAGGCAGGGACGCCACCGGCAGTCGGTGGTGCCGGGTCCGCAGCCGCCGCCGGCGCAGCAGGGTCCAGCCGGCCGGAGGCACGGTGGTTCGTGGTCGACGACGGCGCGGACGTCCTCGACGCCGCCGAGGAGCGCGGTGGAGACGTCTCGGAGGTCCGTGCCCGGCTGGCACGCACCAGCCACGGCCCGTCGAGCGCGGCCCCACGGGTGGTCCGGGTGAACGACCACGCGCTCTACGTGGTGGTCCCGACCGCAGCCTACGACGACGAGCAGGTCACCACCGGCCGCCTCGTGCTCTTCGCGACCGGGACCATGCTGTTCTCGGCCGAGTCGGGCACGGCCGGCATCACCGAGAAGGTGGCGGAGAAGCTCGCCGAGCACCGCGCCTTCAAGGGCGCCGGCGCCCTGCCCGCGCTCGCCGCGATGCTCGTCGAGCTGCTCGCCGGCGCGTCCGACGTCGAGCTCGCGCTCGGCGACGCGGTGGCGCACCTCGAGCAGGTGGCCTTCGAGCTCGACGAGGACCCGCTCCCCCGGCTGTACAACCTCAAGCGGGAGATCTCCGAGGCCCGGCGTGCCCTGCTGCCCCTGTCGGTCGAGCTGCCCGACCTCGGGGACGACCGCACGACGACCGCGACCGAGTCGCTGCGCCTGGACCGTCAGCTCCTCGAGCGGCTCACCACGCACGCCGAGCGCATAGACCAGCACCTCGAGAGCCACGACAGGCTGCTCTCCGACATGCTCACCGTCCGGCTGTCGCTCGTGTCCGTCCGTCAGAACGAGGACATGCGGAAGATCTCGGCCTGGGCCGCCATCGCTGCCGTGCCGACCCTGGTCGCCGGGATCTACGGGATGAACTTCGAGCACATGCCCGAGCTCTCGTGGACCTGGGGCTACCCCGGGGTGCTCGTGGCGATGGTCGGCATCTGCCTCGGGCTGCACCGCGCCTTCCGGCACAACGGCTGGCTCTGAGCCACCGGGCCCACAGACCGACGCCCGTGGTGGGCGGGCGCCGCCGTCAGAGCGGGTCCGCGTGCGGTCAGACGCCGCCCTGGGCCGTGAGGACGCCGGTCGCCAGGAGCAGCACGACCACGACGGCGAGACCGAGTCGGTAGTACACGAAGGGCTTGTAGCTGAAGGTCGACACGATCTTGAGGAACACGATGATGACGAGGTACCCGACGACGAAGGCGACGAGCGTCGCGAGCAGCGTGGCGCCAGCACCGGGTCCTGCGACGTCACCCGAGGAGCTGAAGAGCTTGTAGAACCCGGAGCCGAGCACCGCCGGGATCGCCAGCAGGAACGAGTAGCGCGCCGCGGCCTCGCGGGAGTAGCCCATGAGCAGCCCCGCGGTGATGGTGCCGCCCGAGCGGGAGACGCCCGGCACGAGCGCCATCGCCTGCGCGAGCCCGAAGTAGAGCGCGTGCCGGGGCGTCAGCTGGTCGAGGGTGCGCGTCTTCTTGCCCACCTTGTCGGCGAGGCCGAGGATGAGGCCGAACACCGCGAGCATGAGCGCGACGAGGTACAGGTTGCGGAAGTTCTGGTCGATCGAGTCCTCGAGCAGGAGCCCGAGGATCACGATCGGGACGCTGCCGAGGCCGATGAACCAGCCCATGCGGGCGTCGTGGTCCTGTGAGCCCATGCGCTCGCGCCACCCCGTGCCGTCGGCGCCGCGCAGCGCGCGCCACCACGCCCGGCAGATCGTCGCGATGTCGCGCCTGAAGTACAGGAGGACGGCGGCCTCGGTACCGATCTGGGTGATGGCGGTGAACGCCGCACCGGGGTCGGAGGAGCCGATGAGCTCGCCGACGATCCGCAGGTGCGCGCTCGACGAGACGGGCAAGAACTCCGTGAGGCCCTGGACGAGCCCGAGGACGAGTGCTTCGATCGCGTTCACGTCGAGACACGTTACCCCTCCACGGGCCCGCAGCCCCGCTCTGGCGCAGGACCCGCCGACGGGCACGCCGTGCACGCACGCCCCGACGCTCCACGTAGTCTGCGGGGATGGAACACCGCCGCCTCGGCCGCACCGGCCTGCACGTCTCCGCGATCGGTCTGGGGACCATGACCTGGGGTCGCGAGACCGACGCGCAGGACGCCGCGGAGCAGCTGCGCGACTTCGCCGACGCCGGCGGCACGCTGGTCGACACCGCGGGCTCCTACGCCGACGGCGCGAGCGAGGAGATCCTCGGCTCCCTGGTCGGCTCGGTGGTGCACCGCGACGACCTCGTGCTGACCACCAAGGGTGGGCTGCGCCGCTCTCCGCAGGGCACGGTCGTGGACTCCTCCCGGCGCGCCCTGCTCTCCGACCTCGACGCGTCCCTGGCCCGGCTGGGCACCGACCACGTCGACCTCTTCCTGGTCCAGGCGCCCGACCTGGGCACGCCGCTCGACGAGACGGTCGCCGCCCTCGCGCACGCCGTGTCGTCCGGCCGGACCCGCTACGTGGGCCTGTCGAACCACAGCTCCTGGCACATCGGGTACGTCGCGGGTCGCCTGGCCGGCAGCGACGGCCCGGGCCTCGCGGCGGTCGAGGTGGAGCACTCGCTGCTGGCCCGCGAGGTCGAGCGCAGCCTGGTCCCCGCGTCGCAGGCGCTCGGCGTCGGCGTGCTCGGGTGGTCTGCGCTCGGCCGTGGCGTGCTGACCGGCAAGTACCGGGGCACCGTGCCGCCGGGGTCACGCGGCGCCTCGGCGCACCTCGCCGGGTTCGTCGAGCCCTACCTCTCCGGGCCGGCCTCGTCCGTGGTCGACGCGTTGTGCACGGCTGCGTCAGGTCTCGGGCGCTCGCCGCTCGAGGTCGCGCTCGCGTGGCTGCTCGAGCGCGGCTACCTGTCGTCGGCGATCGTCGGGGCGAGGACCCCGGCGCAGCTGCGCGAGATCCTCGGCGCCGACGGCCTCGAGCTGCCGTCGGCGGTGAGCCGGGCCCTCGACGACGTCAGCGCGCCGCAGGCCTGACGGACGCGCGGCCGACGGGCACGGTGCTGGCGCGCCGCGCGGCTGACGCACCGTCGGGGTGTGGGAGAGGTCGCCGACCTCAGCCGCGGTAGCCAGACTCGTCCGCGTCGTCGAGGTCCGCACCGTCGATCTCGTCGTCGTCGAGGTCGTCCTCGTCCACGTCGTCGTCGTGCTCGCCGTCGTCGTCCTCGTCGTCGTCCGCGAGCACGAAGGGCAGCGCCTCGCCGTACGAGTTGCCGATGGCCTCGTCGTAGACGTCGAAGGCGTCGGCCAGCACGTCGTAGGCGTCGTCGACGGAGGCGTCCTGGTCGCCGCGTGCGCTGCTCACGGCCCCGTGGTGGGCTTCGAGTGCGGCGACGAGACGATCAAGGGCGGCGCGGGGGTCGACGGTCATACCCTGACCGTAGCGCCCCACCAGCCCGAATGGCACCACGCAGACCCTGCGACTTCAGCACACCCCGCACGACGCTCGACCGCACCGCGCCCTCCGCAGCACCGCCCGGTCCGCGACGGCGGCCGCTGCAGGCGGGAAAGGCGGCCGCCGCAGGTCGAGACCGTGGCCACCCCAGGCCGCTGTCAGCAGGCTTTGGTACGTTCGGCGGGTCGATCGAGGCGTCCCCGGTGCCCCCGACGGCACGCGAGAAGGTGGTGGGACCATGGATCGTCACAACCCCGGGGGTTCCCCCGCATCCCCAGCACCGACCCAGCCGCGCGTCCGGCCCACCATGTGGGCCGAGGACGGCGGCCAGTACGAGTACCGCGTCATCTCGATCCCCCGGGAGCAGGGCCGGTCCGAGACCCGCCGGATGCTCACCGACGAGGCCGAGTACGGCCGGTGGGAGCTGGCCCGCTCGGTGCTCTACATGGGCGGCGCGCGTCGGGTGTGGCTGCGCCGCAAGATCATCCGGGTGCGCAGCACGCTCTGAGCCGCGGGCCCTGCCCAGGGCCGTCCCCCGGCAGGGCCGTCCCCGGGCAGACCCCGCGTCAGCAGGTGGCGAGGAGCCGGTCGAGGACCCTCGTGCCGAACTTCAGCGAGTCCGTGGGGACCCGCTCGTCGACGCCGTGGAACATCCCCGGGAAGTCCAGGCTCTCGGGGAGCAGCAGGGGCGCGAAGCCGTAGCCGGTGATGCCGAGCCGCGCGAGCGACTTGTTGTCGGTGCCGCCCGAGAGCGCGTAGGGCAGGACCACGGCCTCTGGGTCCTCGGCGAGCAGCGACGACGTCATGGCGTCGACGAGGTTGCCGCTGAAGGGGACCTCGAGCGCGATGTCCTGGTGGATGGGCTCGATCCGCACGTGCTCTCCGGCGAGCTCGCGGAGGGTCGCCATCGCGGACTCCTCGTGCCCGGGCAGGAACCGCGCGTCGACCGTCGCCTCGGCTCGGCCCGGGATGACGTTCGCCTTGTACCCGGCGGCGAGCTGGGAGGGGTTCGAGGTGTTCTGGACCGTCGCCCCGACGAACCGGGCGGCAGACCCCATCGCGTCGATGAGCGCGTCGACCGTGGCCGGGTCCTCGGGGTCGAAGGGCAGGCCGGTGAGGTCGCAGACCCCGCGCAGCAGCGCCTCGACCGTCGGCGTCATCACGTACGGCCATCGATGCTGACCGATGCGTGCGACGGCTGCCGCGAGGTGCACCACGGCGTTGTCCGTCTGCACCTGCGAGCCGTGCCCGGCACGTCCGTCGGCGATCAGACGGAGCCAGCCGATGCCCTTCTCGGCGGTCTGCAGCAGGTACGCCCGCTGGCCGTTGATGGTGGTCGAGAAGCCTCCGACCTCGCTGATCGCCTCCGTCGCACCCTCGAAGAGCTCGGGGCGGTGGTCGACCGCCCACCGGGCGCCGAGTGCACCTCCGGCCTCCTCGTCGGCGAAGAACGCGAGCACGACGTCGCGCGCCGGCTTGCGTCCCTCGCGGACCATCTGGCGGACGACGGCGAGCATCATCGCGTCCATGTCCTTCATGTCGACCGCACCGCGGCCCCAGAGAAGACCGTCGATCTCCTCGCCGCCGAAGGGGTCGACCCGCCAGTCGTCGGCCTGGGCCGGCACGACGTCGAGGTGACCGTGCAGCACCAGGGCGGGACGGGTCGGGTCGAGCCCGGGCAGCCGGACCACGACGCTCGCGCGGCCACGCTCGGACTCGAACAGCTCGGGCTCGAGACCGACCTCGTGCAGGGAGGTCATGACGTACTCGGCCGCCGCACGCTCACCGGGGCCGGACCCGTCGCCGAAGTTCGACGTGTCGATGCGCAGCAGGTCCTGACAGATCTGGACGACCTCGTCCTGGGCGCTCGGGACTGGGGTCGGTGCGGTGTTCTGTGAGGTCATCCCCCCACGCTACCTGCCACGCGGCGGCGCGGCCGAGGTGCCCGGAGAGCGGTCGCGCCGCATCACGCGCACCGGCCACGACGGTCTGGTGGGACCGCCGTGGCCGGGAGCGGGGCTCCGGAGGTGACCGGTGGCCTCGTCAGACGAGGCCGCGGCGGGCCAGCAGCGGGGCGATCTCGGGCGCCCGCCCGCGCAGCTCGCCGAAGGCCTGCATCGGGTCGGTCGACCCTCCGCGGGACAGCAGCGCGGCGCGGAAGCGGTCGCCCGAGGCGCGGTTGAGGACCCGGCCGTCGGCGTCGGCGTTCTCGCGGAACCACTCGACGGTCTCCGCGTCGAGCACCTCGGACCAGATGTACGAGTAGTAGCCGGCCGAGTAGCCACCGCCGAACACGTGGTTGAAGTACGTGGTGCGGTAGCGGGCCGGGACCTCGGAGAGCGCGACGCCGGCGGCCTCGAGAGCGGCCGCCTCGAAGGGCAGGACCTCGTCCACGGAGCTCGGGACCTGCTCCGGGGTCACCTGGTGCCAGGCCTGGTCGAGGAGCGTCGCGGCGAGGTACTCGGTCGTCGCGAAGCCCTCGTTGAACAGGCGGGAGTCGAGCATGGTGCGCACCCACTGCTCCGGGAGCGGCTCGCCCGTGACGTGGTGGACCGCGTAGGAGCGCAGGATCGACTCGTCCCACGCCCACATCTCGTTGACCTGCGAGGGGTACTCGACGAAGTCGCGCGGCACGTCGGTGCCCGAGTGCGAGGGGTACCGGACGGCGGAGAAGAGCCCGTGCAGCGCGTGGCCGAACTCGTGGAAGAGCGTGATGACCTCGTCGAAGACGAGCAGCGTGGGCTCCCCCGCCGGCGGCTTGACGATGTTCAGGTTGTTGACCACGACCGGCAGCTCACCGGTGAGGTAGCTCTGGTCGACGAGGTTGTTCATCCACGCGCCGCCGCGCTTGGACTCGCGCGTGTAGTAGTCGGCGAGGAACAGGCCCATGCCGGCGCCGTCGGTGTCGAAGACCTCGAAGACCCGCACGTCGGGGTGGTAGCCCACGAGGTCGGTGCGCTCGGAGAAGGTGATGCCGTAGAGCTTGGTGGCGGCCTTGAAGACGCCGTCCTGGACGACCTTCTCGAGCTCGAGGTACGGGCGGAGCAGGGCGTCGTCGAGGGAGTAGCGCTGCTTGCGGACACGCTCGGCGTAGTAGGCCCAGTCCCAGGCCTCGAGCGTCGCGCCCGGGTCGCCGAGGTCGGCGACGAGCGCCTCGGTGAGGTCGAGGGCCTCCTTGCGGGCGTTCGCGGCCGCGGCCGGGGCCAGCGGGGCGAGCATCGCGTTCACGGCCTCGGTCGTCTTGGCGGTGGCGTCCTCGGCGATGTACGCCGCGTGGTGGTCGTAGCCGAGCAGGCGGGCGTGCTCGGCCCGCAGCCGGGCGAGCTCGACGACGATCTCGCGGGTGTCGGTGTCGTCACCGGTCGCCCCGCGCGTCACCGAGGCCTCGTGCACCCGGCGGCGCACGTCACGACGGGCGAGCGAGGCGAGCACGGTCTGCTGCGTCGGCAGCTGCATCTCGAGGAGGTAGCGCCCCTCCTCGCCGCGATCGGCGGCGGCCTGCGCGGCTGCCGCGATCGCGTCGTCGGCGAGGCCCTCGAGGTCGGCGACGTCGTCGACGAAGACGCTCGCCGCGTTCGCACCGGCCAGGAGGCGCCGCCCGAAGGCCGCCTCCAGCGACGTGGTGCGCGCGTTGAGGTCGCGGAGCGTCGCCTGGTCCTCGGCGCTCAGGTCGATGCCCGAGCGGCGGAAGTCCTGGAGGAGGTTCTCGAGCAGCCAGCGGGTGTCGTCACCGGCCTCGACCTCGCCCGCGCGGACCGCGGTGTCGAGGGCGACGACGCGGGCGTAGAGGCGCGCGTCCATGTAGATGGTGTCGTGGTGCGCCGAGAGCTCGGGGGCGAGCGTCTCCTCGATGTCCTCGAGCGCAGGGCTCGCGTCGGCCGAGGCGACGTTGTAGAGGACGGTGAGGGCTCGGTCGAGCACCTCACCGCTCGTCTCGAGCGCCTCGAGGGTGTTCTCGACGGTCGGCGGGTTCGGGTCGGTGACGATCGCCTCGATCTCGGCGAGCTCCGCGGCCATCCCGGCGCGCACCGCCGGGATGTAGTGCTCGTCGCGGATCGCCGAGAAGTCGGGCAGGGCGTAGGGAAGGGTGGACCGGCTCGCGAAGGGGTTGCTCGCGTCGAGCTCGTGGGAAGAGTCAGACATGACTCCATTCATACGTCACGAGCCGTCCGAGGTCGACAAGCCACGACGAGACGGGCCCACCTGACCCGCGCCCCCGTCTGCGGTCGCGCCGTCCCTGCCCGGTCAGACGGCGGGTGCGAACCTCTCGACCCACCCGAGCCCGTGCGCCTGCGCCACCTCGCGGTGGGCGAGCGTGCCGTGCAGCGTCGCGAGCCCGGCGGCGAGGGGCGCGTCGGCGGCGAGGGCCTCGAGGTCCCGTGCCCCGCCGAGCGCTGCGAGGCGGGCGACGTACGGCAGGGTCGCGTTGGTGAGCGCCTGCGTGCTCGTCACCGGGACCGCGCCGGGCATGTTCGCGACCGCGTAGAAGACGCTGCCGTGCACCCGGTAGGTGGGGTCGCTGTGCGTCGTGGCTCGCGTGCTCTGGAAGCAGCCGCCCTGGTCGACGGCCACGTCCACGAGCACCGAGCCCGGGCGCATGCGGGACACGAGCTCGTCCGAGACCAGCCGGGGCGCCCGGGCACCGGGGACCAGCACCGCACCGACCACGAGGTCGGCTCCGGCGACCTCGCGGTCGAGCGCGGCGGCCGTCGAGGTCACGGTCCGCACGGTCCCGCGGTGCTCGCGGTCGATCGAGGCGAGCACCGGCGCCTGCAGGTCGAGGACGGTGACGTCGGCCCGCATGCCCAGCGCGACCTGCGCTGCGTTGCGCCCGGCGGTGCCGCCGCCGAGCACGACCACCTTGGCCGGACGGGTCCCCGGGACGCCGCCCATGAGCAGTCCCGCTCCCCCGGCCGGGCTCGTGAGGTGGTAGGCGCCCACCTGGGTGGCCAGCCGCCCGGCGACCTCGCTCATCGGGGCGAGCAGCGGCAGCGAGCCGTCTGCGAGACGGACGGTCTCGTAGGCGAAGGACGTGGTGCCGGCGTCGAGCAGCGCCTGCGTGCACGCGCGGTCGGCGGCGAGGTGCAGGTAGGTGAAGAGGGTGAGGTCGCTGCGCAGGAACCGGTGCTCCGACGGCTGGGGCTCCTTGACCTTGACGACCAGCTCCGCCTCCGCCCAGACCTGCTCGGCGTCGGCGACCACACGCGCGCCCGCAGCCGTGTAGTCGGCGTCGGTCACGGAGGACCCGACCCCGGCGCCGGACTGCACCAGCACCTCGTGGCCCGCCTGCACCAGGTGGTGGGCGCCGTCCGCGGTGAGGGCGACCCTCAGCTCGTCCTGCTTGGTCTCTGTCGGGACTGCGATGCGCATGGGTCTCCTTCGCCGCGGCGGGTCACGCCGTGCTGGTCGGTGGGTCCTGCGTGGTGCGTGGGTCCTCGGTTGTGGGGGAGGTCGTCGTGGACGGGGTCGTCGTCCTGGTGGTCGGGTCCTGGCCGGCAGGTCGTGTCGTGGGGACGGTCACCGAGACCGCGGCCTCGTCGCCGTCGCCCTCGCCGTCGTCGGACTCGTCTCCTCCGTCGTCGTCCTCGTCGTCGTCGAGGTCCTCCGGCATGGGCGGGTCGAGGGTGCGCAGCTGGGAGTAGACGGCCCAGGCGACCGCGACCAGGGGGACGGCGATGACCGCGCCCAGGATCCCGGAGAGCAGCGTCCCGGCCGTCACCGAGATCGCGACGACCACCGGGTGCAACGACACCTGCCGTCCCATGACGAGCGGCTGGAGGACGTGCCCCTCGAACTGGCCGATGAGGGCGATGCCGACGCCGACGAGCGCGGCCTTCCAGATGCCGTCGGCCGCGAGCGCCACGACCATCGCGATGACCATCGCGGCGGGGGCACCGATGAGCGGGATGAACGCGCCGATGAGCACGAGCACGGCGAGCGGGGCGGCGAGCGGCACCCCGAGGATCGTGAGGAAGATGCCCGCGAGGATCCCGTCGGTGACGGCGATGATCACGGTGCCGCGGGTGTAGCCGGAGAAGGTGTACCAGCCTGCGCCGCCGACGACCTTCCAGGTGTCGCGGAGCCGGCTGGGCAGCTGGTTGAGGAACCAGGACCACATGCTGTCGCCGCGGGCCAGGAAGAAGATGGTGCAGAAGAAGGCCAACGCGAGGGCCGTGAAGATCTCGAAGACGGTGCCCGCCTGCTCGAAGGCCGTGCCGGCGATGTCGCCGGCGTGGTCCTGGACCCACTGGAGGCCGTCGTCGAACCAGCCGCGCATGTCGTCGACCGTGATCGAGAAGGGCAGCGGTCCGTTCTCGAGGAACTCGAAGATCTGGTTGGTGCCGCTCTCGAACTGGTCGGAGAGCTTCTGCCACTGGCCGGCGACGGAGGCGACGACGTAGGCGAGCAGCCCGCCGATGACGAGGATGCCGCTGAGCAGCGCGAGGGCTGTCGCGAGGGCCCGGGGCATCACCTTGGCGTAGATGTTGACGACCGGGCGGAGCACGGCGGAGAAGACGAGGGCGACGAACAGCGCGATGAAGACGAGCTGGACCCGTGAGGTCGCGAAGACGACGAGGCCGATCGCGATGGTCACGATGATGAGGCGCCAGGCCCAGCCGGCGGAGGACCTGAGCCAGAGCGGGACGGAGTCCTGCGGGGCAGCCGGGACCGGTGGGCGGATCGACGCCGTGCTCCGACGCACTGCTGCGCTCCGTACCCGCTGCCCCGACATGATGCTCTCCTGCTCTCGTCTGCTGACCTGCACGCCCGATGCGGGTCGTCCACCTGCGACACTATCCGTTCGGGAGGTCCCGTCCTGCTGCGCCGCGCTGTGCAGCCGGGGGCGGCGACGGGCACGCCCAGACAGTCTGGCGCAGCGCGGCGGCTCGTGCTCGTCGCACAGCATTCATGCATCGTTCACCTGCGCGAGGGATCGTCCGACCATGACCGTACCCACCACCCCGGGCCAGCCTGCGACAGGCCCCTCCTCGCTGCTGCGCGGCGACCTCGCGGCGCCAGAGCGCACGCTCGTCGACGTGTTCGGCGAGACGGTCGACCGGTACCCGGACTCCCCCGCCCTCGACAACGTGGCCGAGGTGCTCACCTACGCGGCGCTCGACGAGGCGACCGACGAGCTCGCCGGCGAGCTGGTCGGTCTCGGGGTGGGCCCGGGCGACACGGTCGGCGTGCGGATCAGCTCGGGGACGACGGCGCTGTACGTCGCGATCCTCGCGATCCTCAAGGCGGGGGCGGCGTACGTGCCGGTCGACAAGGACGACCCCGACGAGCGGGCCCGCACGGTGTTCGACGAGGCGCGCGTCGCGGCAGTGGTCGGCGACGGCCTGGTGGTCGCCGAGCGCGGTCCGCGGGCCTCTGCCAGGTCCGACCGCCACGACGGCCCGACGCCGTCGGACGACGCGTGGGTCATCTTCACGTCCGGCTCGACCGGGACCCCCAAGGGCGTCGCGGTCTCGCACCGCTCCGCGGCCGCCTTCGTGGACGCCGAGGCGCGGCTGTTCCTCCAGGACCGTCCCCTCGGCCCGGGCGACCGGGTCATGGCGGGGCTGTCGGTCGCCTTCGACGCGTCGTGCGAGGAGATGTGGCTCGCGTGGCGCCACGGTGCGTGCCTGGTGCCGGCGCCGCGGTCGCTCGTCAAGAGCGGCATGGACCTCGGCCCGTGGATGACGGCCAACGACGTCACCGTCGTCTCGACGGTGCCGACGCTCGTCGCCCTGTGGCCCCCGACGGCGCTCGACGGCGTACGTCTGCTGATCCTCGGCGGCGAGGCGTGCCCGCCCGAGATCGGTGCGCGGCTCGCGACCGCGGACCGTGAGCTGTGGAACACCTACGGGCCGACCGAGGCAACGGTCGTGGCCTGCGCGGCGCGGCTGACGACGGAGCCGCCCGTGCGGATCGGGACGGCGCTCGACGGCTGGGACCTCGCTGTGGTCGACGCGCAGGGCCAGCAGGTCGCCGACGGCGAGACCGGCGAGCTGATCATCGGCGGCGTCGGGCTGGCCCGGTACCTGGACCCGGTCAAGGACGCCGAGAAGTACGCACCGATGCCGTCGCTCGGCTGGGAGCGCGCCTACAGGTCGGGCGACCTCGTAGTCAACGACCCGGAGGGTCTGCTGTTCGTGGGGCGCGCGGACGACCAGATCAAGATCGGCGGGCGCCGGGTCGAGCTCGGCGAGGTCGACAGCGCGCTCCTGGCCCTCCCGGGGGTCGAGGCTGCTGCGGCCGCCGTCCGGAAGACCCGGTCCGGCAACACGATCCTCGTCGGGTACCTCACCCCCGGTCCTGGCTTCGACCTGACGAGTGCGATGGCCACGCTCCGGGCCACCATGCCCTCGGCGCTGGTCCCGCGGATCGCGCAGCTGGACACCCTGCCGACCCGCACCTCGGGGAAGATCGACCGCGACGCCCTGCCGTGGCCGCTGCCGAGCGCGGGAGCCGAGCCTGCCGCGGAGACGCTCGACGGGACCGCGGGCTGGGTCCAGGAGCTCTGGCTGCAGATCCTCGGGGCCGTCGTCACCTCGACCTCCGACGACTTCTTCGCGCTCGGGGGCGGCAGCCTCACCGCCGCTCAGCTCGTGTCACAGCTGCGCGGGCAGTTCCCCGAGGTGACCGTCGCCGACGTGTACGAGAACCCGTCGGTCGGCGCCCTGGCTGCCGCGCTCGACGGCATGGCCGCGCCCACCGGCCTGCGCAACACCGAGGTCAACCCGGTGCCGACCGCGACCCAGGCCGCGCAGGTCCTCGCGTCGGTGCCGCTGCGCACCGTCGCGGGGCTGCGGTGGCTCGTGTGGCTCGCGGCCGTGAGCACGGTGGTGGGCGACATGTTCTCCGTCACCTGGCTTCCGCAGGCCTCGTGGTGGTGGATCGGGCTCGGGGCTGTGCTGCTGGTGCTGCCGGCGGGCCGGATGGCGCTCGCCGCGCTCGGCGCCCGCCTCCTGCTGCGCGGTGTCGTCCCGGGACGCTACCCGCGCGGCGGTCGGGTGCACCTGCGGCTGTGGCTCGCCGAGCGCCTCGCCGACGAGCTCGGTGCGACGTCCCTCGCCGGTGCCACCTGGATGACCACCTACGCCCGGATGCTCGGCGCGCGGGTCGGCGCGGACGTCGACCTGCACACGATCCCGCCGATCACCGGGATGCTCACGCTCGGCGACGGCTGCTCGGTAGAGCCCGAGGTCGACCTCGTCGGGCACTGGCTCGACGGCGACGTGCTGCACGTCGGCGCGATCACCGTCGGCGAGCGGGCCCGGATCGGTGCCCGCACGACGCTCGTCGGTGGCGCGGTCGTGGGCGACCGCGCCGAGGTGGCACCGGGGTCCGCGGTCCTCGGGACGGTCCCGGTCGACGCCGCGTGGGCCGGGGCGCCCGCGCAGCGCACGGGTGACGCCCGCGGCCCGTGGGAGCAGGACCGTCCGCCCCGGCGTCGCCGCTGGGTGTGGGCCTACGCGGCCACCGCCGTCGCGATCAGCGGCCTGCCCGTGGTCGCGGTCGCGTGCGCCCTCGCCGTGGTGATCGGCCCGGTCGCCGACGCAGGCTCGGCCGGCGGTGCCGCGCTGCGGGCTCTCGTGCTCCTGCCCGTGGCCTGCGTGGTCGGGCTCGTGGTCCTCGCGGCGCTCGTGTGGGCCTGCGTGCGGCTGCTCTCGCGCGGGCTCACGAGCGGCATCCATGCCGTGCACGGACCGGGCGCGTGGCGCGCCTGGGCGGTCCTGCGGATCTTGGACGAGGCGCGCACCTGGCTGTTCCCCCTGTACTCGAGCTCGCTCACGCCGGCGTGGCTGCGGGCGCTCGGGGCAGACGTCGGCGAGGACGTCGAGGCCTCGACGGTCCTGCTCATCCCGAGCCTGACCACCGTCAACGACGGAGCGTTCCTCGCCGACGACACGATGCTGGGCATGTACGAGCTCGGCAGCGGGTGGCTGCGCGTCGAGCAGGTGAAGATCGGCAAGCACGCCTTCGTCGGGAACTCCGGGATGGCGGCGCCGGGACGCAAGGTCCCCAAGGGCGGGCTCGTCGCGGTGCTCTCGGCGGCGCCGCGACGCACCAAGGCCAAGGGCGGCACGTCGTGGCTGGGCAGCCCGCCGACGCGGCTGCGCAGGACCGCGAGCGACGTCGACCAGAGCCGGACCTACGACCCGCCGACGCGGCTGCGGGTGGCCCGTGCGCTCGTCGAGGTCTGCCGGCTCGTCCCCGTGATGGTCGCCGCGTCGCTGAGCCTCGGGGTCGTCACGGTGCTCGTCGCGGTCGCCGGCTCGCACGGCTGGGGGGCCGCCGCGCTCGTGTCAGGTCTCGTGCTGCTCGTCGCCGGTGCGCTCGCCGCCGCCGTGACCACTGCTGCCAAGTGGGCGCTCGTGGGCCGGGTCACGGCGACCGACCACGCGCTGTGGAGCTCCTTCGTGTGGCGCAACGAGCTCGCGGACACCTTCGTCGAGGTGGTCGCCGCCCCGTGGTTCGCGCGGGGCACGCTCGGCACGCCGGTGCTCGCCGTGTGGCTGCGATCCCTCGGCGCACGCGTCGGCCGCGGTGTGTGGTGCGACACGTACTGGCTGCCCGAGGCCGACCTCGTCGAGCTGCGCGACGGCGTGACCGTCAACCGCGGTTGCGTGGTGCAGACGCACCTGTTCCACGACCGGGTCCTCAGCCTCGACGCCGTCGTGCTCAAGCAGGGCGCGACCCTCGGACCAGGGAGCGTCGTGCTCCCCGCTGCGACTCTCGGCAGGCACGCTACTGTGGGCCCGGTGTCCCTGGTCATGAGAGGTGAGTCAGTGCCCGACAAGACCCGCTGGGTCGGCAACCCGATCGGCCCCTGGGTCGACGAGGAAGCCCCGACGCCCTCCCCGGCAGAGCCGGTGACCGCGTGATGACGGTCGAGCCCACCGCCGACCCCTATGTCCCCGGTCACGGAGACCCGGCCTACGACGTGCTCGGGTACGACCTCGAGCTCGACTACTCGGTCGAGACCAACAAGCTGTCCGGCACCGCGTCGCTGCGGGTGGTCGCCCGTGAGGACCTCGACCGGTTGACCCTGGACCTGCACGCGCTGCGGGTCTCCAAGGTGACCGTCGACGGCGCCCAGCCCGGCCGGTACTCCCAGCGCCCCGGGCGCCTCGTGGTCAAGACGCGTCGCCCGGTCGAGGCCGGGCAGGAGCTCACGGTGGTCGTCACCTACGCCGGCACGCCGCGCCCGATGCCCGGGCCCGACGGCGAGGCCGGGTGGGAAGAGCTGGCCGACGGCGCGATCGTCGCCTCCCAGCCGCACGGTGCGCCGTCCTGGTTCCCCTGCAACGACAGGCCGTCCGACAAGGCCACCTACCGGATCTCCCTCACGGTGCCCTCGGAGTACCACGTGGTCGCCAACGGGACCCTGACGAGCAGCCGGCGCCGGGCCAGCACCACCACGTGGGTGTACGAGCAGCCCGAGCCCATGGCCACCTACCTCGCGACCGTGCAGATCGGTCGCTACGTCCGGCGCACCCTCCACGAGGGGCCGACGCCCGTCCACGCGGTGTTCCCGCCGACCGCGGCCAGCGCCGTCGAGCGCGCCTTCGCCCGGCAGGGCGAGATGCTCGACGTGTTCGTCGACGCCTTCGGCCCCTACCCCTTCGCCGCGTACACCGTGGTGGTCACCGAGGACGCCCTCGAGATCCCCCTCGAGGCGCAAGGGCTGTCCGTGTTCAGCCAAGGGTTCCTCAGCACCGGCTGGGAGTCCCAGCGGCTCATCGCCCACGAGCTCTCGCACCAGTGGTTCGGCAACAGCCTCACCGCCTCGCGGTGGCAGGACATCTGGCTGCACGAGGGCTTCGCCTGCTATGCCGAGTGGGTGTGGTCCGAGGCGTCGGGCGGACGCAGCGCCGACGCTCTGGCCGACGAGCACCACGCGCGCCTCGCAGCGCTCCCCCAGGACCTGGTCCTCGGCGACCCGGGGACCAACGACATGTTCGACGACCGGGTCTACAAGCGCGGGGCGCTCACCCTGCACGCCCTCCGCGGCACGATCGGGGACGACGCGTTCTGGCGGACCCTCAGGGCGTGGGTGGCGGAGCACCGGCACGGCTCGGTGACGACCGCCGACCTCGTCGAGATCGCGACGCGCGAGTCCGGAGAGGACCTCGTCGACCTGTTCGCCGCGTGGCTCGCGGAGCCCGCGCTGCCCGAGCTGCCGAAGGCACGACGCTCCCTGCTGCGCCGGCTCAAGGGCTGAGCGCGGCAGGCGCTCAGCGGTCGCTGAGGTCGGCCGCGGACCGGGTGGTGATGACCGTGGGTGCTCGGCTGGCACCGTCTGGGAACAGGAGTGTCAGCGACGCGAGGAGCGCGGGCTGACCCGGCTCCTGCCCAGGCACGTCGAGGTCGACCATCTCCACGCCGCCGGGCGCGTCGTGCCCTTCCCAGCGGACAAGCTCTGGTGCGTCGTCCGGCGCGGTGACCTGGACGTCCCGCAGGTCGACCATGAGCCCGTCTCCGGTCGCCTTGACCAGCGACTCCTTGCGGACCCAGGTCCGAGTGCGCCAGGAGGCGTCGCCGTCCGTCTCGTCGCGGTGCAGGCCGACGCGCGCGAAGGTGTCGAAGCCCGCAGCGTCGACGTGCTCCACGTCGACGCCGACCGGGCCCGCCGTCGTGACGGCGACGACGGTCCGTCCGGCGGCCCGGCTGAGGCTCACGTGGACGGGACGCTGCTCGCCTCGGCCTGCTGCGCGACCAGCACTCAGCACGACCGGTCGCCCGTGGTCGCTGCTCGCGCACCGGGGGCACAGGCGGCCCGTCTGCACCTCGCCGGGGTCCATCTCGAGGTGTGCGGCGACGGCGTGACGCAGCAGGTCGTCCGGGCCACCGGAGGACGAGCCTCTCCCCCAGACGACGAGCACCTCGGGCGCAGAGCTGCTGGTCACGGAGGTCACCCGAGCATCGTGCCACGTGGTGCGCGTCACGAAGGCACCGACGGATTCCACACCTGGGTCCAGACCGTGCTAGATTTTCCGACGCACCCAAGGGAACGGAAACGTTCCCCGAAGGTCCACCTGTCCGGGTGGCGGAATGGCAGACGCGCTAGCTTGAGGTGCTAGTGCCCTAACGGGCGTGGGGGTTCAAGTCCCCCTCCGGACACAGCGCACGACAGCAGCATCATGGAGCGGCCCCGGGTTCACCCGGGGCCGCTCCGTCGTCCTGGGGCGTCCCCTTCGGACTATCGACCCTCCGCGTCGCCCGCCGACATCGTCCCCACCGCTGGTGTCCCGTCGAGGCGCTCGTAGCGCTGCAGCTGGACGCCGCCCGGTGTCGTCACAACCGGCTCGGCGAGCCGGAGGTTCGTGGGGACCGTGCCGGTGCCGAACACCCGCTTCCCCGCGCCGAGGAGGAGCGGGTAGACCCAGAGGTTGAGCCGGTCGAACAGACCGTCGGCGAGGAGCGTCTGCACCAGGTCGAGGCTGCCGATCACGTGGGTCTCCGCGTGCCGCTCTCTGAGCCCGCGGACGGCGTCGCCGAGGTCGGGGCCGAGCTGCTCGGCGCCCTCCCAGGCCAGACGCAGCGGATGCCGCGAGGCGACGTACCGCGGGACCGAGCTGAGCACGTCGGCGATGTGTCCCTGCTGGCGGGGCCAGTACTCGGCGAAGATGTCGTAGGTCCTGCGCCCGAGGAGCAGCGCGTCCATCGTCTCCATGCCCGCGACGACCTGCTCGCCGACCGTCCCGTCGGACAGCGGAGCCTGCCACCCACCGAACGCGAAGCCGCCCTCGGGGTCTTCCTCTGGCCCGCCGGGCGCCTGCGCGACGCCGTCGAGCGTGGTGAACAGGTCGATCTGGACGATCCCCATGGCTCGCTCCGTCGCTGTCGCGCGCCGGGCACCGTCACCCGACGACGTGGTTCTCCCGAGGCTGGCACGACGTCGCGCCGCTGGCAAGGGTGGGCGGGGTCGCTGGCAAGCGGTCGGCAGGATCGCGAGCGGCGGGAGCCGGACCTGTCAGACCTCTCGGACAACCCGGCCCCGGTGGTCGAGCACCCCCTCGAAACCGTGCTAGATTTTCCGTCGCACCCAAGGGAACGGAAACGCTCCCCGAAGGTCCACCTGTCCGGGTGGCGGAATGGCAGACGCGCTAGCTTGAGGTGCTAGTGCCCTAACGGGCGTGGGGGTTCAAGTCCCCCTCCGGACACAGCGCAGGACAGCACGACACCAGCATCACGGAGCGGCCCCGGGTTCACCCGGGGCCGCTTCGTCGTCCACGGGCGCCTCTGCGGCGCTCCGGGTCCACCACGGGTGGTTCTCGATCTCACCCCGGGGTGAGCCGTACGTCGTGCCCCGGGGTCCCTACGCTCGGTCGTGAGGCCCTCGTCGTGACCACGCCGACCGACACCTCGTCCCAGACGCCACGACGCTCGGATCCCGCAGGGGCGGACCTGACCTGGCACACGCTCCGGCACGCACCCGATCGACGCACCGGCGCAGGCAGCTCTCGAGACCGAGCCACGGAGACGACGATGACACGAGCAGCGGAAGACCTCCCCGTACCAGCGGGCGCACCAGCACCGACCCCGGGGCGTGCCTCCAGCAGGTGGCTCGGCCTGCTGCCGTTCATCGGCGTGATCCTCTTCGTCGTGACCGCAGTCCCGGTCCTCGTCTCGCGGGACGACGACTGGCAGCGGACGCTCCTGGTCAACGCCGTCGTCTACATGATCGGGTGGGCGGGGATCGGCGCGGGGATCTCACACCTGTTCTTCTCGGGCGCGATCTCCCGGTCGATCGGCTTCGACCGGTCGCCCTTCGAGCTCGAGGTCGGGTTCGCGGGCCTCGCCTTCGGGGTGACCGGGGTGCTCGCCGGGAGCCACGGGACGGAGTACTGGCTGGCGATCATCATCGCGAGCTCCGTCTACCGCGTCGGCTGCGGCCTCGGGCACGTGCGCAGCATCGTGCGGTCCCGCAACTACGCGGTGAACAACACCGCGATCCTCGTGATCGACTTCCTCCTGCCGGCGTTCCTGGTGGTCGCCTACGTCGCCTGGTCGTGAGACGCGGGGCGCGCCTCGGCAGAGCCCGTCGACCGCACCCGCGCCTCGACCCCGTCGCCCGGCGCAGCGCTGGCCCGACCAGCACGCGCACCTCGCGGCTAGGCTGTCCGTCGTGCCCGAGAACCGCAGGAGTGCCGACGCGCCGCGCAAGCCGACGGTCTACGACGTCGCGCAGGCCGCAGGCGTCTCGATCGCCACGGTCTCCTTCGTCTTCAGCAAGCCCGAGCGGGTCAAGGCCTCGACGGCCGAGCAGGTGCTCGCCGCCGCGGAGAGCCTCGGCTACGTGCCGAGCGCGAGCGCGCGCGGGCTGGCCCGCGGCCGGACGGGCGCGATCGGGCTGTACGCCTTCGACTACCTGCTCGACGCGGACGAGCTCGACGTCGTCCCGGGGACGGTCGGCGAGGGGCGCCTGTTCCCGCTCTACGCCGACGAGGTGCAGCGCGGCGTCCAGCTCGAGTGCCGCCGACGCGGCTTCGCCCTCATGCTGGGCGGCGCCCGGACGACCCCGCACCTGCCGCACGCCATCGACGTCGCCGGTCGGGTGGACGCGCTCATCGCCTTCGCCGGGGCCATGCCCGACAAGACGCTCACCCAGGTGGCCTCACGGATCCCGGTGGTCGAGCTGGGTGGGGCGGTGCGGCAGGAGGGCGTCCACACGATCTTCGTGGACAACCGGGAGGGCATGCTCGAGCTCACCCGCCACCTCCTCGAGGTCCACGGGTACCGGGACGTCGCCTACCTCGGCGAGCTGGGCACACCCGAGTTCGTCCAACGCTTCGACGGGTTCTCGTCCGCGATGCAGGCAGCCGGGCTGCCCGTCCCCGAGGTGCTGCCGGTGCACGCCGGCGACGACGCCACGACCATCGCCGTCGTCGCGAGGCTGCTGGCCTCCGGGTCTCTGCCCGAAGTCCTGGTGTGCGACACGGACCAGTCGGCCCTCGCCGCCGTCGACGCGCTGCGCGCAGCCGGGGTGACGGTTCCCCGCGACGTCGCGGTGACCGGCTTCGACGGGATCCTCGCGAGCCGCCTCTCGGCTCCCCCGCTGACCACCGTCCGGCAGCCGATGGAGCTCGTCGGGCGCTCTGCGGTGCAGATCCTCGCCGACATCCTGGCCGGTGAGAGCGACGCCGACCGGCACGAGCTCCTCGGGTCGGCCTTCGTGCTCGGCGGGAGCTGCGGCTGCTCCTGAGCAGCGCCGCCCTCTCCCACCTCTCACCCCCTCGCGGCAGGGTCTTGCGCTGCCGTTGTTAAGCGCTTAGATTCTGTCTGCGAGACATGGCTGCGCACCGACGCACAGCCACGGCAGCTCTCCCACCGCCGGCACGAGACGTGCACTCACGACAGGAACGATGATGATCCGACGACGACTGCTCGCCCCCACCGCGATCGCCGCAGCCGCAGCACTGCTGCTCGCCGGCTGCGGCCGCGACACCGACTCCCCCGCACAGGCCGACGACGCCGTCGAGCTCACGAGCGGCCCTGCCTCCGGCACCGTGACCATCTGGGCCCAGGGCACCGAGGGCGAGGCGCTCACCGAGTTCATCAAGCCCTTCGAGGAGGCCAACCCCGACGTCACCGTCAAGGTCACCGCAGTCCCCTGGGACTCCGCGCAGAACAAGTACCAGACGGCCGTGGCGGGAGGGACGACCCCCGACATCGGCATGCTCGGCAGCGACTGGATGCCCACCTTCGCCAACGCCCTCCAGCCCAAGCCCGAGGCGATCGACACCTCCGGCATGTTCGACTTCGCGACGACGTCGACCACCTTCGACGGCGTCGAGTACGCCGTCCCGTGGTACGTCGAGACCCGCGTGCTGTTCTACCGCACCGACCTCGCCGAGCAGGCCGGGTTCGACACCTTCCCCACCGACTGGGACGGCTTCAAGGCCCTCGCCCAGGCCTACCAGGACGAGGCCGGCGCCGAGTACGGCGTCGCGCTCCCCTCCGGCGGCTGGAACTCGTTCCTCAGCAGCCTCCCCTTCGCGTGGTCCAACGGGGCCGAGGTCATGGACGCCGACCAGACCACCTGGACGCTCGACACCCCCGAGGTCACCGGCGCCGTCGACTACATCGACAGCTTCTTCGCGGACGGCATCGCCAACCGCAACCCTGACGCCGAGGCCGGCTCGACCACCGCGGCCTTCGTCGACGGCTCCGTCCCGATGTTCATGAGCGGGCCGTGGGACATCCCCGGGCTCAAGACCGCCGGGGGCGAGGGCTTCGAGGACAAGTTCGGCGTCGGTCTCGTCCCCGCGTCGCCGGACGGCACCTCGACCTCCTTCGCCGCCGGCGCCAACCTCGCGGTCTTCAAGGACGCCGAGAACCCCGAGGCCGCGTGGAAGCTCGTCGAGTGGCTCAGCCAGCCCGAGGTCCAGGTCGACTGGTTCAGCGCCGTCAACGACCTCCCCGCCCAGGAGTCCGCCTGGGACGACCCGACGCTCACCGCAGACCCCAAGGTCGCCGGCTTCGGCGAGCAGCTCAAGAGCGTCAAGATCGCCCCGACCCTCACCACCTGGCCCCAGGTCTCTGCCGCGGCAGACACCCAGCTCGAGCAGATCCTGCGCGGCGACAAGGACCCGGCGGTCGCCCTCGGCGAGCTGCAGAGCACGGCGGACTCCCTCGGGACCGGGCAGTGACCGTCCTCACCAGGACCGGGCCCACCGGGACGGTCCGCCGTCCCGGTGGGCCCGGTCTCGCCGCCCGGCGCCGCCGGCGCACCACCGTCGTCGCCTACGCCTTCGCCCTGCCGTTCCTGCTGAGCTTTGCGATCTTCATGGTCTTCCCGCTGCTCAGCTCGTTCGTCATGTCGTTCACCGACTTCCGGTCGACGGACATCCCGGACCCGCTCGCGGTCGGGTTCGTCGGGGTCGAGCAGTTCACCGCGCTGTTCCAGAACCCGCAGTTCGTGCGGGCGCTGCTCAACACCGTGTACTTCGTGGTGGTGGGCATCCCGCTCACCATGGTCTGCGGGCTGGCGCTGGCGATCGCGCTCAACAACGGCATCACCCGGTTCCGCACCGCGTTCCGCGTGGGCTTCTACGCCCCCGTCGTGACGAGCATCGTCGCCGTGGCCGTCGTGTGGCGCTTCATCCTCCAGCCCGACGGACTGCTCAACGTGGTCCTCGGCTGGGTGGGCATCCAGGGACCGGACTGGCTCAACGACCCGCGCTGGGCGATGCCGGCGATGATCCTGCTCGCCGTCTGGCGCAACATGGGCACGCTGATGATCATCTTCCTCGCCGGGCTGCAGAGCGTCCCGACCGACGTCCTCGAGGCCGCGCAGGTCGACGGGGCGGGCGCCTGGAAGCGGTTCACCCGCATCACCCTCCCCCTGCTGCGCCCCACGATGCTGCTCGGCGGCGTGCTTC
Organism: Sanguibacter keddieii DSM 10542; assembly: GCF_000024925.1. Taxonomy (NCBI): domain Bacteria; kingdom Bacillati; phylum Actinomycetota; class Actinomycetes; order Micrococcales; family Sanguibacteraceae; genus Sanguibacter; species Sanguibacter keddieii. Next base: position 2,362,864 of record NC_013521.1, read on the forward strand.
TCTCCGTGGGCTTCCTCCAGTTCTTCGAGGAGCCCTTCGTCATGACCAAGGGCGGGCCGCTCGACTCGACGCTCTCGATCAGCTACTTCACCTACAACCAGTTCGGGTTCGGCAACTACGGCACGGCGTCGGCAGCGAGCTACGTGCTCTTCGTGGCGATCGCGCTGCTCAGCCTCGTGCAGTTCCGGACCTTCCGACAGAAGGGCTGACGTCATGACCGTCACCGACGCCCCCACCACCCGGACGAGTCCCAGCCGCACGGCGTCGTCCTCCCCAGCGTCCCGACGGACCCGGCGCCCGCGCCGCGGCCTCGGTGCCCGCGCCGTCGTCTACGCGCTCCTCACGGGGGCCGTCGTCGTCACCCTGGTGCCCTTCGTCTGGATGTACCTCGGGTCCGTCAAGACGCAGCAAGAGCTGCTGCGCCGACCGCCGACCTGGTGGCCCGAGACGTTCACCTGGGAGAACTTCACCGCCTGGTTCGGCCGGCTCGACATCGCCACCTACTTCGTCAACAGCGTGGTGGTCGCGCTGTTCACCGTGCTCGGCACGCTGCTGTTCTGCTCGATGGTCGGCTACGCCCTCGCCAAGCTCGAGTTCGCCGGCAAGAGGATCGTCTTCGCGCTCGTGCTCGTCACGCTCATGGTCCCGGGGGTCGTCACCTTCGTGCCGCTGTTCGTCGTGGTGAGCAAGCTCGGGCTCGTCAGCACCTACGCGGCACTCATCCTGCCGTTCCTCGCCGGCCCGCTCGGCGTGTTCCTCATGCGCCAGTTCATCCAGGAGATCCCGGACGCCCTGCTCGAGGCGGCCCGCATCGACGGGGCCAGCGAGGTCCGGATCTTCGCGGGGATCATCATGCCGCTGTGCGGGCCCGCTCTCGCCACGCTCGCGATCCTCACCTTCCTCGGCTCGTGGAACAACTTCCTCTGGCCGCTGGTCGTCGCCCAGTCCGAGGACATGTACACCCTCCCGGTGGCGCTGTCCCTGTACTCGGTCGGCCAGAACTCGACGAACTACGGCGTCCTGCTCGCCGGGTCGGTGCTGGTGATCACTCCCGTGCTGCTCCTGTTCGTCGCCCTCCAGCGCTACTTCACCCAAGGCATCGCCGTGACAGGAATCAAATGACCTCCACCACCACCACACCCGTCTCCGCCTCGGCCGCACCTGGGCTCTCGGACCAGGAGACCGCGCCGCGGCGACCCGCCGACGCCACGCTCACGAGCGTGCAGCCGATCGTCCCGGGCTTCCACCCCGACCCCTCGATATGCCGTGTCGGCGACGACTACTACCTGGCCTGCTCCTCCTTCGAGTACTCGCCCGGCGTCCCGCTGTGGCACAGCACCGACCTGCTGACCTGGGCCCTCGTGGGCAACGTGCTCGAGCGCGACGACCAGTTCACGGCAGCGACCGCCGGTGCGAGCCAGGGCGTGTACGCCCCGACGCTGCGCCACCACGACGGGCGCTTCTGGCTCGTCACCACCGACGTGTCCGGGGGCGGGGGCCAGCTGCTCGTCTCGACCGAGGCCCCGGGCGGACCGTGGTCGTCGGCCACCCGCATCCCCGGGCTCGTGGGCATCGACCCCGACCTCGCGTGGTCGGCCGACGGCAGCTGCTACGTCACCTACTGCTCGACCACCGCCGACGCGCCGGGCATCACCCAGGCGCGCGTCGACCTCACCAGCGGCGAGGTGCTCGACGGACCGCACCGCCTCTGGCAGGGCAGCGGTCTGGCGCACCCCGAGGCCCCGCACCTCTACGAGCACGACGGCTGGTGGTACCTCGTGATCGCCGAGGGCGGCACAGAGCGCGGTCACACCGTCGCCGTCGCACGGTCGACCTCGCCCGAGGGGCCGTTCGAGCCCGCGCCGCACAACCCCATGCTCACGCACCGCAGCACCACGCACCCCGTGCAGAACACCGGGCACGCCGACCTCGTCGAGCTCGCCGACGGCAGCTGGGCCGTCGTCTACCTCGGGGTGCGCCCGGCCGGGACGACCCCGCTGTTCCACGTCAACGGCCGCGAGACCTTCCTCGCCGGCGTCGACTGGGTCGACGGGTGGCCCGTGGTCGACGAGCACCGGTTCTCACAGGTCCCGGTCGACCGTTCCTTCGTCGACGAGCTCGACGGGCCAGGGCTCCACCCCCGCTGGGTGGTGCCGAGCGCGTCGGTCGACGAGGTCGTCCGCGAGCAGGGGCGGGGTCGGCTCGTGCTGGCACCCGTCCAGTCGCCGTCGGGCGACGCGAGCATCCTCGCCGCACGGACCGCAGGGCTGCGCTGGCGGGCCGAGGCAGACGTCGACGCAGCAGCACCATCGGACGCGGCTCCGGAGAGCGTGGTCTCGTCGGGCGTCGCGCTGCGGGTACGGCTCGACGACGCGCACTGGTGCGAGGTGCTGCTCGAGGCAGGCGTCGCCCGCGCGGTCGTTCGGATCGGTCCGCTCGAGAGCGAGGTCGGCGCCGAGGTCGCTGTCGGTGCACGCCGCGTCACCCTGGTGGTCGAGGCCGCCGACCCGACGCACGCGGGTCCCGACGACCTCCGGCTGCTCGTCTCCCAGGACGGCACCGACACCGAGCTCGCCCGGGTCGACGGCCGCTACCTGTCGACCGAGGTGGCAGGCGGGTTCACCGGTCGCGTGGTCGGAGTCCGTGCTGTCGGCGGACCCGCCGTCGTCCACGCGTTCCGCTACGTCGACCGCGGCTGAGGCCGACGGGTTCGGCCACCTGTGCCTCGGCTGGACCGGGCCCGGGTCTGGTGCCGACGGGGCGTGAGGACGATGATCGAGAGGTCAGCGTCGCCCCTCGGTGAAGGAGCAGTCTCATGGACTTCAGGCTCGAGCTCGTCCAGGTCCCGGTCAGCGACATCGACCGCGCGAAGGCCTTCTACGTCGACCAGGTGGGGTTCGTGGCCGACCACGACGTCACCGTCTCCGAGGAGCTGCGGTTCGTCCAGCTCACGCCACCCGGCTCGGCGTGCTCGATCGTCCTCGACCTCACCATGACCGAGATGCCGCCGGGCTCTCTGCACGGGCTGCAGGTGGTCGTGGACGACGCCGACGCGGCGCGAGAGCACCTCCTCGCGCGCGGGGTCGACGCCCCGGCGGTGCAGGACCTGCCGTGGGGACGCTTCACCGGGTTCACCGACCCTGACGGCAACACCTGGGCGATCCAGCAGATCGTGCCGCAGGGGTGAGGCTGTCACGGTCCTGCCGCTAGGCTCGGGCGCACCCGACCTGAGGACCAGCACACATGTTCACGATCGACCCTGACGACACCGCTCCCCCGTCCGAGCAGATCCGCACCCAGGTGCTCGCCGCCGTGCGGTCCGGCGACCTCGCGCCGGGCGCGCGGCTGCCCCCGGTGCGGACGCTGGCCACCGAGCTCGGCGTCGCGGCGAACACCGTCGCCAAGGCGTACCGCGCGCTCGAGCACGACGAGGTCGTCGAGACCCGCGGTCGCAACGGCACCGTGGTGTCGCCGCACGGGGACCCGGGCGAGCGCCTCGCCCAGGCTGCGGCGGAGGCCTACCGGGCCCGCACCGCTGAGCTGGGGCTCGCCCCGGCCCAGGCGCTCGCCATCGTCACGGCGGCGCTGTCCGGCGGCTCGCGCTAGCTGTACCCAGGCTCAGAGCGCCTCGGTCTGGCGCACCCAGTCACGGGAGACCATCTCGGGGCGGCCGGTCCAGCTGTCGGCGAGCATCGGCGACGAGATGAGCATGTCGGCGGTCGGGACGTTGCACGCCATGGGGACGTTCCACACCGCTCCGATCCGCAGCAACGCCTTGACGTCGGGGTCGTGCGGCTGCGGCTCGAGGGGGTCCCAGAAGAACACGAGCATGTCGATCAGCCCCTCGGCGATCTTCGCGCCGATCTGCTGGTCGCCGCCGACCGGACCGGACAGCAGGCGTGTCACCGGCAGACCGAGCTCGTACTCGAGCATGGTGCCGGTGGTGCCTGTCGCGAACAGGTTGTGGTGGGACAGGGTCCCGCGGTTGAACTCGGCCCAGCGCAGCAGCTCGACCTTCTTGTTGTCGTGGGCCACGAGAGCGATGTCGTGCGAGACTCCGGCCATGGTGCTCCTGTCATCGACCGAGCCGACGGCGCAGGCCACCGGACGGGGCGGTGCGGGGCCGGGTCGTCGACCCACCCCGCTCAGGGTCCCATCATGCGCCCACCTGCGAGCACGCCGCCAGCACCTGCGCCGCCGACCGCTAGGCTTCCCACCGTGACCGACGTCGACGAGCAGGGCCGCCCTGAACCACCGCTGGCCGGGGACGAGGTGTCGACGCTCCTCGGTTTCCTCGACTTCCACCGGGCGACGCTCGCGTGGAAGTGCGCCGGTCTCGACGCCGAGGCGCTCGCCACGACCGTCGGCGTGTCGACCATGACCCTCGGCGGCCTGCTCAAGCACCTCGCCTACGTGGAGGACGACTGGTCGGTGCGCTGGCTCCGCGGCGAGGAGCGGTGCGCCCCGTGGGACGACGTCGACTGGACGGTAGAACCCGACTGGGACTGGACGTCTGCGGCGCAGGACTCCCCCGACGAGCTGCACTCGCTCTGGGATGCCGCGACCCAGCGGTCGCGGACAGCCGTGGCCGAGGCCCTCGCGGACGGCGGTCTGGAGACGCTCGCACGGCGACCGTTCGCCGACGGACGCACCGCGAGCCTGCGCTGGGTCCTCGTCCACCTCGTCGAGGAGTACGCGCGCCACAACGGCCATGCCGACCTGCTGCGCGAGGCCGTCGACGGGACGACCGGCGAGTAGGACGCGCCTCCAGGACGGCTGGCTCGGCGCGGGGCTGGCTGCGAGGGATCAGATGCCCGCGAGCAGCCCGACCGCGATGGCGAGCATGACGACGGCGATCGCGCCGTCCAGGACGCGCCACGCCCCGGGCCTGGCGAACAGCGGTGCCACCAGGCGGGCCCCGAAGCCCAGGGCGGTGAACCACACGAGACTCGCTGTCGTCGCGCCGAGGCCGAACCACCACCGGAGGTCACCGTGCGACGCGGCGACCGACCCGAGGAGCAGCACGGTGTCGAGGTAGACGTGCGGGTTGAGCCAGGTGAGGGCGAGCGCCGTGAGGACCGCTGCGCTCCGGGACCCCGTGCCGCGCTCGGCCTCGAGGCCCTCGACCTCGGCCGGTCGGAGCGCGCGACGCGCGGCGAGCACCGCATAGCCGAGCAGGAACGCTGCGCCGGCGACGCGGGCAGCCGTGGCGACCCCGGGCGCCCGGTCGAGGATCCCGCCGAGGCCGGCGACACCGGCGGAGATGAGCACGACGTCCGATACCGCGCACACCAGCACGACGGGCAGCACGTGGCTGCGTCGCAGGCCCTGGCGCAGCACGAAGACGTTCTGGGCGCCGATGGCGACGATGAGCGAGAGACCGAAGGCCGCGCCGGACAGGGCTGCGAGGAGTGAGGTGGGCACGCACCCAACCTAGGAACCGCACCGTCCTACGTCGAATAACACGGGATGACGACGGATAAGATCGGCTGATGTCACCTGTCGAGCTCCACCACCTCGCCGCCCTCGCCGCCGTCGTCGACGAGGAGTCCTTCGAGGCGGCGGCCGACGCGCTCCGGATCACGCCACCGGCGGTCAGCCAGCGGATCAAGGCGCTCGAGACCACCGTCGGCCAGGTGCTGGTGCGGCGCGCCCGGCCCGTCACCGTGACCGACGCGGGCGCCCCGTACCTGCGGCTCGCCCGGCAGGTGGCCGCGCTCGTCCACGACACCGAGGTCGAGGTGGCCGGCGCCGGCCAGAGCACCAGCCCAGCGGTCGTCCCCGTGGCGATCAACAGCGACTCCCTGGGGACCTGGGTCCTCGGGGCACTCGCCCCGCTGTCCGGGGCGGTGAGCTTCGACATCCACCGCGAGGACCAGGACCACTCCGCCGCCCTGCTGCGCGACGGCACGGTGATGGCCGCCGTGACCACCGCGTCACGGCCGGTGCAGGGATGCACCGTCAGCCGGCTGGGAGTCATGACCTACCGGGTCGTGGCGTCGAGGGTCTTCGCCGACCGGTGGTTCTCGGAGCCCCCGGCCTCGGACGGACCGGACGTCGACTCCCTCCGCGCCGCCCCCGTCGTCGTGTTCGACCGCAAGGACGACCTGCAGGACGCCTACCTCCGCGCCCGTGGCGTCCCGGCGGCTGTCCCCCCGCGGCACCACGTCCCGTCGTCGGCCGACTACGCCGACGCCGTCCGGCTCGGGATGGGGTGGGGCCTGCTGCCCGACCAGCAGTGCCTCGACGACCTCCGCTCCGGCGCGCTGGTCGAGCTCGACCCCGAGCACCGCACCGACGTCATGCTCTACTGGCAGCAGTGGTCCCTGCGGACGTCCGCCCTCGACCAGACCTCGGCCGCGGTGCACGCCGCAGCAGCACGGCACCTGGGGTGAGCACCGAGGCGCTCCGTGAGGGCGTATGCTTGATCCAGACTTCCGGACCTCAGCGTCCGGTACCAGACTGTTGAGACAGCAGGCAGCGCGACCCCCGTGTCCACACACGGGGGTCGTTCTGCGTCTCGGGGAGATCCAGCCGGCCGGAGCCACCTGGACCCAGGCGGGTCTGGGCTACCGACCGTGCTCGGCGAGCACGGCGTCGGTGAAGGTCGGCCACACCTCGGCGGCCCACGGACCGAAGTCGCGGTCGGTCAGCGCGACGCACGCGAGCCGTGCCTCGGGGTCCACCCAGAGGAAGGTCCCTGACTGCCCGAAGTGGCCGAAGGTCTTCGGCGAGCTCTGCGCACCCGTCCAGTGCGGCGTCTTGCCGTCGCGGATCTCGAAGCCCAGGCCCCAGTCGTTGGGGCGCTGACGGCCGAAGCCCGGGACGACGCCGTCGAGCCCGGGGAACACCACGGACGTCGCCTCGGCGACCGTCTCAGGGTGCAGCAGTGTGGGCTGCTGGAGCTCGGCGGCGAAGCGCGCGAGGTCGGCGACGGTGGAGCTGGCGCCGGCAGCCGGCGAGCCGGACACGTCGGTCGAGGTCATGGCGAGCGGCACGAGGACGGCCTCGTGGGCGTAGCTCGCGAAGTCGATGCCGGAGCGCTCGGCGATGGTCTCGGCGAGCACCTCGAAGCCGACGTTCGAGTAGATGCGCCGCTCCCCCGGCGCCGCACGGACGGTGCGCTCCGAGAAGTCGTACCCGGCGGTGTGCGCCAGCAGGTGGCGGACGGTCGCGCCGTCCGGTCCGGCCGGGTCGTCGAGCCCGACAGCGCCCTCCTCGACCGCGACGAGGGCCGCATAGGCCGTGAGGAGCTTGGAGACCGAGGCGAGCGGGAACACGCGGTCCAGGTCACCGTGGGAGGCCAGCACCTCGCCGCTCGACGCGACGACCGCCGTCCCGACGTTCTCGACCGGCCAGGACTCGATGAGCTCGACGCTTCGCATCCCACGACCCTAGGACACGCGGGGCGAGGTCTCGAACCGGACCGGGCTCCGCGCGGGCGTGACGCGGGGTCTGTCAGCCCGAGTGGCGCCCGGACCTGCCCGACGTGGTGTCGTCGGGCGTGACCTCGTCCTCGTCCGTGACCGGCGTCGGCGGCGTGCGGACGCGGCGCGGCTGCTCCGTCCGGCTGCGTCCGAGGGACCGCGGGGGCGGGACGGCGGTAGCAGCAGAGGCCGGCGCCGGACTTGTCGCCGGGGCGGTCGGAGCCCGGGTGGCAGACGCAGGTGCGGCAGGCGCTGGGCTCGCCGCGGGGGTAGCGGCCGGCACCAAGGTCGAGGCGTCGTCAGAGCGGACCGGAGCCGGGCGCGAAGGCAGGGCTGCCTCTGGTGTCACCATGACAGCCCCGGTCTTGGTCGGCTCCGGGCGGCGCGCGGCTCGTGCGCGCGGTTCCGGCGTCTGCTCACCGGACCCGGCGTCCGGCGTCACGTCCGCGGCAGCGCCCGACGCCGTGCGTGCCGCAGCCCGCGTCCTCGCAGGAGCGGCACGGCGCGCCACCGGGGCTTCAGGCTCAGGCTCAACGGCAGGTTCGGCCACGACGACGGACTCGGGCTCGGGCTCGGGCTCGGGCTCGGGCTCGGGCTCGGGCTCGGGCTCGGGCTCGGGCTCGGGGGCAGCGTCGAGCAAGACGTCCGGGCTCGGCTCAGCGACGGGCTCAGCGACCGGCTCGACGTCGGTCTCGGCCGGTGCCGGTGCCGGTGCCGCACGACGCTCCACGACCTCGACCGCCTGCGGTGCGGCGTCCGCCGTCGGCGTGTCGTGCTCCGGGGCGGCGTCGTCCTCGTCCGGCGCGTCGGCCACCGAGATGCCCTCGAGGGCCATGCGGACCAGGGTGCGGGCGTCGGCGGGCAGCGGCGAGAGGGGGCGCGGGAGCGTCCCGGCGTCGAGCCCGAGCATCTGGGCGATGCTGTGCGCGGTCCGGATGCCGCCGTACTGCCGCACGATGATGGACAGCGGCGTCAGCTGGCGCTGGAGCACGCGGGCGTGCGGGGCGTGCCCGGACGTGGCGGCCTGGGCGATCGCGACGCAGATCTCGGGCAGCACGCCGGCCAGCCCGGAGTGCCAGGTGGACGCGCCGGCGAGCAGCACCTGGGCACCGATGCCGTCGCCGCTGAACCCCCAGTCGATCTGCCGGGCGGTCCGCGGCGGCATGGCCCCCGCGATGCGCTCCATGCGGTCCTTGGCGTCGGTCGCGTTCGCGGCGCGGTCCTTGAATCCCGCGACGGCGCTGAGGCGGCCGATCTTGGTGAGCTGCTCGACGGAGAACCGGTGGCCGGTGGTCGCGGGGTTGTTGTAGACCCACAGCGGGATCTCGGTAGCGGCCGAGGCGTCCTTGTAGAGGCCGTAGATCTCGTCGAAGGTCAGCGGCTGGTAGGCCATGGGCTGCAGGAGCGCGCCGCTCGCACCGACGCTGTGCGCCTCGGCGAGGTTGGCGAGGACCTCCGCGGTGCTCAGCGCGCCGACGCCGACGATCACCGGCACCCGGCCGTCGGCGACCTCGACGGCGCTGCGGGTGATGCGCTTGCGGGCGGTGCGCGGCATGTAGGCGAAGCCGCCCGTGCTGCCCAGCACACCGACGGCGTTCGCGCCTGCGGTGATCGCGTCGTCGACCAGTCGCTCGAACGAGCCGGTCAGCAGACGCCCGTCCTCCCCACGTGGGGTGAGCGGGTACGCGACGAGTGGTCCGATCCTGGGCATCGATTCAGAGTAGCCACATTGGTCGGCTCGCGTGCGGATGAAAACCCCTCGGTTCATTGGAAGTCTCGTGAAGTTGTCGTGACCTGCAAGGACAGGGCCGACAGGTGCTCGGCGACGAGGTTCGTGGCGCCGTCGTTGCGTTCCAGCCGCCCGCGCACCACGAGAGCCGCAGAAGTCCGGGCGACACGCCGGAATCGCTGCCACAGACCGGGCGAGCAGATGACGTTCAGCTGCCCCGTCTCGTCCTCGAGTGAGAGGAAGGTCACACCCCGCGCGGTGCCTGGGCGCTGGCGGTGCGTGACCACCCCGCCCACGGCGACACGCCGACCCTCCTCCGCCGTGCGGCACTCCTCGACGGTGATCGCCCCGGCCCGCACCAGCCCCGGGCGCGCGTACTGGGTGGGGTACGACTCGGTGGTCACGCCCGTCGACCAGGTGTCGGCGACGGCCGTCTCGACCTCGCTCATCCCCGGGAGCATCGGCGCGGAGACCCCGACCGACACGCCGGGCAGGGTGTCGGGTCGCTCCTGCGCGAGCGCGCCCGCCGCCCACAGGGCCTCGCGGCGCTCGACGCCGAGGCAGTCGAGCGCGCCGGCCGTCGCGAGCGCCTCGAGCTGGGCCGTGGTCAGCCGGACCCGACGGGCCAGGTCCCGCAGGTCGAGGAACGGTCCGTGCTCCGTGCGTTCTGCGACGAGACGCTCGGCGACCTCGGTGGTCACCGTGCGCACCGACGCCAGGCCCAGGCGGACGGCCAGCCCGCGCGCGCTCCCAGGGGCTGGTTCGACGGCCGCCTGGGGCTGCGAGGCGAGCAGGTCGGGGCGCAGCACGGGCACGTCGTGGCGGCGGGCGTCGGCCACGAGCGACTGGGGCGAGTAGAAGCCCATCGGCTGGGCGGCCAGCAGCCCCGCGTAGAACGCCTCGGGGTGGTGCACCTTGAGCCACGCGCTCGCGTAGACGAGGTACGCGAAGGAGTAGGCGTGCGACTCGGGGAACCCGAAGTCGGCGAAGCCCTTGAGCTTGTCGAAGATCTCCTCCCCCGCGACGCGGTCGATGCCCTTCTTCTCCATGCCGCTCAGCAGGCGCTCGTGGAGCGCCTCCATCTTCTCGGTCGAGCGCTTGGAGCCCATGGCGCGGCGCAGCGCGTCGGCCTCGGTCGGGGTGAAGTCGGCCAGGTCGATCGACATCTGCATGAGCTGCTCCTGGAACAGCGGGACACCGAGCGTCTTGCCGAGCGACTTCTCGAGGAGCGGGTGCAGGTACGTGACCTTCTCCCGCCCGCGCTTGCGGGCGATGTACGGGTGGACGGAGTTGCCCTGGATGGGCCCGGGGCGGATGAGGGCGACCTCGATGACGATGTCGTAGAAGCAGTCGGGCTGCAGGCGGGGCAGCGTGGAGATCTGCGCGCGCGACTCGACCTGGAACACACCGATCGTGTCGGCCGCGCACAGCAGCCGGTACACGCCCGGGTCCTCCTGCGGCAGGCCGTGCAGCGTGAGCTCGACGCCCTCGTGGGTGCTCACCTGCTCGAAGGCGATGCGCAGCGCGGTGAGCATGCCCAGGCCCAGCAGGTCGAACTTGACCAGCCCCGCGTCGGCGCAGTCCTCCTTGTCCCACTGCAGGACGGTGCGCCCGGGCATGCGGGCCCACTCGACGGGGCACACCTCGATCACCGGACGGTCGCACATGACCATGCCGCCCGAGTGGATGCCGAGGTGCCGGGGCAGCCGCAGGAACCTCTCGGCGAGGTCGACGACGGCGTCCGGGATGTCCTCGGTGTCACGCTGGGGCGCGTGCCCACCCTTGACCCACATGCCCTCGCGGGCCATCGCCCTGTCGTCACGGGCTGTCGGCTCCACGAGCGGGTCACGGATGCGCTCGCGCTGCTCGAGCGCGCCGTAGGGCTTGCCCTCGGGCATCCCTGCCGCGACGGCCTCGGGCGACGGTGGTGCAGGGCGCAGCGACCCCCAGCGCTCGATCTGCTTGCTCCACGCGTCCTGCTGCCCGGTGTCGTAGCCGAGCGCCCGGGCCGCGTCGCGCACGGCGGACCGGGGCCGGTAGGAGATGACGTTGGCGACCTGGGCCGCGTGCCGGCGCCCGAAGGTGTCGAAGACGTGCTGGATGACCTCCTCGCGCCGCTGGGACTCGATGTCGACGTCGATGTCGGGCGGCCCGTCGCGCTCGGGCGCGAGGAAGCGCTCGAAGAGCAGCCCGTGCGCGACGGCGTCGACGGCGGTGATGCCGAGGGCGTAGCAGACCGCGGAGTTCGCCGCGGAGCCGCGGCCCTGGGCGAGGATCCCGTTGACCCGGCAGAACTCGACGAGGTCGTAGACGACGAGGAAGTACCCGGGGAAGGTGAGGTCCTCGATGATGCGCAGCTCGCGGTCGATCTGCGCGTAGGCGCCGGGGACGCGCTCGGACTCGCGCGGGCCGTACCGGTGGAGGGCCCCGCGCCGGACGAGCTCGCGCAGCCAGGTGGCCTCGGTGTGCCCTGCGGGCACGGGGTAGGGCGGCAGGTTCGGGGCGACGAGGGACAGGTCGAAGGCGCACTCCGCGCCGAGGCGCGCGGCGGCCGTGACCGCCTCGGGGTGGGCGCTGTGGCGTGCGAGCATCTCGCCGGCCGAGCGCAGGTGCGCCGACGGGGCCCCGGGCAGCCACCCGTCCATGTCGTCGAGGCTCGAGCGTGCCCGGACGGCGGCCAGCGCGGCGGCGAGGTCGGCGTCACGGGGGTGGGCGTAGTGCGCGGCGGTCGTCGCGACGAGGTCGACCCTGGCGGCGTGGGCGAGCGCTGCCAGGTGCTCGTTGCGCTCGTCGTCGTAGGGGTCGCCGGTGCTGGTGACCTCGACGGCCACGTTGTCCCGCCCGAAGGTGGCGACGAGCCGGTCGAGCTGGGTGGCCGCGCCCCGCGGGTCCCAGGTGGGCCCCGACCCCAGGGCGCTGCGCACCGCACCCTTGCGGCACCCGGTGAGCACGAGCCACTGCCCGTCGGCGCGGGCGCCGAGCTCCTCGAGGCTGTGGTCGGCGGCGCCCTTGCGCCCTGTCGACAGGTGGCCCTCGGCGATCGCCGACGACAGGTTGCGGTAGCCCTGCGGCCCGCGGGCCAGCACGAGCAGGTGCTCGGAGCGGGGGTCGGGGACGCCGGTGGGCGCGTCGAGGGTGCCGACGGCGTCGGGCAGGTGGAGCTCGGCGCCGAAGATCGTCGGCAGCCCGAGCTGGCGTGCGGCCTCGGCGAAGCGCACGACGCCGTAGAGGCCGTCGTGGTCGGTGAGGGCCAGGGCGGTCAGCCCGAGGCGGTACGCCTCGGCGGCGAGCTCCTCGGGCTGGTTGGCACCGTCGAGGAAGCTGAAGGCGCTGTGGGCGTGCAGCTCGGCGTACTCGGGCCGGGCTGCGGTACGGGTGCGGTCGGTCATGTGCTCACAGGCTCGTGGTCTCGGCTTGTCGTAGAGGGCTCGGTCATAGAGGGCTCGGTCGTAGAGGGCTCAGTCGTAGAGGGCTTCGCAGGTCCACTGCCCGCCGGTGCAGGCGAGCAGCAGGGCGGTGTCGTCCTCGAGGACGACCTGCACGTACACGCGGCGGCGGGCCGTCTCGCCCCACCACCGCTCCGCGAGGGGCCACGGGCCGGCCCACCCGGTGACGCGGTGCCGCCCGGTCGAGGTGACCAGGACGGCGGGCTCGCCGCTGGTCGCCAGCCGCACGTTGACCAGGACCGGGGCACCGTCGGCGTCGAGGAGGGTGACGTCGGCGGGCTCGGCGGGGACCGTGGCGGGGGCGGGCGGCGGCAGCTGGCCGGGCCAGGGGCGGTCGAGGGCTCGTGCTGGCGGGTGGGTGTCTCCCCATGGCACGAGGTGCACCTGGTCCTGGGCGCTGCGCCCGCCCTGGAGGGTGGCGCTGAGCACCCCCTCGCCGCCGAGGATGCCCTGGACGCGCTCGGTGACGCGGCGGGCCCGCAGCTCGTCGCCGCTCGCCGCACCCCACAGCCGCCCCTGCTGGGCACCGGCCGCGACGACGCCCTCGGCGGTGATCGCGAGCCGGACCAGCGGGGAGGGCTCGGGGTCTCCCTCGCCCCGGACCCCGGTGGCCGACAGCCAGCCCTCGAGCTGCCACCGGACCCGGTCGGTGATCCGCGCGGCGGACAGCCCGCCGAGGGCGCCGTCGTCGGTGCGCCAGGTGCGCGAGAGCGCCAGCCCGGACTCGGTGTGCGCGCTGATGCGCAGCCGCGAGCACGTGACGGAACGCTCGAGGACGAGGGCGTAGAGGTCTTCGGCGAGGGACCGCGCGACGAAGGCCGCGGTGTCGACGCGCTCGACGGGCGGGTCGAGGGCGGTCTCGACGCCGATGTCCGGCTCGAGCCTGCGGCGGGCCGGCGGGCGCAGGTCGGCACCGCGGGCCATGCGGTGCGCCCAGCGCCCGCGCTCGCCGAAGCGGGTGTGGACGTCGGCCTCGGCGAGGGCGCTGAGGTCGGCGAGGGTGCGCAGCCCGAGGCGGGTCCACAGGTGCACGAGCTCGCGCGTCTCGGTCACGGCGTCCGGGCTGGTGGCCGCGTGCAGCAGGGCGTCGAGAGGGTGGGCGGCGAGGAACTCGCGCGTCTGACCGGGCGGGAGCAGCAGGGCGGTGCGCGCCGCGAGCAGGGACGCGAGGATGCCGTCGGCGACACCGACCTGGCACTCGTGACCGGTGCGCTCGGCGACGGTCTCGACGAGGCGCCGCGCGAGCTCCTCCTCCGAGCCGTGGTAGCGGGTGGCTCCGAGGGCGGGCAGCAGCAGGAGCCCCGGCCGGGCGATCTCGAGGCCGGCGACCAGCGTCTCGACGGCGACCGCGACGGGCTCGAAGTCCCGGGTGTCACGGGCGTCGTCGACAGGCAGCAGCTCGAGCTCGGGGCAGCACTCCTGCGCCGTGCGCAGGCGCATGCCGCGACGGACCCCCTGGGCTCGTGCCGGAGCCGAGCTGGCGACCACGCGCCGCCCGTCGTGCACGGCGGCGGGCTGCTGCGCCGGCACCTCGGCCGCGCGCATGGCTGCCACGACAGGCCAGTCCGGCACCCACACGACGGCGGTGCGGTGCGCGGAGGCGCCCGGGACGTGCAGCGTCGCGGCCGCGCTGGTCGAGGCAGGGCTGGTCGAGGCGGGGCTGGTGGCGGTCATCAGCCCACCTGCGCGAGCGTCGGCTGGGTGACGTGCACCGTGGCGACGGCGGCCGGTGTCTCGACCGGCACGGCCGCGGTGACCGGTACGGCCGCGGTGACCGGTACGGGTGCGGCGACAGGTGCGGGTGCTGCCACGCCGGGGGCTGCGACCGTCGGACGGGCGAAGGGCAGCGTGACCGTGTGGCGGTACGTGGTCCCGTGGGCGCGGTCGGTGCGGGTGACGGTCATCTCCCGGCTGCTCAGCCGACCGCGACCGGCCCCGAGCCCGGCCCAGCGGCTGCGCTCGGCGGCGAGGGTCATGTGCGCGCCGGGCCACGGGCGCAGGGAGACGATGACGCTCGCCCGCTCCCGGGCCCGCGCGACGAGCCTGCGGCGGTCGGCTCCGAGGAGCGAGACCTCGGGGCCGACGACCACCACGTCCATGCCGTCGAGCAGGGCCGCGAGCGCCGGGGCGGCCTGCGCGCCCGGGGCGGGGACGAGGACGAGGCGGCTGAGGTCGATGCCGGCCTGGGCGACGGCGAGCAGGCCGATGCTGGGGGCGCCGACCACGGCTGCCCAGGAGCCGGCGCGGGACGCCTCGGAGAGGAGCGCGAGGAGCACGGAGGTCGACCCGTCGACCTGGACGGTGATGCCGCGGCGCAGCCCTGCGGGCAGGAGCGGTGCGAGCTCGGCGGGGACGGGCAGGGGTGGGCGCTCGGTGCTGATGATCGTGTCGACCGCCTGGAGCGGCACCGGTCGGTCTGGTGGAGCGGGCTGGGCTGACGGGACCGGCGCGGTCGGCTGTGCCCTCAGGTCCGGCTGGTCCGTCAGCGCCAGCTGGGCTGGGCTGGAGAGGGTCGGGCTCGAAGGCGCGGAGCGCACGGCGGAGCGTGCGGCGTCGACGGAGCCGAGGGTGGTCGCGACCTCGGCGGCCGGCACGACGCTGAGGGACCGTGCGCCGGTGCGCTGCTCGGCTGCGCGCAGCGCCTCACGGGCTCGCGCGGCGCGCGCGGCAGGGTCGGTGCGCGCCGCCTCGGGGGTGCTGGTGACCTCGTCAGGACGGGCGTCGTCGTCAGGGTGCGCGGTGGTGGCAGCGCCCTCGAGGTGCGCGGTAGGTCGGGCGTGCATCGGGGGTCACCTGCCGGCGTCGTCGTGCGGAGCGCTGGAGGGCGCTCGACAGGTGACGTGTCGAACACCTGTTCGAACAACGATACGTCACCCCACCGACACCCGACAGCCACGGGAGCCAGACCTCACCCGTCGAGGCGGTCCCCCCGCGCACCGTCGCCGGGCAGCTCCGCGCGGCACCGCAGACCGTCGCCCCAGGTCACGTGGACCACGTCCTCCTCGACGCGGACCCGCGGCGTCGGCCCCGGGTCGACCGTGGCTCCGGCCAGCCGGACGACCACCGCGTACCAGTCCTCGCCGGGCTCCCCCGCCGTGGTCAGCCACGGCACCGCGGTGCAGGCCCCCAGTGCCGTGGCGTCGTGCTCGACGTCCACGCCGGGCACCAGCTCGCCGACCGCGGCCCGGACCGAGGAGACGAGGGTCGGCGTCGACGCCCGGGCGCTCACCAGGGTCGACGCCCCGTCGACGACCGGGACCGGCGCCCGGTCGCCCGACACGGCCCACCCGGCGACCCGGAGCCTGCCGCTCGTCGCCCCCTCGGCTGGAGCGACCCGCACCAGGCGCACCTCCCAGGCGCCGCGGACCACCGACCCGGTGGTCACCCACGGCCCCCAGGTCACGTCGCCCCGGTGGCCCGAGCCGTAGTCGAGGACCTCGCCGGCCGGGTGCACCCAGTGCGCACGCCCCCGGGAGAACCCGACGGCGGCGACGGTGCCGACGGTGTCGGCGGTGGACGGCGCCGTCCCTGCGCCACCCTCGAGCCGCACCGTCCCCGCGCTCAGCGCCTCGAAGCCCGACCGGTGGCTCAGCCTGCCGTCCGGCCCGACGAGCGCGACGGACTGGTCGACCGGGTCCGTCCAGCCGCGCCGCCCCATGACGGGCGAGGTGACGGTCGAGTACCCGAGCCTCGCGTACAGCGGGGAGTCGCTCACGTCGTCCCCCGGCAGCGCATGGTCCGTGCCGTGGTTGACCACCCGGACGATGCCGTCGTCGCGGGTCCCCGAGACCAGCCAGCCAGGTGCCGGGGCCACGGCGAGCACGTCTCCCCGCTCGACCGGGAGCAACTCCTCGACGGCCGTCCACACCGGGTGGTCGGCGGGCAGTGCGAGCCCCAGCAGCCCCTTGGAGGCCCAGTAGGGCGACCCCGTCCCCGAGTAGTGCTGCGCGAGGTCGGGCCACGCGCCGTGCCAGCCGAGCGTCAGCAGCCCGCGCTCGTCGGGCACACCGTGCTCGGTGAAGTGACGGACGACCCCCGACGCGGCGCGCCGCACCTGCCCGGGCGTCAGCACCGACGACCCGGCGAGCGCCCCCGCCCAGAACGGCGCCGCCGCCGCGAACCTGTACACGAGGCTGCGGCCCTGGAACAGCGGGGCGCCGTCCGCACCGACCAGCGCCACCGCCTGCCGCAGGTAGTCGTCGAGGTGCGCGTCCAGGCGCGGGCGCCGGGCCACCACGAGCGGGTCGTCCGGGGCCATCCGGGCCCACAGCACCGGGTACAGGTGCAGCGCCCAGCCCGTGTAGTGGTCGAAGCTGCGCTCGGGCCCGTCCGCGTACCAGCCGCCCTCCCGGACGAAGGTGTCGTGGGCCGCCAGGTCGGACTCGACGTCCTCCGATGAGTACGGGCCGCCCACCGACCGCAGGAAGGTCTCGACGACGATGCGGAACCACACCCAGTTGGTCTGCGGGTACTCCCCGCCCACCACCGTCGCGAGGTAGTCGACCACCTGCTGCTGCACGGTCGGGCTCATGCGGTCCCAGATCCACGGCCGGGTCATGTCCAGCCCGATCGCGAGGGCCGCGGCCTCGACCTTCGCCTGGCCGTGCTCGTCCGGGCGCGTCCAGCGCCGCGGCGAGGTCGGGTCGGTGCCGGCCGCGAAGCCCGCCGCGTACCGCCCCGCGAGGTCGAGCGGGTCGTGCCCCCGCTCCCCCGCCAGCCGGAAGGCCGCCAGCATGAAGGTCCGGGCGAAGCCCTCGAGACCGTCCACGTCCCGCCCGTACCCACCGGTGCGGCCCGGCAGGTCGACGTGCGAGCCGTCCGGGCTCGTGAACGGACGCGTCGACAGCAGCAGGTCGTCCGCGAGCGCCGCCCAGTGCGCCCGCGTCCACCCCGTGCACGGCGAGAGAGCGTGGTCCGCGGGGACGCGACCGAGCAGGGTCCCACGGCCGGGGACGCCGGGCCGGCTCACGCGCTGACCTCCAGACGCTCGCGCGTCATGGCCGCGGTGAGCGGGCGACCGGACGCGTAGAGCTCGAGCTGGTCGAGGGCGCTCGCGGTCATCCGGAGGGTCTCCGTGCCCAGCGACCCGGCGACGTGCGGGGTGAGCATGACGTTGGGCAGCCCGTAGAGGGCCGAGCCCGCGGGCAGCGGCTCCGGGTCGGTGACGTCAAGGATCGCGTGCAGGCGCCCCGTGCGGCACTCGCGGGCGAGGGCGTCATGGTCGACGAGG
Source organism: Sanguibacter keddieii DSM 10542 (assembly GCF_000024925.1). Lineage (NCBI taxonomy): Bacteria > Bacillati > Actinomycetota > Actinomycetes > Micrococcales > Sanguibacteraceae > Sanguibacter > Sanguibacter keddieii. The sequence goes on from NC_013521.1 coordinate 2,380,696, forward strand.
CTGCCGCGGGCCGTGTTGACCAGGGTCGCGTGGTCCGGGAGGGCCGCGAGCTCGGCCGCACCGATCATCCGGTCCGTCGCGGGGACCGACGGCGCGTGGAGCGAGAGCACGTCGACCTGCGGGAGCATCTGCGCGAGGCTCACGAGCCGCCCGCCGACCGCGGCCACCTCGGCGGGGTCGGCGTAGGGGTCGACCACGAGGACGGTGCACTCCTCGAGCGCCCGCAGCCCCTCGACGACGCGACGCCCGACCCGGGAGAACCCGACGACCCCGACCGTCAGGCCGAAGGTGCTCGTGGGCCCGACCGTGCCGCGGTACGACCAGTCCTCGCGGTGCTCACGTGCCAGGGCGCTCAGCACAGGGGCCTTCTTGCTCGCCAGGACCACCGCGGCGACCGTGAACTCCGCGACCGGGATGGCGTTGGCGTCGGCGGCCGTCGTCACCTGGATGCCGCGGTCCCAGAGCGCGTCGCTCACGAGACCGCGGACGCTGCCCGCGCAGTGCACCACCGCCCGCAGCGCGGGCAGGTGGTCGAGACGCTCCGCGGTGAGGCGGGGTGCGCCCCAGGAGGTGAGGAGCACCTCGACGTCGCGGGCGCGCTCGCGGACGTCGGGGGTGTCGACGGTGTCGGTCCACACGAGGTCGGTGAGGGTCGCGAGCCCGGCGAGGCGGTCGAGGCGCACGGCGTCGAGCTGCTGCTCGAAGACGTCGGGCGCCATGAGGGCCATGGTGCGGGGGCGTCGCGGGGGCTGGGTGTGCCGGGGCGTGGTCATGGCTCTCCTCGTCGAGATGCTGGCGCGGGAGCCCAGTGAAGCCCGACGCTACGATGGGCGGCAACCAGGTCGATCACAGACCGACACACTCGATCAGACTCGAACATCGTGGTTCGAGGGGCAGCGAGCAGAGCATGGCACCTGAGAACCTCCCGACGCCCCAGGGTGCCTCCCCCGCGCGCAGCACCCCCGGGCCGCTCGTGGCCGCGTGGGGGAAGGCCCTGCACCACGGCGACCTCGTCCGCACGCTCGCCCTGGGCCTGCCGGTGACCCCTGCGGGAGACCGCAGCCACTGGGAGTCCGTCGACGCCCCGACGCTCGCCGCGGTCGCCACGCGCGCCGAGACGGACCTGGCGGCCCCGTGGCCTGCTCCCCTGGCCAGCCACTACGCGCGGTACTTCCGCGACGGCAACCGGACCGCCTACGAGGACCGTGTCCGCGAGCGCCAGCGCCGGCTGAGCCGCGCGGCGCTCACGGCGGCCTGGACGGGTGACGTCGCGTGGCTCGACGAGACCGTCGACGGCGTGCTGCTGCTGTGCGAGCAGAGCAGCTGGTCGTGGGCCGCCCACGACGACACCTTCACGGTGCACGGGTCGGTGACGCCGACCGTGACCGACCCGTACCTCGACCTGGGTGCGGGCGAGGTGGTGGGGCAGCTCGCGTGGGTGGACGCCCTCCTCGGCGAGGCGCTCGACGCCCGTGCGCCGGGTATCCGGGCACGCGTGCGGCACGAGGCCCGGACCCGGGTCCTCGAGCCCTTCGTCCGACGACGGGACTGGCACTGGCTGGGTCTCGACGGCGACGTGCACAACTGGAACCCGTGGATCCACGGCAACGTCCTGGCGGCGACCCTCGGCCTCGTCGACGACCCGGACGAGGCCGCGACGCTCGTCGGGCTGGTGGTCGACGGGCTCGACCGCTTCGTGGCGTCGGTCCCGCCCGACGGCGCCATCGACGAGGGCTACAGCTACTGGTGGAACGGCGCGGGCCGGGCGCTCGAGGCCCTCGAGCTGCTGTCGGCCGCGACCGGCGGTGCGCTCGACGCGACGGGGGTGCCCACCGTCCGGGAGACCGCACGGTTCCCGCACCGCATGCAGGTCGCCGGCCCCTGGTACGTCAACGTCGCCGACGGTCCGGCGCGCCCTCCGGCCGACCAGCCGTGGCACGTGCTGCACCGCTGGGGCAGGCTGATCGACGACCCCGCCGTCACCGCGCACGCCGACTCGCACCGCCGCCCCGGAGCGCCCGTGGTGACCGAGGACGCCGGGCTGGGTCGGGCGCTGCTGGGGCTCTCGACCCCGGGGTGGGTGGCGGCGGCACCCGTCGACCCGCCCCTGCCGCGGGAGACGTGGCTCCCCTCGGTCCAGCTGCTCGTGGCCCGTGAGACGGCGGGCAGCGCCGAGGGCCTGACCCTCGCGGTCAAGGGTGGGCACAACGGCGAGCACCACAACCACAACGACGTCGGCTCGGTCTCGGTGGCCCTCGACGGCGTGCCCGTGGTGGTCGACGCGGGGCAGCCCACCTACACCGCGCAGACCTTCGGGCCGGACCGGTACGAGATCTGGACCATGCAGAGCGGTTGGCACACGGTGCCTGTCGTCGCCGGCGCCGAGCAGGCGGCCGGTCGCGACCACGGCGCGGCCGACGTGCACGTCGAGACGAGCGCGGACCGGTCGTCGCTGTCCCTCGACCTGTCCGACGCCTACCCCGGGACGACTCCCGGGACGTGGCGACGGACGGCGACCCTCGACCGCGCCCGCAGGGAGGTGACGGTCCTCGACACTCGCACCCGCACGGACGACGGCAGCCACGACGACGACGGCCAGGGCGGCGACCACCAGGTCCCGGCCGACGAGGTCCGGCTCCTGCTGCACGGCGAGGTGCGCCTCACCGACGAGGGCGAGGCCTCGGTCCGCGCACCGGGGACCTCGCGGGACGCGGTGCTGCGGTGGGACGCCGCTGCCGCGACGGCGCGGTTGACGACCCGGAAGGTCGACGACCCGCTGCTCGCCGGCGTCTGGGGCGAGCGCCTCACCCGGCTCGACCTCGTCCTCGTCCCGGCAGGGCAGGACCACGCAGGCTTCACCGTCACGGTGACCGCGGGAGCCCAGCCGTGACCGGGACGCCGCCCGACCACGGGTCCCCGCACCGCTTCGCGCTCCAGCGGCGCGAGCGGCTCATGGACGAGCTCCGCCGGGACGGCTCGGTCCGCGTGAGCCGGTTCGCCGCCGAGCTGGGCGTCAGCGAGATCACGGTCCGTCGCGACGTCACGGCGCTCGCCGAGGCAGGGCTCGTCACGCGCGTGCACGGCGGCGCGACGCTGCGCAGCGACCTCGACCTCGGGCGCAGGGGGCGGACGGCGCAGGGGCAGGCCGGCCCGGAGACCGTGCGGTTCACCCTCGGCATGGTGGTGCCCTCCCTGAGCTTCTACTGGCCGCAGGTGGTCCACGGCGCTCGCGCCGCGGCTGCTCTCGGCCGAGACCGTGTCGTGGTCCGCGGCTCCTCGTACAGCGCGAGCGCGGACCGCACCAACATCCGGCGGCTGCTCGAGTCGCAGGAGGTCGACGGCCTTCTCGTGGCTCCTCAGGTGGACGGCGAGGAGGGCCACGACCTGCTGCGGTGGCTCGACGCGCTCCAGGTGCCGGTCGTGCTGGTCGAGCGCCAGCCTCCCCCGGACGTGCACACCCAGCACCTCGAGCACGTGCGGACCGACCACGCCTTCGGCGCCGGCCTGGCTGTGCGGCACCTGCACGCCCAGGGCCACCGCCGCGTCGGCGTCGTCACGGCGACGAGCCCGCACGCCGACCTCATCACCGACGGCTGGCGGCGCACCTGCCACGAGCTCGGGATGCCCTGCGGCGACGACCTCGTCGGGCGGGCCGACGCCCCCGGTGACGAGGCCCGGGAGCGGGCGCTCCTCGAGCACTTGGGGCGTGTCCGGCAGACCGGGACCACCGCCCTGCTCGTCCACTCCGACCCGGAGGCCGTCGCGCTGCTGCAGCTCTGCTCGGACCACGGGGTCCGGGTACCCGAGGACCTCGCGGTCGTCGCCTACGACGACGAGGTCGCGAGCATGGCCGAGCCGGCGCTCACAGCGGTCCGCCCGCCCAAGAGCGAGGTGGGCCGGACCGCTGTCGAGCTGCTGACGGCCCGGCTCGGCGACGGGCAGCACCGCCCGCGGCGCTCGGTGTCGCTCGACCCGTGGCTGGTGGTCCGGGCCTCGTCACGGTCCGGGTGTGCGTCGCCCCCTCCCGAGAGTCCATGATGGAGACATGGATCTGAGCCGCGCGATCGCACCCGAGCCCTACTCCCTCCTCCCCGCCGTCCCGTCCTTCTCGCTCACCAGCGAGGACGTCACCGAGGGCGCCCCCCTCGCCGACGAGTTCTCCGCTGGTGGCGGCAGCACGTCTCCGCACCTGACCTGGTCCGGCTTCCCCGAGGCGACCCAGTCGTTCCTGGTGAGCATGTTCGACCCCGACGCCCCGGTCCCCTCCGGCTGGTGGCACTGGAACGTCGTCGACGTGCCCCTCGAGGTGACCGAGCTCGCCCAGGGCGACGGGTCGAGCGACCTCATGCTGCCCGGCGCTGCCTTCCACGTGCGCAACGACGGCGGCGAGTTCGACTACCTCGGCGCGGCCCCGCCCCAGGGCGACCGCCCGCACCGCTACGTGTTCGCCGTGCACGCCCTCGACGTCGACACCCTCGACCTCGACCCCGAGGTCAGCCCCGCCGTGGTGCACTTCACGGCCGTGTTCCACACGATCGCGCGGGCCACGCTCACCGCCACGTTCCAGCTGGGATAGCCTGCAACCATGCCTGACCACCACACTCCCGACATCTCTACGTCCGGCATCGCCCACCCCGGGACCGACAGCACACAGCCCCCGGCCGCGACCCCGTCCATCGGGACGCTCACGTGGCTGCGCGCCGTCGACCACCCCGAGCTCCTCGCCCCCGTGACGCACGCGGCGCTGCTCGAGTGGGCCGAGGCGGACCCGACGGTCGCGGACAAGGTGTTCGTGGCGGAGATCGACCCCGAGGTGTCAGACACCGCCGCGATGTGCGACGCCTACGACGTGACGATGACCCAGTCGGTCAACTGCGTGCTCGTGGCGGGCAAGCGCGAGGGCGTCGAGCGCACCGCGGCCGCCGCCGTGCGCGCGTCGTCGCGGGCCGACATCAACGGGACCGTGAAGTCGCTGCTCAACGTGCGCAAGGCGTCGTTCGTCCCCGTCGACCGCGCCGTCACCGAGTCGGGCATGGAGTACGGCGGCATCAGCCCGATCGGGCTGGGCAAGCAGTGGCCCGTGCTCCTCGACGACGGCGCCAAGGCCGGGTGGATCGTCATCGGCTCGGGGGTACGCCGGTCGAAGATCACGCTGCCCGGCGTGCTCCTCGCCACCATGCCCCGCGTCCAGATCATCTCGGACCTCGGGGTCTCCTGAGGCAGGGGCCGGGCGGCTCGGGCGGACCGGTCAGGTCAGCCGGGCCCGGAGCCCGTCCACGAACACGCTGAGGCCGAAGCCGAAGCGCGCGGTCTCACCCAGGAGGGGGTCGTCAACGGTCTGCGGACCGTCGGCGATCCCCTCCGTCGCGCCCGGTGACGCCGCGCCCGCGACGAGGCCCGCCGACTGGGCGTGCCCCTGCTCGTCGACGGTGTGGCCCAGCACGTAGTGCAGCACCGCCAGCGCGGCGAGCTCCGCCTCGACCTCGGTGAAGCCGGCGTCGGTGAGCACCTGGGTGAGCAGGACGAGGGTGCTCCCCCGCCCGGTGCGCAGCGCGTGCGCGGCCGCGACCACCTCGGCGCCGTCGCGGTGCGCGAGGAGCGCCGCGCGCAGCCGGTGGGCCAGCTCGTTGAAGCGCAGGTCCCAGTCGCCCGACGGCATGTCGTCGTCGAGACCGTCGAGGATCGTGTCGGCGACGGCACCGAGCAGCGCCTGCTTGTTGGCCACGTGCCAGTACAGGGCGCCGGGCTGGACGCCGAGCGCGGTCGCGAGCCGCCGCATGGTGAGGTCGCCGAGACCGTACTCGTCGAGGATGGCGATCGCCGCGTCGACGACGTCCTTGCTGGTCAGTGCCACGGTCTGCGCTCTCACCCTTCTGGCTGGACGTCGGAGGTGCAGGTCTGGTGGTGCGTGCGCCTGCGGGGGCGCGGGGTCGCTCGCGGTGCTTGACGCTACCGCACAGGCCAGATACCTTGAACGCCGTTCAACTACTTGAACGCCGTTCATGTCAGGAGCCTCCCATGTCCACCGCCCTCCCGCTCGGCCCCGGTCGAGCACCTCTCGACCGGCTCGTCCTGGCCGACCTGCTGCCCCGGCCCGTCGCGCTCTCACAGACCGCGGTCGACACGCTGCTCGTGCTCTCCGGCACGCTCGTGGTCACGGTGCTCGCGCAGGTCGCGGTCCCGCTGCCCTTCACGCCCGTGCCGATCAGCCTCGCGACGCTCGGCGTGCTTCTCACCGGCGCGGCGCTCGGGACCGCACGCGGCAGCCTGAGCATCGCGCTCTACGTCCTGGTCGGCATGCTCGGAGCGCCCGTCTACGGTGACGGTGGTAGCGGGTGGGCCTTCGCGTCCTTCGGCTACATCCTGGCGTACCTGCCGGCGGCCGCCCTCGCCGGGTACCTCGCCCGACGCGGGCAGGACAAGACCCCGCTGCGCTCGGTCGGTCTGGTGCTGCTGGCCTCTGTGGTCGTCTACGCCGGCGGCGTCCCCTGGCTCATGGCCTTCCTCGACGTCGACCTCGCGACCGCCCTGCGCCTGGGCGTCGCACCGTTCCTCGTCGGAGACACGGTCAAGGCCCTCCTGGTGGCTGCCGCCCTGCCGACCACGTGGGCCCTGGTCCGCCGCGCCCGCCGCTGAGCACGGCCGCTCCCCGCAGACGACGATGCCCTCGCCCCCAGAAGGGGGCGAGGGCATCGTGCTGCGCGCAGCGGCACGAGTGGCACAGCGGAGGTCAGGCCTCCGTCGACTCCACGGGCTTCTCGTCGGCTGCAGGCTGCTCGTCGGCCGCGGTCGGCTCGGACCAGCCGGGCGCGATCGAGTCGAGGTACGCGGCACGCCCCTCGGGGAGCGATCCGGCGACGTGCGCCGCACGGTTGACCTCGATCCACGCGGCCATGGCCTCGGTGTCCTCGATCGCGGGCTCGGGCGTCACCCGGGCGCGCGCGCCCGCGTCGTTCCAGCCGGGGATCTCGGCGTCGAGGTGCGCAGCGAGGTCGGGGTCGATGGTCCCGGCGTCGTACGCGTCGATCTGCTCCTTGATCCAGACGGTCAGCTCTTCTTCGGTCTTCTCGCTCACAGCTACCTCGTTCGTCGATCGGTGGTGACCATCATCCCTCACCCGGGGATGCGGTCGCCGCCCGGGCCGCCTGGGTCTGGGTCCGGGCGTGAACGCCTGCTCAGACCCCAGCGCCCTGCCAGACGGCGTCGAAGGGGGCGTTCGAGCTGACGCGCTCGGTGATGCCCGCCGTGACGAGCCGCTTGGCGACGGCGACGGCCTCCGGCACGTCCGTGCCCTTCGCGAGCTCGGCCGTGATTGCCGCGGCAAAGGTGCACCCGGCGCCGCTGACCCGCTCCTGGCCGATCTTGGGCGTCGAGTACACGGTGACCTCCTCGCCGTCGAAGAGCAGGTCCACGGCGTCGGGGCCGTCGAGCTCGACGCCGCCCTTGACCACCACGTAGCGCGGCCCGAGGTCGTAGATGCGCCGTGCTGCCTCCTCGAGGTCCGCGACCGTCGTGATCGAGTCCATGCCCGCGAGGGTCTTGGCCTCGAAGACGTTCGGGGTGATCACCGTGGCGAGCGGGAGGATCTGCTCGCGCAGCGCCGTGTCCGTGTCGAGGGCCGCGCCGGGCTCCTGGCCCTTGCAGATGAGGACGGGGTCGAGGACCACGTGCCGCCACGGCTGGCTCGCGAGCGAGCGGGCGACCACGTCGATGGTCGCAGGGGTCCCCAGCATGCCGATCTTCACCACGTCGAGGTCGTGGCAGCTCGTCGCAGCCTCGAACTGGTCCGCGATCACCTCGGGCGCCACCGGCACGAACCTGTGCCCCCAGCCGGCCTTCGGGTCGAACGACACGATGCAGGTGAGCGTCCCGACGCCGTAGACGCCCAGCTGCTGGAACGTCTTCAGGTCGGCCTGGATCCCCGCGCCACCAGTGGCCTCGGATCCAGCGATGACATAGGCAAGCGTGACCATCGATCTTCTCTCGTCGGCGACGGTCCGCAGGGCACCGTCGGGTCCTCGCAGCCGGCGCACGTCGCCCGACCGCTGTTCAGCCGGTGGGCGGAGCCACGGGCCCGCCGGTCCCGCGCGGGCCTGGGGCGACGACCAGGGCTGGGACGAGGCTGGCACGAGAGCAGCGAGATGTCCATCTGCGTCGTGGTCGACCGACGGACGCCGGTCGACCACGACGCGAGGGCGTCAACACTCCTGCGTCAGGACAGGGTGTCAGCCCTGTGCGGCGGCGCCGGTGAGGTTGAAGAGCCAGTTGATCCCGAAGCGGTCCACCGCCATCCCGAAGTAGTCGCCCCACGGCGCCTGCTCGAAGGGCACGGTCACCTGGCCGTCGGCGGTGATGCCGTCCCAGTACCCGCGGATCTCGGCCTCGTCGTCGCCGCTGAGGGAGATCGAGACGTTCGAGCCGACGGTGAGGTCCATGCCGTCGGGGGTGTCGGAGGCCATGAGGACGAGCCCACCGTCGGTGGTGAGCTGGGAGTGCATCACCAGGTCCGCCTGCGACGGGTCCTGAGCCATCTGGAACTCGCCGAAGGTCGACAGCGTCAGCTCGCCGCCGAGGACGGACTGGTAGAAGGTGATCGCCTCACGAGCGGTGCCGCGGAAGTTGAGGTAGGGGTTCAGCGTGGTCATCGTCGTCCCGATCGTCGTGGCGGATGGTCTGCCTGCGGGACCGGTCCAGAGCACCGCACCGAGCCCACCCCCTGAGTATGCGCCGCTCAGGGGCCGAGATCGAGGGTGATGTCGGCGCCACGTCACGTCCGGTACGGGACGTTCGTCCGATGCGGCACGCGCGGCCACCACGCTTGACTGGGGTGATAACTCGTCGTCCCGTCCAGCTCGCACTGCTCGCCGCCTCTGCCGCCGCAGCGGCCACCTGCATCACAGCCGCCCGGTCTGCGGCGCTCGGCTGGGGCTCGACCGCCTACGAACGCTGGCGCCCGCTCCCGGGCGACGAGCTCGTCGCCCACCCCGACCTCGTCGCGACCCGTGCGATCACCATCGACGCACCGTGCCGCGAGGTGTGGCCGTGGGTGGTGCAGGTCGGCCAGGGCCGGGGTGGCTTCTACAGCTACGACCGGCTCGAGAACCTCGCAGGCCTGGGGGTCCGGAGCGCGGACCGCGTGATGCCCGAGCTGCAGTCGCTCGACGTCGGGGACACCGTGCGGCTCGCCCCGCGGGTCGCCCTGACGGTCGAGGAGGTCGTCCCTGGCCGCGCCGTCGTGCTCTCCGGGGACTGCGACCCCACCGACCCGCGCGAGCCCCTCGTCCTCGACGACCACGGCCGGGCGGTGACCTCGACCGGCCCCGCCCCGTACGAGTTCTCCTGGGCGTTCGTGCTCGTCCCCACGGGCGAGGACACCTGCCGGCTCGTCGTCCGTGAGCGCTACGGGTACACCGCAGCATGGTCGGCAGCCGTCGCCGAGCCGGTCGGATGGGTGAGCGCGGTCATGACGCAGCGGATGCTGCGAGGCATCCGCGACCGGGCGCAGGGCGAGCGGCTGCGCAACGGCTCACAGGCGACTGCCGTCGCCTGACCGGCTGCGCCCAAGCCGCGCAGGTCAGCAGGCCGAGGGCCCCTGTGCCTATGCCTGGCTGTCTCGCTCCACGCCAGCGTCGCGCCTGCCGTGCCCCAGGCCGGCGACGTACGCGAAGGTGCCGACGAGCACGAGCAGGCCCGCGACGGTCACCGCCGCGCCCCAGAGGGACACGGTGCTGACCGTCTGGAGCTCGGACGAGAGCATGCCCACGGAGTCTGGCGACGACCACGAGGTCCACCACCCCGCAGACGCCGACTCCTGGCCCCGCATGACGACGATCCCGCCGCCCGTGACGAAGAGCGCCCCGAGGACGACGAGGGCAGGGAAGAGGTTCGCGCGGACGAGTCGCATCGTCCGAGGCTAGCGCGCGTCCCTCCAGCAGCCCCAGGGGTGTCGAGGGTGAGACCTCAGCGGCCGCCGAGAGCCGCGACGGCCGCCACGGTCTCGGCCGGGGTGTCGTCCCCGGTGAGCACCAGGTGCGTCGCGACCGCCTCGTCGCGCCCGTCGGTGAGCCACATCGCGAGCCAGTCCTCGTCGCCCACGTGCCAGGTGGTGCCCTTGTCGGCGACGCAGCGCCGCCGCAGCACCTCGAGCGAGACGGCCGGGTCGGCCGACGGCCGGAGCAGGACCACCTGGTCCGCCGAGGCCAGCGCACGGACCACGCGTGCGAAGAGCGCGTCGTCGGTGACGTGCGAGTGCCCCACCCCGAGGGACAGGACGGCTCCGGGCGAGGTCTCGACGAGGCGTTCGACCGCCTGGGCCAGCGCCACCTCCCACTCGCCGTGCGCCTGGGCGAAGCCGACCTCCGAGGCACGCTCCCCCAGACGCTCGACCGACCAGCCGACCTCCGCGTAGAAGTCGGCGCTGGCCGCGTCGGCGTCGACGAAGGGGCGCCCGGTCGCCTCGGCGAGCAGCTCGCCGACGGTCGACTTCCCGCTCGCAGGCGGGCCGACGAGGACGGTCTGCAGCGTCGACGGGGTCACGGGGGCGCTCGAGACGGTCACGCGCGACAGCATGCCGGAGGTGCTGCAGCCGGACAAGCCGATGCCCTCAGTGCGCCTTGCCGACCTTCCAGTAGCCGCAGAACATGATGTTCTCCTTGGGGAGCCCGGCGGCGACCCAGTGCCTGCGGAGGGCGACCGGCAGGGCTGCCTCGCCGACGGCCCAGCCGTAGAACGGCTCGTCGGTGACCGGGAACGCCTGGACGGCCGCGAGCGCGGCCCGCCCCGGGACGGCGTGCGGGTCGGTGCGCACGACCCAGCGGACCTCGACGCCCGGGGGCGCGGTCATGTCCTGCTGGTCCCCGTCGGCAGGGATCTCGACCACGGCTGTCCCCGTGGCGGTCGCGGGCAGCGAGGCGAGGATCCCGGCGACGGCAGGGAGGCCCGTCTCGTCGGCGACGAGGAGGACGCGGTCGACGCCGGCGGGCGGGTTGAAGCCGATGCCCTCGTCGAGGATCGCGACGACGTCGCCCGGGGTGCAGGTCTGGGCCCAGGTGGCGGCGGGACCCGAGGTGCCGTCGGCGACAGAGCCGTGGACCACGAGGTCGACGTCGATCTCGGGGCCACGCGGTCCGTCGGCACGGTAGGCGCGCACGGTGTAGTTGCGCAGCACCGGTCGGGTGGCCTTCGAGATGGTCAGGAACCTCAGGTAGGACAGGGTGTCCAGCTTCTGCGGGAGGCGACCGAGCGTGCCGTCGGCGACGGGGATGAAGAGCCGGAACCACTGGTCGAAGCCCATCGGGACGAACTTCTCCGCGTCGCCTCCGCCGAGCGTCACGCGGACGAAGCTGGGCGAGACCTGCTCGCGTCGCAAGACCTCGAGGGTGAGGAGCTCGGAGACCTCGGGCTTGAGCCGGGTCGCGCTGAGGTTGGTGCGTGCCACGTGCAGCTCCGTCGTCCGTCGAGATAGGTGAGCCTCACCTTACCTTGGGATCGAACGGCGGTCCGGGTGATCTCCGCAGGTCGTCGGACCTAGGATCGAGGACCACCTGTCGCCCGACCGAAGGACCCCGCGTGCAGATCGTCGACCTCCCCGCCGGACACCCCGCATGGGCGCAGGCCGCCCTGGTGCTCCAGGAGCTGCGCACCACCCGGACCGTCGACGAGCTCCTCCAGGTCGTCGCCGACGGCGCTGCCCAGGGACTGCGGTTCACCGGGGCCTTCGACGGCGACACCTGCCTCGGCGTCGCCGGGTGGCGCGTCCTGGTCAACGCCTCCGCCCTCAAGAAGCTCTACGTCGACGACCTCGTGACGGCCGACGCGGCACGGTCGCGCGGGGTCGGCCAGCTGCTGCTCGCGCACCTGCGCGAGCACGCCGTCTCCGTCGGCTGCACCGTGCTCGACCTCGACTCGGGCGTCCAGCGCCACGGCGCGCACCGCTTCTACCTCCGCGAGCGCATGAGCATCGTCAGCCACCACTTCGCGCTCGACCTCTGAGCTGCGGCGGGATCCTCAGAGGTAGACGTCCGCGCCGGGTCCCAGCGGCAGCCCGAGCAGGTACCAGCCGATCAGCAGCGCGGTCCACACGACGAGCAGCGCGACGGTGTACGGGAGCATGAGCGAGATGATCGACCCCACACCCACCTTCCGGCGGTACTTCTCGGCGAAGATGACGATGAGCGCGAAGTACGGCATGAGCGGCGTCGCGACGTTGATCGGGGAGTCCCCGACCCTGTACGCGGCAACCGCGAGGTTCGGGGAGATGCCGAGCTGGATGAACAGCGGCACGAAGATCGGGGCGAAGATCGCCCACTTGGGGACCACCCCGCCGATGAAGATGTCGATCACCGCGGTCATGGCGACGAGCCCGATGATGAGCGGCACGGTGCCGAGGTTCGCCTGCTCGAGCGCGTCGGCCATGCCCACCGCGGCGACGGTGCCGAGGTTGGAGTAGTTGAAGTACGCGATGAACTGGCTGATGACGAGCAGGAGGAAGATCAGCCCGGAGAGCCCGGCGACGGTCTTGACCATGGGGTCGATGACGTCGGTGGTCGTGCGGATGGTCCCGGCACCGCGGCCGTAGCAGAGCCCCATGATGAAGAAGTAGACGAAGATCAGCACGATGATGCTGCCCATGAGCGGCGAGCCCTCGACGAGGCTCCCGGTCTCGGGGTTGCGCAGCGGCCCCCAGGACGGCAGCGCGAGGAGCAGGACGGCGGCCGTCACCCCGGCGAGGCCGTACCCAGACCACCGCAGCCCGCGACGCTCTGCTGCGGTGAGATCTCCCGCGGCCTGCGGTGCGGTGCCTGCCGCCGCGATCGTCGTCGTGCCTTCTCCCCCGGGCTCTGCCACCGAGACACCCCGGTCGTCCGGTCCGGGCGTGGCAGCGGTGCCGAGCGGCGCGGGCGCCTCGTCCTCCCGGTAGGTCCCCAGGCGCGGCTCGACGAACTTCTCCGTCACGAGCGTCGCGACGAGGGTGACGACGACGGTCGAGACGATCGCGAAGTACAGGTTGCCGGTGATCGAGACGTGCTGGGCGGGGTCGGCGATCGCCTCGTTGGTGATCTCGGTGAGCATCCCGTCGATGGGCGTGATGAGCAGGTTGACGCCGAACCCGCCACCGACACCGGCGAAGGCCGCGGCGAGCCCGGCCAGCGGGTGCCGCCCGAGCGAGTGGAAGACCGCTGCGGCGAGCGGGATGAGCACGAGGTAGCCGGCGTCCGTCGCGATCGAGGACAGCACCCCGAGGAACACGACGATGAGCGTGATGAAGCGCGACGGCGTGATCTTCACGAGGCGCTTGATGAAGGCGCCGATCAGCCCGGCCTCCTCGGCGAGACCCACACCGATCATGGCGACGAGGATGACGCCGACCACGCCGAAGCCGTTGAAGTTGTCGACGGCCGAGGTGAACAGGAACCGGATGCCGTCGGCGCTCAGCAGCGACTCGACGCCCACGGTCACCTGCTCGACCTGCGGGTCCTCGCTCTGCAGCGCCTCGTCCCCGACGAGCTCTTCGCCGCTCGGCGTCACCTGCTCGCTGACGTACGCCTGGTCGAAGGTCACCGAGGTGCCGGCGAGGTAGAACACGTGCGACAGCACGATCACCAGGAGGATGAGCCCGACGAAGATCACGGCCGGGTGCGGCACCTTGTTGCCGGCCCGCTCGATCGCGTCGAGGGACCGTTGCAGGACCGTCGTCTTCGCGACGGCGGTCTCGGTGCCCCCGGCACCCCTGGAGCCCTCGGGGCTCTTCGGCTTCTTGCCCATCTGACGCCTACCTCCTGCCGCAGCGCGGCGTGGTGCACGACCGGGACCGACAGACCCGAGGACGCCGGCGTCCGCAGGTCTGCGCCCCGGCGGACCGGGACGCAGAGGTGACTCACCTCGCAAACTAGACCTGCGCGAGCCCCGGTGGGAAGACCCCGGTCGGTGCGCGCGTCGGACGGAGGGCGCACGCAGCCGAGCGGGCGACGGACTCGGTAGGATCGACCCCGCCCCCAGGCCGGACTTCTCCGAGCTGCGCGCCCCACCCGAGAGGTCACACCTGATGAGCCTGATCCGGCTGCACGACGTCCACGTGCGCTACGACTCCACCCAGATCCTCCGCGAGGCGTTCTTCCGCCTCGAGGCTGGAGACCGTGTGGGCCTCATCGGCAAGAACGGGTCCGGCAAGTCGACGCTCCTCAAGCTGGTGCTCGGTCAGGTCGAGCCGGACAGCGGAACGGTCACCCTCGACCAGGGGCTCAAGATTGGGTACTTCTCGCAGTTCTCCGAGCTCGACGGCACCGCGACCATCACCGAGGTGCTCGACGCGCTCTTCGTCGAGATCAAAGAGGTCGAGGCCGAGCTCGCGTCGATCGACGCCGCCATCGCCGCCGACCCGACCGACGGGCCCGCGCTCGACGCCCTCGTGCAGCGCCAGGCAGACCTCTTCGAGAAGATGGACCACCTCGACGGCTGGGACTACTCCCGCCACATCGACACCGCGCTCACCACCCTCGGCTTCGACGAGGCGCACCGCACCTGCTCGATCGACGAGCTCTCCGGTGGTTGGCGCAACCGCGCGGCCCTCGCCAAGATCGTCCTCGAGCGCCCCGACGTGCTGCTGCTCGACGAACCCACCAACTATCTCGACGTCGCCGGTGTCGAGTGGCTCGAGGCGTGGTTCCGAGACTTCCGCGGCGCGGCGATCGTCGTCTCGCACGACCGCAAGTTCCTCGACGCGGTCATCACCCGCACCATCGAGGTCGAGAACTTCCACCTGCACGAGTACTCGGGGAACTTCGAGGAGTACGTGGTGCAGAAGCAGTTCCGCCTCAAGACGCTCGAGGCGCAGTTCGTCCACGAGTCCGAGCTCCTCGCCTTCGAGTCCGAGGGCATCGCCGACCGGCGCGAGGCGGCGAAGGCCGCGAGCAAGGGCCTGGGCAACCAGCTCGCCAAGATCAAGAAGTCGCGCGCCCCGCGCCCGGTCGACCAGATCATCACCGAGATCTACGGCGGCCTGCACGTCAAGGACGTCATGTGCCGCGTCGAGGGCCTGAGCAAGGCCTACGGCGACAAGCGCTTGTTCGACGAACTCACCTTCGAGATCCGCCGCGGGAACCGGATCGTCGTGCTGGGTGCCAACGGCTCCGGCAAGTCGACGCTCCTGCGGGTGCTGACGGGCGAGGAGGACGCCGACTCCGGGCAGGCCGCGTGGACCAAGGGCACCTCGGTGATCTCGTACAACCAGGTCCTCGACGAGCTCGACGACGCCGACACCGTGAGCCACGCGGTCAACGCGATGCCGGACAGCCTCGCGCTCACCGCGACCCGCAAGTCGGTCAACAGGTTCCTCGCGATGTTCCAGTTCTCCGACGCGGACCTCAAGCAGAAGATCGGCAACCTGTCCGGTGGTCAGCGCTCACGTGTCGCCATGGCGCAGTGCCTGCTGTCGGGTGCGTCCGTGCTGGTGCTCGACGAGCCCACCAACCACCTCGACCTCTCGAGCACGCAGGTGATGGAGCGCGCCCTCGTGCACTTCCCCGGCGCGGTCGTGGTGGTCAGCCACGACAGGTTCTTCACCGACAAGATCGCCACCCGCCGGATCGTCTTCGGCGCCGCCGGCTCCGGCGAGGTCGAGGTCACGACCGCCTGAGGGCTGCCGTCCCGGGGGCACCTGGGACCTAGGGCCCGCTGCGAAGAGAACACAAGATCTAGTCTCTTCACAACGCACCAACCCCGTATGTAGTGGCCTTCAGATCGGTGATCTGGTTCGGCTCGCGGTGGTGGGCGTCGGACCAGCAGCCGTGACCCGAGGGAGCAGACCCGCAGTGACAGTCGTCGAGGGAGACCAGACCGCAGCAGCAACGGACAGGGACGAGGCAGCCGCGCCGGTCGGCGCGGCCGCCCGCCTCGCACCAGCGGTGCTCAAGCGGGACGGCCGGGTCGCCGAGTACGACCCGGCCCGCGTGGAGCGCGCGCTCACCTCGGCCTTCGCCGACGTCCACGTCGGACCCGCGCAGCTCGTCCGCCCGGCGGTGCTCGGCCTCACCGAGCAGGTCGGGGCCGAGATCGCCCGACGGTTCACGGACACGGTGCAGATCTACGAGATCCAGAACGTCGTCGAGCACGTGCTGCTCGAGAGCCGGCACTACGAGGTCGCCGAGGCGTACATCGCCTACCGCGTGCGCCGCGACGTGGCCCGCAACCGCACGACGGACGTCAACCACTCGATCGGCGAGCTGCTGAGCAAGGCGAGCAGCGTCGTCAACGAGAACGCCAACAAGGACAGCGACGTCTTCAACACCCAGCGCGACCTCACCGCGGGCGCGGTCGGCAAGGCCGTGGGCCTGACGATGCTCCCGGCGCACGTCGCCAACGCCCACCAGAAGGGCGAGATCCACTACCACGACCTCGACTACCACCCGTACTCGCCGATGACCAACTGCTGCCTCATCGACTTCCGGTCGATGCTCGGCGAGGGGTTCCGCATCGGCAACGCGGAGGTCGAGCCCCCGCGCTCCATCCAGACGGCCACGGCGCAGATCACGCAGATCATCGCCAACGTCTCCTCCAGCCAGTACGGCGGCTGCACCGTGAACCGCATCGACGAGCTGCTCGCGCCCTACGCCGAGCGCAACTTCGCCAAGCACCTCGCCGACGCGATGGAGTGGGTCAGCGAGCCGGGGCGTCGCCGCGAGTACGCCGAGGCGAAGACCCGCAAGGACATCCACGACGCGATGCAGTCCCTCGAGTACGAGATCAACACGCTGTTCACGTCCAACGGGCAGACGCCGTTCACGTCGCTCGGCTTCGGCCTCGGCACGGGCTGGTTCGAGCGCGAGATCCAGCAGGCCATCCTCCGCATCCGCATCGAGGGGCTCGGCGGGGAGCACCGCACGGCGATCTTCCCCAAGCTGATCTTCACGCTGCGCCGCGGGGTGAACCTCGAGGCAGGCGACCCCAACTACGACATCAAGCAGACCGCTCTCGAGTGCTCCACCAAGCGCATGTACCCCGACGTGCTCAGCTACGACAAGATCGTCGAGCTCACCGGGAGCTTCAAGGCACCCATGGGGTGCCGGTCGTTCCTCCAGGGCTGGGAGGACGAGCACGGCGAGGACGTGGTCGAGGGGCGCATGAACCTCGGGGTCGTCACCCTCAACCTGCCCCGCATCGCCCTCGAGTCGCACGGGAGCACGGAGACCTTCTGGGCGCTGCTCGACGAGCGGCTCGACACCGTCCGCGACGCCCTGCTGTTCCGGGTCGACCGGTGCCGCGAGGCGACGCCCGGCAACGCCCCGATCCTCTACCGGTACGGCGCCTTCGGGCAGCGGCTCGACCCCGACGAGGCGGTCGACACCCTGTTCCGGGACGGCCGCGCGACGGTGTCCCTCGGGTACATCGGGCTCTACGAGACCGCTGCAGCGTTCTTCGGCGGGGCGTGGGAAGGCGACGCCGCAGCCAAGGACTTCACGCTCGACATCCTCGGGACGCTCGCCGCCCGCGCGCAGCAGTGGACCAACGAGCACTCCTACAAGTTCTCGGTGTACTCCACGCCGTCGGAGAGCCTCACCGACAGGTTCTGCCGCCTCGACAAGGCCAAGTTCGGGTCCGTCGAGGACATCACCGACAAGGACTACTACACCAACAGCTTCCACTACGACGTCCGGAAGAACCCCACACCCTTCGAGAAGCTGGACTTCGAGAAGGACTACCCGCAGCTCACCGCGGGCGGCTTCATCCACTACTGCGAGTACCCGATCCTCCAGCACAACCCGCGAGCGCTCGAGGCGGTGTGGGACTACGCCTAC
Source organism: Sanguibacter keddieii DSM 10542 (assembly GCF_000024925.1). Classification (NCBI taxonomy): domain Bacteria; kingdom Bacillati; phylum Actinomycetota; class Actinomycetes; order Micrococcales; family Sanguibacteraceae; genus Sanguibacter; species Sanguibacter keddieii. The sequence continues at coordinate 2,398,488 of NC_013521.1, forward strand.
GACCGGGTCGGGTACCTGGGGACCAACACGCCGATCGACCGCTGCTACGCCTGCGGGTTCTCCGGCGACTTCACGCCGACGGCGCGCGGCTTCGCGTGCCCGGGGTGCGACAACTCCGACCCTCGCACCTGCGACGTGGTCAAGCGGACCTGCGGGTACCTCGGCAACCCGCAGGCGCGGCCGATGGTGCACGGGCGGCACGTCGAGATCTCCTCGCGCGTCAAGCACATGCCCGCGGGCGACGAGGGCGCGCTCCGACCCCGGCCGACGACCGAGGCCTGAGCCGTGCGCGAGCCACAGCCGGACTGGCTCTCCGCGAGGCTCAGCCAGGACCACGTCGCCGACTACAAGCCCTTCGTGTTCGTCGACGGCGAGGGCGTGCGCTGCAGCCTCTACGTCAGCGGGTGCCTCTTCGCGTGCAAGGGGTGCTTCAACGAGGCCGCGTGGAGCTTCCGGTACGGGCAGCCGTACTCCGCCGGGCTCGAGGACCAGATCCTCGCGGACCTCGGCCACGAGTCCGTGCAGGGCCTGAGCCTGCTCGGCGGGGAGCCGTTCCTCAACACCTCCGTGTGCCTGCGGGTCACCCGCAGGCTGCGCGCCGAGCACGGGCGCCGCAAGGACGTCTGGGCGTGGTCCGGCTACACCTTCGAGCAGCTGCTCACCGCGAGCGCCGACAAGGTCGCGCTGCTGCACGAGCTCGACGTGCTCGTCGACGGACCGTTTACCCTCGCCGAGCGCGACCTCACGCTGCCGTTTCGCGGCAGCCGCAACCAGCGGGTCCTCGACGTGCCGGCGTCGTTGCGCGCGGGGCGGGCGGTGGCATGGCGGCCGCGGTCACGACCCGGCGTCGAGCAGCCGGCAGGATGACGGGCAGCGGGCAGTCCCGGCTGTGCGCAGTCGAAGGTGACCTGGACCTGCTTGACCGACGTCATCGCCTCAGCCTAGCGACGCCCTCCCGGCGGCTCCTATGCTCGGGGTATGGCACAGGTGAGCCTCGCCCGGTGGTCGGACGACGACCTCGCGCTGCTCCGCGCCGGCAACGCGCCCGGCATGACGGCCCACCTCGGCGGACCGGAGACCGAGGCGCAGGTCCTCGACCGGCACGAGCGATACCTGCGGTACTGGGAGACGGGCGAGGCCCGCATGTTCCGCATCGTCGCCGACGGCGACCCGGTCGGCGCGGTCGGCTGGTGGTCGACGACGTGGCGCGGTGCCGACGTCCACGAGACCGGCTGGTTCGTGGTGCCCGAGGCGCAGGGGCGCGGGCACGCAGCGGCGGCTGTCCGGCTCGTCGTCGACGACGCACGGGAGCACGGTCGGTTCCCGCTGCTCACGGCCTTCCCGAGCGCTGACAACCTCGCGTCGAACGCGCTGTGCGCCGCCACGGGGTTCACGGTCCGCGGGACAGAGGACATCGAGTTCCGCGGCACCCACCTGCACGTCACCGTGTGGAGCGTCGACCTCTGAGTCAGCTCGACAGCACCTTGTCGCACAGCGCCAGGAGGTCCTTGAGCGCATCGAGGTCCTCCTCGGCCATCGCGTCCTGACGGGCCTCGACCTGCGAGCGGCTCATCTCGGAGAGCAGCAGGCCCGCGCCCCGGCAGATCGCGTCGCTGGACCTGAGGTCGGCGGCCTCGACGTCGGCCAGCAGGTCGTGGACGCCGCTGCCGAACATCTGCTCCTCGGTCGCCGACGGGGAGCCGGCTCCCGAGGACGTGGACCCGGTCGGGTCCGCCTCCGGGTCGAGCGGGCGGAGCTCCTCCTCGGTGGGCTCGTCGCTCGGGTCGTCGGACGGTGTCGGGCTCGGGGCGGGGCTCGGGGCGGCGACCACGGGGGAAGAGTCCTTCGGGGCGGGCGTCATGCAGCCGCTCAGGGGCAGCACGAGCGCGACCAGGCAGGCGGACGCGGTCCGGAGTCTCATCGTGACGGTCCCTCTCGAGGTCGTGAGCGCGGTCGAGCGGGAGCCGTCCCCCGCAGGCGCGATGGTCAGGTTACCGCGCGAGGTCGCGGACCAGGCGGGGGCGTCTCCCCCGGCGGACGTCGGAGACCCAGCCGCGCGCCGGGTACGCGAGACGGACGACGAAGTAGTTGACGTACTCCACCACCCCGAAGGCCCAGATGCCGAGGACCGCGAGCGTCGCCACGGGACGCTCCGGGAGCCACGCGAGCACGCCGACGAGCCCAGCAGCCAGGAGCACCGGGTCGACGGCCCGGAGCGCGCGGTAGACCTGCGCCACGGGCGCGGGCATCGACGAGCGAAGGACCCACCGGCGCGCCAGCAGCCAGTAGGCGCCGCCCTGGACCAAGACGACGACGAGCGGAACGAGGGCCGCCCACAGCGCGAACGAGCTGTCGTCACCGAGCCACGGGCTCACGACGGTGGTCCCTACCAGCACGAAGACCGCAGCCGCCGCGAGCTCACCGAGCCCGAGGCTCAGGTGGGTGCGGCGCGCTGCGGCTCGTCGGTGGTCGTGCATCCGAACACCGTATCGACGCCGGAGGCATGAGTGGCCCAGACCACCCCCGCCAGAAGGAGCAGCGCTGTGAGTGGAGCATCGCGGAGGACAGACGACGAACTGGCGACGGCGAGCATCAGTCCGGAGGATCACGCTGCCGATATCACTCGATTGTCACTCGGAGACGGCGTGACCTTGCCCATCGCGATTTGTCTTGTCATACGTCGAGGCCCCGCACAGTATCGAGTCAGCCCCCGGCAGAGCCGCACGCGCTCGACGGAGGACGACCACTGCACGACGAGAGGACAGGCGTGAGCGTTCCAGCTCTCGAGGCCCACCACCTGCGGCGAGAGTTCGGCCCGGGCCGGCACGTCGCCGTGGACGACGTCAGCCTCCGGATCGACGCCGGGGAGGTGCTCTGCCTGCTGGGGCCGAACGGCGCCGGCAAGACGACCACGGTCAAGATGATCTCGACCCTCCTCTCCCCCACGTCTGGCGGTGTGGTCATCGACGGTGTCGACGCCGTCGCGTCACCCGCTGAGGCACGGTCGCGTCTCGGCCTGGTGCTCGGGGGCGAGCGCGGCTTCTACCTGCGGGCGAGCGCACGCGACAACCTGCTCTTCTTCGCGGACGTGCTCGGTGTGCGTCGTGGAGACCGCGAGCGCCGCGTCCGGGACGCCCTCGACGCCGTCGCCCTCGTGGACCGGGCTGACGACGCGGTCGACGCCTTCTCCCGAGGGATGCGCCAGCGTCTGCACATCGCCCGAGGGCTGCTCAACGCGCCACGGCTGCTGCTTCTCGACGAGCCGACCAACGGCCTAGACCCGGAGATCGCCCGCGACATCCGGGACCTGGTCAAGCACCTGGCCGCCCAGGGCACCGGCATCCTGCTCACCACCCACTATCTGGCCGAGGCCGAGCAGCTGGCGACGTCCCTCGCACTCATCATGTCCGGGAAGATCGTCATCGAGGGAGACGTGGCGGATGTCGTCGCCCGGTCAGGCGTGACGACCGTGACCACGTTGTCCGTGGACGTGCTGACCGACGCCGACCTCGACCGGATCGCCGCGATCGGCGGTCTGGGAACCGTGACGACCGACGTCCGTGACGGCCGCACGCACCTCCGTCTGCCGTGGACCGGTGAGCCTGCCCTGGACAGGCTCACCGGCGAGCTCGTCGAGATTCACGGGGCGGTCCCGCCAGACCTCGTGACCCGTCGGGCGACCCTGGAGGAGAGCTACCTCGCTCTCGTGACCGTCGGGCAGCCCGGCTGATGCCCTGGCTGCGGATGCTCGTGTTCCACCTGCGCCTGTTCGGGAAGAACACCTATTTCTCCCAGCTGATGGTGACATCTACCCTGTCGATCCTCGCCCTCCAGCTGCTCGCGGCTCACGGGAACGGTGCACCGGACGGCGAACCGCTCTGGTTGCGTGCCGGCATGGTCGGCACCTGGTCGGTGTGCACGGTCGCCGCCGGCATGATCGGCTTCCAACGGTTCCAGGGGACGCTGGTGCACCTGCTGATGACCCCGTCCTCGCCGTCACGCACGCTGCTCCCGCTGGTCGCGTCTGCCGCGACCTTCGGCCTTCTCGCCTTCCCGCTCGCCGGGCTGGGCTCGGCCGTCTTCGGTCGTGTCCCGTCGGCAGGCTCGTGGACGGTCCTCGCCCTGGGTGTTCTCCTCTTCTGGCTCTCCTGCCTGTCGATCTCGTCGCTGGTGTCGGCAGTCTTCGTCCTCACCCCGAACGCGATCACCTACGAAGGGCTCCTCACCGTGCCCCTGGTGCTCCTGAGCGGCGTGTTCGGGATCCCGGCGGCCGTTCCCTCGGCCGTCGTGACCCTCACCTACGCGCTGCCGACCACGCCTGCGGTGCGGATCGTCCTGGACCAGCCCACCGGCACCGAGCTCGCCACGCTCGTCCTCGCCTGCGTCGGCCTGTGCCTCCTCTGGGGTGCCGCCGCCCGGTGGGCGCTCTCTCGCGCGGCACGTCGGGCTCGCGTCACGGGCACCTTGGAGGTGGTCTGAGATGACGAGCCGTGGACCTGTCGGGACGTCGCTGCGGATCGCTCGTGTGTCGACCCCGGAGCTGACGACCGCGTCGACCGCGCTCACGTCCCTCGTCGCCGTGCCGCTGCTCGAGGTGCTCCTCATCGTCGCCGTCTCGGCGTCTCTGGGTGGTGACGACCTCGTCCGCACCGCCTACGCGGCGATCATCCTCGCCTACGGGCTGAGCATCATCACCGGGACCGTCGGGCAGGTCACGAGGGACCGGCAGATCGGGGTGCTGCAAGAGGCTCTCATGTCACGGTTCTTCTACCTGCCGTACTGGTTGGGCAAGGTCACCGTACCGGCGGTCCTCGGGGCTGCGGTCGCTGTGGCATCCAGCCTCGCGGTGCTGCTCGTCGACCCTGAACGCTCCGCGCAGGCCTTCGTCGGCACGGTCGCCCTGCTGCCTGTCGTCACCGTCGGAGCCAGCCTGGCTGCCGTCGGGGTCGCGACGCTCTCTGTGGGCGCCAGCGATCCGTACCTCGTGGCGAACGTCGCTCAAGGGGTCCTGCCGCTGACCGCTGGGGTGGTCGTGCCGCTGTCGTCCTATCCGGCGGTGCTCGCGCACGCAGCGTCGGCGCTCCCGTTCACCGCGGCCGTCGAGGCGATGCGGGTCCTCCAGGACGGCGGGGACGCCGCCCTGGTCGCGACACTCATGACCAGGGAGCTGCTCGTGTGCGCGGTCTGGTTCGTGGTCGGTGCCGTCGTCAGCAGACGGGTCGTGCGCGCGCTGCGCGACGGACGTCGTCGAGAGGAGATCTGGTGAGCGCGGTGACCACGGCGCCTCCCTCGTGCCGTCAGTCGCCGACGGGTGTGAGCCAGCGGATCTGGAGGTCTTCGGCGAGGTACTCCATGCGGTGGTCCTGGAACTCCTGCATGTGCGGGAGGGCGAGGTGCGCCGCGAGGTCCTCGGCCGACCGCCACCGCTCGTAGAAGACGAGATCGCCGTTCTCGGCGGTGTGCAGGACGTAGTCGACCGCCCCCTCCTCGGCACGGGTCGGTGCGACGAAGGACTGGAGCAGCGAGGCGAGGTCTGCTGCGCGCTCGGGACGTGGTCGCGCGACTCCGACGAGGGCGACGGGACCAGAGGACGAAGGTATGGTGATGGACATACCTGCACTGTAGAGATCGACCTAGGTACGACGCAAGCCATACCTGAAGGAGGGGTCATGCCACGAGAGCTCGACCTGGGCGCGGCGCTCACCGCGCTCGCCCACCCGTCACGCCGCCAGGTCGTCGTCGACCTGGCGCACGACGCCGACGACCGCGAGCGCGCCTGCGGCTCCTTCGACCTCCCCGTGTCGAAGGCGACCAAGACCCACCACTTCAAGGTGCTCCGCGAGGCCGGGCTGGTCACCCAGCGCGACCACGGCAACGGCAGCACTCTCACCCTCCGTCGCGCGGAGATCGACCGGGACCTGCCGGGACTGCTCGGGCTGCTCCTCACGGAGGACGCGACGCAGACCAGCGCAGACGACTGAGGAGAAGTCCGTGCCCCGTCGACAGCAGTTCCTGGCCTGGAGGCAGGGCATCGTGCCGCCGGGGCCACGGACCTCACCCGACGGGAACGACGGGCCGCGTCGCAGTCGCCCGCACAGCCCCGACGACCGTCGTCGAGCCGGCGACCGCGACGACGGCGAGAGCCAGCGCTGCGAAGACCGGCAGGTCGAAGCCTGCCGTCACCGACCCCACGAGCCCGTACCCGACGCCCACCAGCGCGGGGAGCACGGAGAGCGTCCCGATGACGAGGGCGGCCACCGCGACGGCGGTCGCCTCGACCACGGAGGTCGTCAGGACCTGGCGCCGGGTCGCGCCGGTGCGGCGCAGGAGGGCGTGCTCGGGGCGCCTCGACCCGGCGAGCATCGCGAGGGTGTTGGCCGCGGCGGCGGCCACGAAGACGAGGAGCGCGGCCAGCAGGACGGCGGAGAGGCGCTGCTGGCCGGCCGCGGCGTCGACGGCCGCATCGGCGTAGGCGGCGGGGTCGTCGGCCCGCAGACCGAGGTGCTGCACGGCTGAGCGCACCGACTCGGCACCCGGCCCGTCGCCTCCGGCAGTCTGGACGAGCAGTGCGTCCGCCGTGCTGCCCGCCGGCAGGTTGTCCTCGCCGACGAGGTAGTCGCCGAACCCGAGCGACCTGTCGTAGACGGCGACGATCGTCAGCGCCGACTCCTGACCGTCGACGCGGACGGTGACCTCTCCCCCGAGCCCGGTCCCCGACCCGAGCAGGGAGTCGCGGCCGACGGCCACGGTGCCCGGTGTCATGAGGTCGGCGAGGTCACCGGACCGCACGTCGGGGTCGACGAGCAGCCCGTCGCCGGACAGCACCTGCAGCGCCGTCGGTTCCCAGGCCAACGCGCCGAGGCCGGGGACGCCGTCCATCTCCTCGTCGGTGCGCACCTCGGCGTCCTGCGCGCGCAGGGTCGTCGTGCCGTCGACGCCGGGCAGCGCGGTGACCGTGGCGACGTCCTGCGCGCTGAGGCCTGACTCTTCCGACCCAGGCCGCACGACGAGGTCCGCGGTGATGCCCTCTTCGAGCTGGAGGCCGGTCGCGGCGAGGACCGCGCGGTTGGTGCCGGTCTGGACGGTGCCGAGCGCCAGGAGCAGCGCGAGCGGGATGATCGCGGCGGTGAGCCGTCGTGAGAAGCCGCGGGCGTTGGCCAGCGCGAGGGTGAGGCTCGAGCTCCCGGTCCCCCGGGCGAGCACCAGCCCGTGGCGGGCCAGGGTGGCCACGACCGCCGGTCCGGCGAGCGCGGCGGAGGTGATGAGCAGGAACGCGGACGACGCGCCGGTCGCGCTGCCGATGATCCCGGGGACCACGAAGGGCACGCCGGCGACGCCGAGACCGAGTCCGAGGGTGGACCACGCGGCGATGCGGCGGCCCGGGCTCAGGACCGAGGGCTCGACGGCGCTGCTCCGGACGGCCGCGGTCGGGCTGAGCCGGGCGGTCTCCCGGGCCGCGACACGGGCGGTCACGGCGCCGGTTGCCCCGAGCAGCAGGACGGTCGCCAGGACGGGCCACGGGGACAGCGGGAGCTCGAAGCCGACGGGGACGATCTCGTCGGAGGTGAGCAACGGTGTCGCGGCCCGGGCGAGGAGCAGACCGGGGACGGCTCCGGCGGCGGTCGCGGCGGTGAAGACGATCGAGACCTCCGCCGCGATCATCGAGCGAACCTGCCGAGGTGTCGCACCGACGGCGCGCAGCAGCGCGAACTGCGCACGACGCTCGCGCAGGGCAGCCGCGTAGGCGGAGGCGACGACGAGCACGACGACAAGGATGGTGGTCCCGGCGAAGGACCCGGTCACGGCGGACAGCATGGGCAGGGACTCCCCCGACGCGGTGCCTCGCAGACCGGCCTCCATCCAGGCGGCGGTCGCGGTGAGGAGCGCGGAGGCGAGGGCGACCATGAGGAAGCTCCCGACGATGCTCGAGCGGTGCGCGCGCAGCGCAGAGCGGGCGAAGGACCACATGGCGCTCACCGCCCCGTCTCGGCGAGGCGCGCGGAGATCTCGGCCACGGTGGGCGACACGAGGTGGCCGACGACGCTCCCGTCGGCCAGGAACAGCACCTGGTCAGCGGTGGCCGCGACGCGGGGGTCGTGGGTGACGACCACGAGGGTCTGGTCGAGCTCGTCCGACATGCGGCGCAGCAGCGCGAGGACCAGCTGGCCGGTGCGGGTGTCGAGGGCACCGGTGGGCTCGTCGGCGAACACGACCGCCGGCCGGGTGACGAGGGCGCGGGCGATCGCGACGCGCTGCGCCTGGCCGCCCGAGAGCTCGCCGGGCAGGCGGTCCTCCATGCCGGTGAGCCCGACGGCCTCGACGAGGGACGCCTGCCACACCGGGTCAGGTCGGGTCCCGCCCAGCAGCATCGGCAGCTGGATGTTCTCGACGACCGTGAGGTGCCCCACGAGGTTGTAGGCCTGGAAGACGAAGCCGACGTGGTCGCGGCGGAACCGGGTCACGGCGTCGGGTGAGAGCGCGGTGACGTCGACGTCGCCGACCACCACCTGCCCGCTCGTCGGGGAGTCGAGGCCGGCGGCACAGCTGAGGAACGTGGACTTCCCCGAGCCGGACGGGCCCATGATCGCGGTGAACGAGCCGCGCGGGATCGCGAGGGACACCGACCGCAGCGCGGTGACGACGTCGGGGCCGTCGGGGTAGGTCTTGGACACCTGCACGAGGCGGACCGCGGTCTCGGTCGAGAGCGCGGGCAGCGAGGTGGGTGGGTGCTGGGCCTGAGGGGGCGAGGTCTGAGGGTGCGGGGTGTGAGAGCTGAGCGACATCGGGATGCTCCTTGCGGGGAGGGGATCACCGTGGGACCAGGTGATGCTCTCGACGCTACGGAGACGGGGGCGGCTGCCCTAGATGCCTGCGGAGGGACCTGGCGGCTTGCACCTTTCGGAGGAAGGCACAGGGATGCAGGGCGTCACTGGGTGGAAGACTGCGGACCAGCGCGCTCGTCAGGCGTCGGGCAGCGCGACGACCCGGTTCTGGTACGCCCAGACGACGGCCTGCAGGCGGGAGCGCACCCCGAGCTTGGGCAGCATGCGGGCCAGGTGCGACTTGACGGTCGACACCTCGACGACGAGCTCGCGGGCGATCTCGTCGTTGGACATCCCCTGGGCGAGCAGCAGCAGGATCTCGCGCTCGCGCTCCGTGAGCAGCCCGTCGGCGCGGTGCGCGGCGACGGGGCGCAGGCTGCGGCGGTCGACGAACTCGCGGAGGATCCGGCGGGTGAGGGTCTGGTCGATGGTGCCGTGCCCGGCGGCGACCTGGCGGACGGCGTGGACGATGACGTCGGGGTCGGCGTCCTTGAGGAGGAAGCCCGACGCCCCCGCCTCGAGGGCACCGAAGACGTAGTCGTCGATGTCGAAGGTGGTGAGCACGAGGACCGGGACCGGGTGCTCGACGTCGGGGCCGCTGAGGCGGCGCGTCACCTCGATGCCGTCCAGCCCGGGCATGCGGATGTCGAGGCACGCGACGTCCGGACGCAGCGTCTGGGCGAGCTCGAGCGCCTCGAGGCCGTCGGAGGCGACACCCACGAGCTCGAGGTCGGGCTCGGCCGAGAGCAGCGCGGACAGCCCGGCACGGACAAGGGGCTGGTCGTCGGCGACGAGGACGCGGATCATGCGGGGTCTCCTGGCAGCTGGTCGGTCGTCGTGCGCGGCGGGTGGGTGGTGTCGCGAGGCAGGGTGAGCCGCACCTCCCAGCCGCCGTCCACGGTGCTGCCGTAGGCGAGGTGGGCCCCGACGAGCGCGGCTCGCTCCCCCATGCCGAGCAGCCCGAAGCCCGGGCTGCTCCCGGTGCGGATGGTGGGCTGGGTGGGGGCGGCGTTGTGCACACGGACGATGAGTGCTGCCTCGTCCTGGTCGTCCACGTCGACGACGCACGCGGCACCCGGGGCGTGCATCGCGGCGTTGGCGAGCCCCTCCTGGACCATGCGGAACACGACGAGCTGGGCGAGCGGCCCGACGCCCTCCCCGAGCTGGTGCCCGGGCGTCTCTGACACGCGGAGCTCGACGTCCAGGCCCGCGGTGCGGCGGTCGTCGACGAGGTCGCGCAGCGCGGCGACGGTCTCGACGGACCGCGTCGCCACACCGTCGTCGTGGCGGAGCAGCCCGACCAGGCGGCGCAGGTCGTCGAGCACGGCGGTGCTCTGCTCGCGCACCTGCTGCACGGACCGCTTCGCGGCCTCGGGGTCGGTGTCGATCTGGCGGGCGATCGCCGCGGACATGATCGCGATGCCGGACATGTGGTGCGCGGCGATGTCGTGGAGCTCGCGGGCCATCGCGGTGCGCTCGTCGGCCACTGCGGCCTGCACGAGGGCGTCGCGCTCGCGCACGAGCGCCTGCTCCTCGCCGCGGTGCGCCATGCGGGCCTCGCGGCGGGCCGCGACCGCGAGCGCCACGACGCACGGCAGCCCGACGACGGCGAGCGCCTGGAGCGCGGCGGAGCCGAGGACGACGGGCAGCGGGTCGGTGCCGGTGACGATGGCGTTGATGGACTCGCCCGCCAGGACGAGCAGCGCTGCGGCGGGCAGCAAGACGCGGAGGTCCCGGGGTGGGAGGACGAGCGTGACGAGGAAGACCGCGAGGACGGTGAGCGTCCCGGTGAGGCTGTAGACGACGCCCGGTCCGGAGGCGGCGAGGAGCACCGGGAGCGCAGCGACGACGAGGAGGGACGCACGGGGCGTCGTCCTGGCGCGGCTCACGGCCAGCGCCTGAGCGGTCAGCGTGACAAGGGTGAGCCACCAGGCCAGGGTCCCGGGAGCTGCGACGACCGTGTCGGGTTCGGCCGGGTCGAGCACCGGGAGGGCGACCAGCACCCCGCAGGCGAAGATCCACCCGACGGCTGCGACCCACGCGTCGACGGTGCGCGGCGCACGGGTTCCTGTCACGAGACGTGAGTCTAGGCCCGAGGTGTGGCTGGTATGCCCTAGCTGGCGAGGATCCGCCCGCAGAGGTCGATGAAGTCGACCAGGACGTCGAGGTCTTCCTCGGTCATGGAGGCGCGACGATCCTCGATCTCGGTGCGGGTGAGCTCGGAGACGATGATCGCGGCCGTGCGGCACACCCCGACGCCGCGGCCCTTGTCGCCCGTCTCGACGTCCGTCATGAGGTCGTTGATGCCCGGGCCGTACATGTCGTCGGCGGTAAGGTCCATGAGGTCCTCGGGGACGACCATCTCCTTGAAGTCGTCCGGGACCTGCGACGCACCGTCGTCCGGGTCGCCCTCGGAGGGCGGTGCGATGACGTCGGGCGCCGGGGTGGACTCCGCCGGGGTGTCCGACGGTGCGGGCTCGGTGGTCTCAGGCTCTGAGGGCGTCGCGGAGGCCGTCGGCGACGGCGCCGGGAGGGCCACCGGGGCCGAGTCCTTCGGGGCCGACGAGGTACAGCCCGACACGGTCAGGACGAGGGCGAGCAGCACCGCTGCGGCACTCTGACGCTTCATGGGGGGCTCACTCTCTTCGGGACCACGCGCCACGTCCGGGGCTCCGAGGCGCGCAGCCACGGTACCCCGCTGGGGTCGACGGCTCCATGTCGGCAGGTCTGCGAGCGGTCAGAGCAGGCCGAGAACCAGACGTAGCGCTTCGTCGACCTCCACCAGTTCGTCCGCGTCGAGGCGCCCGGCGAAGTCACCGAGCCGGTGCTCTACGTTCACCGCACTGGTCTGCCGCACCTTCGTCTGTAGACATCACCAAGAGCGCAGGAAGTTCATGTGCTCCATGACTTCGGCCATCTCGGCGAGGTCTTCCGGGGCCTCCCGAAGATCGTCTGCCTGTCGTGACGCGAGCGCGACGCGCGCCTCGTGATCATCTGACGTGGTGGCTTCACGTTCGACGCCAGAGTTCGACTGGCTGGTCTTCGTCGAGGAACCGGGCAGAACACGACCACGCCCCTGCGCACCATTGTTCACACCTCGCACCATAGACGCAGGATGTCACGATCCGGCCTGCGCCCGCATTGAGCCATGCCCAGCGACAGCAGTCGCGACCTCCTGGTGCACGAGGACGGCCCGTCCAAGGATATTCATCTGACTCCGCTGGCTAGGCTGCTGAGATGAGCCCCAGCACCGCCTCTACTTCTGCTTACCGCGCCCCGATGCGTACGCTACGCGTCGACGACGGCACGGCCGCGGAGTGGGCGATCTCCGCCGGGGTCGTCGGGCTGGACGGGGCGATCCAGGCCCAGGTCGACAGTCTCGACGAGGTGCTGGCGGCGGTCGACCTCGAGCTCGACGAACGCACGGCGCGACGCATCCGCCGCTTCACGCTGACTCCAGCAGGCTCCCTCGTCTGGACACAGGATCGCAGCGGAGGGTTGCACCTCGGACGTCTCGGGGGCGGCCAGCGCTACGCCCGGGACACGGACGCACTCCGACTCGGTCTCCCACACCAACGGGACTGCGAGTGGGGTGCTGGCCCAGTACCGGTGGAGCTCGTCCCCGCAGCCGTGAGAGAGACCTTCGCGCGCGGTGGCCGGAACTGGCAGCAGATCCGCACCGACGACGGAGCCAGCGCGCGTCTGTGGGAGCATCTCGAGGGAGTTTGACTCTGCGCCCAGAGCCTGGGGCACGTCTGATCAGGCCGCGAAGTCCGCTTCCCGTCTCGTGCTCAGATCCGAGCAGACGCGCGATCAGCGCGGCGGTCCAGTGCTGCCCTTCAGGACCCCGTGTGCAGCGTGAAGGTACCGCCGGTCTCGCGCTCGACCTCCATGTCGTCGAGGTTCCGCGCCTGGTCGCGGGTCATGACGACGAGCTGGGCAGTCGCGGGGTCGGACCTCGACGCGGACCCTGGAGCGGTGACGTCGAACGGGGCGAGATCGACGTCGGACGGGACGAGGAGCGAGGTGCTCCCACGAACTTCGCCGGCAGCAATCTGCAACGAGGTCCCCCGGTCGAAGAAGATGTCCGGCGGGGTGCACGACGACCCGTAGAGGTCCGTGTCGACGAGCCACGACACGAGGCAGATGCTGCCGTCGTCGCCGAGGGCTACCCAGTGCGTCTCGGTGTCGCTCTCGCGGAGCAGGCGGGTCGTGTCAGGCTGCACCCCGAGCCCGTCGGCGTCAGGTGCAGGCGGGATCTCGTCCTGCGACGTCTGCGTGGCAGCGAGGACCGGGATCATGTCGACCGGCTCTCGCGAGGCGTCGTCACCCGCGCAGCCCGCCAGCGCAAGAGGCGTCAGGACCGCTGCGGCCACCATCCACGTGCTCGTCGACCGGCGTCTCGTCACGCGGTGTCTCGTCATGGCGCTGCTCCCCTGTGTCGAGCCGACCCGTCGCTGATGGTCGGGCCCGGCGGCGTGATCGACTCGAGCCTGCCATCTGGACCGCGGGCCTGCAAGGTCAAGGGCACGCCATCATCGGGTCATGACGGCCGGTCGCTCGGCCGTCTTCTATCGTGTCGCGTAGAACACCACAGCCGCACTGGCCGCCACGTTCAACGAGTCCACTCCCCCGGCCATCGGGATCTTCACCACCGAGTCGACCGCCTCTAGCGTCTCCTGCGCCAGGCCGTGGCCCTCGGTGCCGAAGATGAACGCCGTCTTCTCGTTCTTCTGCTCGACGAACTCGTCGAGGGTCACCGAGTCGTCCGACAGCGCGAGCGCCGCCACCGTGAACCCGGCTGCCTGCAGCTCACCGATCCCCGACGGCCACGGGATCCGCGTCCACGGCACCTGGAAGACCGTCCCCATGCTGACCCGCACGCTCCGCCGGTACAACGGGTCCGAGCACCGCGGCGTCACCAGCACCGCGTCGACACCCAGCGCCGCAGCACTCCGGAACGCAGCACCGAGGTTCGTGTGGTCGACGACGTCCTCGAAGATCGCGACGCGGCGTGCTCCCTCGCCGCCTCGCGCGCCCGCCAGCAGCTCAGCCACGCTCGGCTCGACCGGTCGGTGCATCGCGGCGAGCGCTCCGCGGTGCAGGTGGAAGCCGGTGATGTCCTCGAGCAGCTTCGGCTCGCCGACGAACACCGGGACGTCGGGCCACTGCTCGACGACGTCGGCCATCGACTCGACCCACTTCTCGGCCATGAAGAAGGACCGCGGGCGCAGACCCGCGGCGAGTGCACGGCGGATGACGTTGGAGCTCTCCGCGATGAAGAGGCCCTTCTCGGGCTCGTGCTTGGAGCGCAGCACGATGTCCGTGAGGTTCGTGTAGTCGTCGAGGCGCGGGTCGGTCGAGTCGGTGATGGGGATGAGAGGCACGGGACCATTCTCCCCGACGACAGAGCCCGCCCGGCCTCACGGCCGGACGGGCTCTGCATCACCTAGGACAGACGTCGTGCGTCAGTCCTCCGCCCCCGCGAACTGGCTCTGGTACAGCCGTGCGTACGCCCCACCAGACGCGAGCAGCTCGTCGTGCGAGCCCTGCTCGACGATGTCGCCGTCCTCCATGACGAGGATGACGTCGGCGTCGCGGATGGTCGAGAGCCGGTGCGCGATGACAAAGCTCGTGCGGCCCTGGCGCAGGGCGTTCATGGCCTTCTGCACGAGCACCTCGGTGCGGGTGTCGACCGAGCTCGTCGCCTCGTCGAGGATGAGGATCGGCGGGTCGGCGAGGAACGCGCGGGCGATGGTGAGCAGCTGCTTCTCGCCAGCGCTCACGCTGCCGCCCTCGTCGTCGAGCACCGTCTCGTACCCGTCGGGCAGCGTCCGCACGAAGGAGTCGACGTGCGTCGCGGTCGCGGCCTCGAGCAGGCGCTCCTCGGACACCTCGCCGGTCGCGCCGTACCGGATGTTGTCGGCGATGGTCCCCTTGAACAGCCACGTGTCCTGCAGCACCATCCCGATGCTGGAGCGCAGCGCGTCGCGCGTCATGGTCGACGTGTCGACGCCGTCGAGGGTGATGCGCCCGCCGTCCACCTCGTAGAACCGCATGATGAGGTTCACGAGGGTCGTCTTGCCGGCACCCGTCGGCCCGACGATCGCGACCGTCTGGCCCGGCTCGGCGACGATCGACAGGTCGGTGATGAGCGGGACGTCCGGCGAGTAGCTGAACTTCACGTGCTCGAAGGCCACGCGACCCTGGACGGTCTCGACGCGGGCGGGCTCGGCCGGGTCGGGCGTCTGCTCGTCGGCGTCGAGCAGGTCGAAGACCCGCTCGACCGACGCCACACCGGACTGCAGCAGGTTCATCATCGACGCGACCTGCGTGATGGGCTGCGTGAACTGGCGCGAGTACTGGATGAACGCCTGAACGTCACCGAGCGTCATGGTCCCCGACGCCACGCGGAGCCCGCCGACCACGGCGACGATCACGTAGTTGAGGTTGGCGATGAAGCCCATCGCGGGCTGGATGATCCCGGAGATGAACTGTGCCTTGAAGCTCGACTCGTAGAGCCCGGCGTTCTCCTGCTCGAAGGTGTCGATGGCGGACTGCTGGTGGCCGAACACCTTGACCAGGGCGTGCCCGGAGTACATCTCCTCGATGTGCGCGTTGATGGTGCCCGTCGCGGCCCACTGCTTGATGAACTGCGGCTGCGAGCGCTTGGCGATCATCGCGGTCACGAGCACCGACAGCGGCACCGTGATGAGGGCGACGACGGCGAGCAGCGGCGAGATCCAGAACATCATGGCGAGCACGCCGATGATGGTGAGCAGCGAGGTGACCAGCTGGGACAGGGTCTGCTGGAGGGTCTGGGCGACGTTGTCGATGTCGTTGGTGACGCGCGAGAGCACCTCGCCGCGCTGCTGCTTGTCGAAGTAGCCCAGCGGCAGGCGGTTGATCTTGGACTCGACCTCGGCGCGCAGCCGCAGCACGGTGTTCTGCACCACGACGGCGGTGAACCGGCCCTGCAGCCACCCGAAGAGGAACGAGCCGACGTAGACGGCGATCACGCCGAACAGCACGTTGCGCAGCGCCGTGGTGTCCAGGCCCTGCCCCGGGGTGACGGTCATGCCGGACACGAGGTCGGCGAAGGTGTCGTTCCCCTGCGCACGCAGCCCGGCGACGGCCTCGGCCTGGGTGGAGCCGGCGGGCAGCTGCCGGCCGATGACCCCCTCGAAGATGATGTTGGTCGCGTTGCCGAGCAGCTTGGGGCCGAGCACCGACAGCGTCACCGACACGACGGCGAGGACCGTCACGACGACCACCCGCATCCGCTCGATGCGCAGATACCCGGCGAACCGCTTGAGCGACCCGGTGAAGTTCATGGCCTTCTCGGTGGGCATCCCCATGCCGCCCATCGGGCCACCGGGGCGGCCGCGTCCGGCGCGAGCGGGAGACTTCGTGGGTGGGGTCACCTCGCCCACGGGCTCTTCCGAGCTGCTGCGGGCCGGTCCTCCGGTGTGCGCGCTCATGCTGCCTCCTCCGCCGAGAGCTGGGAGAAGACGATCTCCTGGTAGGTCTGGCACGTCTCGAGCAGCTCGTCGTGCGTACCCTGGCCGACCACGCGGCCGTTGTCGAGGACGACGATCTTCTCGGCCGTGCGGATGGTCGCGACGCGCTGCGCGACGAGCATCGTCGTCGCCCCTCGTGTCCGTGGCGCGAGCGCCCGTCTGAGCGCGGCGTCGGTCGCGTAGTCGAGGGCGGAGAAGGAGTCGTCGAAGAGGTAGATCTTCGGCTTCCGGATGAGCGCGCGGGCGATCGCGAGGCGCTGTCGCTGCCCGCCGGAGAAGTTCGTGCCACCTTGGGCCACCGGCGTCTCGAGGCCCTCGGCGAGGTCACGGACGAAGTCGGCGGCCTGCGCGACCTCGAGGGCGTCCCACATCTGCTCCTCGGTAGCACCCTCGAGCCCGTAGGCGAGGTTCGAGGCGATGGTCCCCGAGAACAGGTAGGGCTTCTGCGGCACCATGCCGATGTGCGCCCAGACGTCCTGGCCCGCGGCGTCACGGACGTCGACACCGTCGATGCGCACCGCACCGCCCGTCGCGTCGAACAGGCGTGGGACGAGGTTGATCAGCGTCGTCTTGCCGGAGCCGGTCGACCCGATGATCGCGGTGGTCTCCCCCGGCTCTGCCGTGAAGGTCACGTCGCTGAGCACCGGGTCCTGCGCACCCGGGTAGCGGAACTCGACGTGGTCGAGCTCGACGCGTCCGGAGACCGACCCGATGGCCACGGGGCTGGTGGGCTCGACGACGCTCGACGCGGTGTCGAGGACCTCGGTGATGCGCTCGGCCGACACGGCCGCGCGGGGCACCATCATGAAGATCATCGTGGACATCATCACGGCCATGAGGATGTACATGATGTAGCTGAGGTAGGCGGTGAGGGCACCGATCTGCATCTCGCCCGAGTCGATGCGCTGGGCCCCGAACCACATGACCGAGACGCTCGACAGGTTCATGACGAGCATGACGACGGGGAACATCAGGGCCATGAGCTTGCCGACGCGCAGCGACGTGTCGTACAGCTCGGTGTTCGCGACCTCGAAGCGCTGCTCCTCGTGACGCTCGCGCACGAAGGCACGGATGACGCGGATGCCGGTGATCTGCTCGCGGAGGACCGAGTTGATGCGGTCGATGCGCTTCTGCATCTGCCGGAAGTACGGGACCATCCGCGAGATGATGAGGCCGACGGTCACGCCGAGCACCGGCACGATGACGATGAGCAGGCTCGAGAGCCCCACGTCCTGGCGCAGCGCCATGATGATGCCGCCGATGAGCATGATCGGCGCCATGACCATGATGGTCAGGCCGAGCATGACGACCATCTGCACCTGCTGGACGTCGTTGGTGGTCCGGGTGATGAGCGACGGCGCACCGAAGCGGCCGACATCCTGGCCGGAGAAGCTCTGGACCGTCGTGAACAACGACGCGCGCACGTCGCGGCCGAAGCCCATCGCGGCGCGTGCGCCGAAGTACACGGCCGTCACGGCGCAGACGATCTGCCCGAGGCTCACCATGAGCATGAGCGCACCGATGCGGATGATGTAGCTGGTGTCGCCGGTGGTGACGCCCTTGTCGATGATGTCGGCGTTGAGGCTCGGCAGGTAGAGCGACGCGATGGTCTGCACCAGCTGGAGCACCATGACGAGCACGAGCGCTGACGTGTAGGGCCGCAGGTGGGCTCTGAGCAGCTTGAGGAGCACGGACATCCTCGACTTTCCCCGTAGGACGCCCGAGGGCCACGCCCCGGGCTGACAGATGGTCAGTGTGCTGACCATCTGTCAGCCTACGGTGCGTGGCCCTCGGTGCACCCCGCAGAAGGTCCTGGTCCGCTCAGGGCGGACGGACGACCGCGGGGGCGGTGGTGTCGTGCGGTGGTGCTGCCGCGACTACTGCTGCGGCGGCTGCCCCTGCCCTGGGGCCGTCGGCGGCGTGGGCGGGGCGGGCGGCGTCGCCGGCTTCTCGAACGCGTCCGGCGCGGGCGGGGCGAACCGCGCCCCGCCGCCCTCGGAGCCGAGGGTGCGCGGCGCCGTCGGTGCGGAGCCGTGCGACCCGGAGGGCTGCTGGCCCGCGGACCGGGACGGGTCCGTCGGGGACCCCGAGTGCGTGCCGGCGCTCGTCGCGTCGGCGGTCGCCGCCTCGGCGAGGCGACGTGCCTCGGCCAGGGCCTGCGTCGGGTCCTCGAGGGCCGAGGTCCGGGGGTTGGTCGCACGCTCACGACGTGGGCGCGGGCTGGACCCGTCGCCGTCTCCGCCACCGTGCGAGCCACCACCGTGGTCACCGTCGCCGGAGTCTCCGCCGAAGCCCTTGGTGATCGACCCGAGGGCCGCCGTGAACTCGGTCGGGACGATCCACATCTTCGACGAGGTGCCGTTGGCGATCTGCGGGAGCATCTGCAGGTACTGGTAGGCGAGCAGCTCCGGCGACGCGTCACCCTCGTGGATCGCGTCGAAGACCTGGAGGATGGCACGCGCCTCACCCTCGGCGGTGAGGATCGCGGCCTGGGCGCCACCCTCGGCGCGGAGGATCGCGGCCTGCTTCTCACCCTCGGCGGTGAGGATCTGCGACTGCTTGAAGCCCTCGGCCGTGAGGATCGCGGCGCGACGGTCACGCTCGGCGCGCATCTGCTGCTCCATCGAGCCCTGGATGGACTGGGGCGGGTCGATCGACTTGAGCTCGACACGGTTGACGCGGATGCCCCAGCGGCCGGTCGCCTCGTCGAGGACGCCACGCAGCTGGCCGTTGATCTGGTCGCGGCTGGTGAGGGTCTGCTCGAGGTCCATGGACCCGATGACGTTACGGAGCGTGGTGACGGTGAGCTGCTCGATCGCCGTGATGTAGTTCGCGATCTCGTAGACGGCCGACTTCGGGTCGGTCACCTGGAAGTACAGGACGGTGTCGATGCTCACGACGAGGTTGTCGGAGGTGATCACCGGCTGCGGCGGGAACGACACGACCTGCTCGCGCAGGTCGACGCCGGCGCGCACGCGGTCGATGAACGGGATGAGGAAGTGCAGACCGGCGTCCATGGTGCGCGAGTAGCGCCCGAGGCGCTCGACGATGAGCGAGGCGGTCTGCGGGACGACCCGGACAGCACGTGCCAGGGCGATGATGAAGAACAGCGCGATGAGCGCTGCGATGACCAGGCCGATGATCTGGCCGTTGTTGCCATCGTTCATGAGGGTCCTCTCGAGGTGCAGTGGGTCATGGTGCGGTGGGTGGTCACGTGCTGCGCTCCGCCTGTCACAGGACGGGCGGTGCGCCGGGTGAGCTGTGGGGGGCCTCGACGGCGTCTACGACAGCCGTCGCGCCCTCGATGCGGACGACGCGGACGTCGGTCCCCGGGGAGAAGGTCACGGCGCCGAGGGACCGGGCGGTCCACACCTCGCCGAGGAGCTTGATGCGCCCGCCGGTCTCGCCGACCTCGGACACGACGGTCCCGACGCGACCGGGGAGCGCGGCGGCGCCGGTCTCGACGAGGGGCTCGCGCTGGCGGAGGTACTTGAGCAGCCACGGGCGCAGGGCCAGCAGCAGGAGCGTGGACACGACGCCGAACACGACGATCTGCCCGACGAGCCCGAGGCCCAGGGCGCTCGCGATGCCAGCGGCGATCGCGCCGCCGGCGAACATGATGAGGACCAGGTCGAGGGTGACGACCTCCACGACCACGAGGAGCAGCGCTGCTCCGATCCACCAGTACCAGTCCATGGGTGCCTCCGCTCCGTCAAAGCCGA
Organism: Sanguibacter keddieii DSM 10542; assembly: GCF_000024925.1. Lineage (NCBI taxonomy): Bacteria > Bacillati > Actinomycetota > Actinomycetes > Micrococcales > Sanguibacteraceae > Sanguibacter > Sanguibacter keddieii. The sequence continues at coordinate 2,418,552 of NC_013521.1, forward strand.
ACATGGCTTTGCCGAAACTTTACGCTATCGAGCCCAGTCTGGCGCGGTGGCCCGCGGGGAGAAGTCCCCGGTCAGTCGGCGTGGCCGCCGCTGCGGGCCGGCTCGACCTGGGCCGCGCGAGCAGACCAGCGGTCGCCTGTCCGGCTCACCTCGAGCGGCAGGCCGAAGGCCTCGCTCAGGTGCTCGTCGGTGAGCACCTCGGCGATCGGCCCGGCGGTGTGCACGCCGCCGTCGCGCATGAGCATGACGTGCGTGAAGCCCGGCGGGATCTCCTCGACGTGGTGAGTCACGAGGACCAGCACCGGCGACTGCGGGTACGCGGCGAGCTCGGAGAGGGCGCCGACGAGCTCTTCGCGCCCGCCCAAGTCCAGGCCGGCCGCCGGCTCGTCGAGGAGCAGCAGCTCGGGGTCGGTCATGAGGGCGCGGGCGATCTGCACACGCTTGCGCTCGCCCTCGCTCAGGGTGCCGAAGCGACGGTCGGCGAGGTGGTCGACCCCGAAGGCCGCCAGCAGGTCCGTCGCGCGGGACACGTCGAGGTCCTCGTAGGACTCGCGCCAGCGGCCGGTCACGGCGTAGGCGGCGGTGAGGACCACGTCGGAGACGACCTCGGAGGCGGGGATGCGGTCCGCGAGCGCCGCGCTGGCGAGGCCGATGCGCGGCCGGAGCTCGAAGACGTCGACCTTGCCGAGCTGGGTGTCGAGGATCTTCGCGACGCCCTTGGTGGGGTGCATGCGGGCCGAGGCGATCTGCAGGAGGGTCGTCTTGCCGGCTCCGTTGCGGCCGAGGATCACCCACCGTTCGCCCTCGGCGATCTGCCACGACACGTCGTCGAGGATGTTCTTCTCACCGCGGCGGACAGAGACGTTCTCGAGGTCAAGCACCCAGGTCATGGTCACCGACCTTATCCGCTCCCCGGGGGTGACGCCGACCGTGCCACGCCGCCAGCGCGCCCTGCGGCGCACGGGCGGCGTAGTTTTGTCGTCGTGACCTCGCACGCCTCGCGCCCCACCCGTCCCGACCCGGGGGCGATCGTCCCCCGCTCCGCCTCGCTCGCTCTGTGGTTGTGGGCCACGGTGCGGCCCGACGACGCGCCCGCCGCGGTGCGGACCGTCGTCGACGACGACGAGCCGCACCGGCTGGTCGAGGTGCCGCCGGACGGGCTGCCGGCCGCGGACCTCGAGGAGCTCTTCTCGGTGTGGGCGGGCCGCGTGCGGTCCGCCGCGGCGATCTTCCCCGGTCCGGGTGACGCGATGGGGGCTCCGGCGCCGATCAGCCCGATCGCGATCGACGCCGAGGAGTGCGTGCTCGTGACGGTCGCGGCCGGGCCGCAGGCGCCGGGTGCCGGCGTGGTGCCTCCCGGGCCGGACGCGCCGGAGGTCTTGGAGCACTGGGCCCTGGTGCCCGAGGTCGAGCGCTTCGGCTCGGTCCTCGAGCCCGGGCACCTCGTCACGTGGACGGTGGCCCGGATCGAGACGTGGGAGCACCGCACACTCGGGGTGGTCGGCACGCTCGACGACGCGCAGCGCCAGCTGCGCCTGGGGCTGCGCGAGGCGACCGAGGCCCTCATGGAGCTGGACGTCTCGCGCTGGCGGGAGGACGCCGCCGGTGTCATCGCGTCGCTGCGCGAGCCCGTCGACCTCCGGTCGGTGCTGCCGCGGGACGTCGACGCCCGCCGGGCCGAGGTGTTCCAGTCGGCCGCGCGGCTGCGCGCCATCGTGGACCTCGCGACGGCGGACGACGGCGGCGCGGTCAACCTGTGGCAGGCCGACCAGCGCTCGACCGCCCTGCGCGAGGTCGACCGTGCGGCACGCCGCGCGATGTCCGCCGCCACCCTGCACGTCCCCGACGGAGCCTGACCCCGCACCAGGTCGCACCACCAGGCTCGAGGTCGCACAGTCACGCCAGACACCCCCGATTCAGAGGCAGATCTGGCGTGTCCCTGCGACCTCGCGATCAGGCGTGCGACCTCGCGGGGCCAGCAGCTGGTGTGGCTAGCGCGCCGCCCACTGGTCGAGGACGGTCTGGTAGACCTCGAGGGTGCGGTCGGCGATGGCGTCCCACGCGAAGTGGTCCTCGACGCGCTTGCGGGCGGCCACGCCCATCGCGGCGGCACGCTCGGGGTCGGTGACGACGTCGGTGAGGGCCTTGGCCAGGTCGGCGACGAAGCGCTCGGGGTCCGTCGGGGTCCCCGTGCCGTCCTGCACCTGGTCGATGGGCACCAGCAGGCCGGTGACGCCGTCGTCGACGACCTCGGGGATCCCGCCGGTCGCGCTGCCGACCACGGGCAGGCCCACGGCCATGGCCTCGAGGTTCACGATGCCGAGCGGCTCGTAGACGGAGGGGCACACGAACACGGTCGACGCGGCGAGCACGGCGACGAGGTCGGGGCGCGGGAGCATCTCCTCGATCCACACGACGCCCTCGCGGCGGGACGAGAGCTCGGCGACGGCCGTGGCCACCTCGGTGGCGATCTCCGGGGTGTCGGGGGCCCCGGCGCAGAGGATCAGCTGGACGTCCTCGGGCAGCCGGTCCGCCGCCTGGAGCAGGTACGGCAGGCCCTTCTGCCGCGTGATGCGACCGACGAACACCACGGCGGGACGCTCCGGGTCGATCCCGAGCGCACGCACGACGGAGTCGGCGCGCACGGCCTCGTCACCGGTGGGTCGGACCCATCCGTCGAGGTCGATGCCGTTGTGCACCACGTGCACCTTGGCCGGGTCGACGTCGGGGTAGGACCGCAGGATGTCGGCGCGCATGCCGGCGCTCACCGCGATGATGCCGGCGGCACCCTCGTAGGCGGTCTTCTCGGCCCAGCCGGACAGCGCGTAGCCGCCGCCGAGCTGCTCGGCCTTCCACGGGCGCAGCGGCTCGAGGGAGTGCGCCGAGAGCACGTGCGGGATCCCGTGCAGCAGACCGGCGAGGTGCCCGCCGAGGTTCGCGTACCAGGTGTGGGAGTGCACGAGGTCCGCGCCGGCCACGTCGCCCGCCATGGCGAGGTCCACGCCGAAGGTCGCGAGCGCCGGGTTGGCTCCCTCGAGGTCCGGCGGTGGCGCGTACCCGGTGACGCCCTCCTGGGCGTCGTCACCGGTCCGGGGGCCGTCGAAGCAGCGGACGCGCACGTCGACGCGGCTGCGCAGCACGGCCGACAGCTCGGCGACGTGGACACCAGCCCCGCCGTAGACGAACGGGGGGTACTCACGGGTCAACAGGTCGATTCTCACGTCGACACGGTAGCGCTTCTGGGTGCATCCGGGGGCGCGCGGCCCTAAGGTCATGGCATGGCAGCCCCTAAAGTTCTCGCGATCGTCCTGGCAGGCGGCGAAGGCAACCGTCTCAAGCCGCTGACGGCGCACCGCGCAAAGCCAGCCGTCCCCTTCGGCGGCATCTACCGACTTGTCGACTTCGCGCTCTCGAACCTCGTCAACTCGCACTACCTGCACATCGTCGTGCTGACCCAGTACAAGTCCCACAGCCTGGACCGCCACATCTCCAAGACGTGGCGGATGTCGGCGCTCCTCGGCAACTACGTGGCACCGGTCCCCGCACAGCAGCGGGTCGGCAAGCACTGGTACCTCGGGTCCGCCGACGCCATCTTCCAGTGCCTCAACATCATCGAGGACGAGCGCCCCGACATCGTCGTGGTGGTCGGCGCCGACCACGTGTACCGCATGGACTTCTCCCAGATGGTGGACGCCCACATCGCCTCGGGCGCCGAGCTCACGGTCGCCGGCATCCGCCAGCCGATCGCCCTCGCCACCGAGTTCGGCGTGATCGACACCGACCCGGCCACCCCCGACAAGATCCGCGCCTTCCTCGAGAAGCCTGCCGACCCGGTGGGCCTCGCCGACTCCCCCGGGGAGATCCTCGCGTCGATGGGCAACTACGTCGTCAACGCCGACGCGCTCGTCGAGGCCGTCACCAAGGACGCCGACAACCTCGAGTCCCGGCACGACATGGGCGGCGACATCGTCCCGTACTTCGTCGACCGCGGGACCGCCGGCGTCTACGACTTCATCCGCAACGACGTGCCCGGCTCGACCGACCGCGACCGCGACTACTGGCGCGACGTCGGGACCATCGACTCGTACTACGAGGCCAACAAGGACCTCATCGCGGTCACCCCGGTCTTCAACCTCTACAACCACGAGTGGCCGCTGCACACCGGCTACGTCGGCCTCCCCCCGGCCAAGTTCGTGCACGCCGGTGCCGGTCGCCTCGGCCACGCCGCCGACTCGATCGTGTCCCCCGGTGTCCTCATCTCCGGCGCGACGGTCGTCGGCTCGGTGCTCTCCCCCGGGGTGCACCTGCACTCCTGGGCGGCCGTGTCGGACAGCGTCCTGCTCGACGACGTCCAGGTGCACCGGCACGCCCAGGTCCACCGGGCGATCGTCGACAAGAACGTCATCATCAAGGAGCGCGCCCGCGTCGGCCTCAACGCCGATGAAGACCGCGCCCGCGGCTTCACGGTCACCGAGTCCGGCATCACCGTGGTCCCCAAGGGGACGATCGTCGAGTAACCCGCACCGCCGGAGAGGGGCCGCTACTCTCCGCCCCCCTCTGACCGAGCCGCGTCCGCTGTGCGGGCGCGGCTCGGTGCGTCCCGGGGTCCCGCCTAGGCTGGTCCGGTGACCGAGACTCCCGCACCCCTGTCCGCCGCCACCGCGGAGCCCGTCGAGGGCACCGCCACCGCGCCCTCCCCCCGCCGTCTGGTGGTGATGGACGTCGACTCGACGCTCATCACTCAGGAGGTCATCGAGCTCATCGCGGCTCACGCCGGGACGCAGGACCTCGTGGCCGCGGTGACCGAGCGGGCGATGCGGGGCGAGCTGGACTTCGCCGAGTCGCTGCGCGAGCGCGTCGCGACGCTCGCCGGGGTCCCCGTCACGGCGCTCGACGAGGTCCGCCGGACGACCACCTTCACCCCGGGCGCGCGCGAGCTCGTCGCGGAGTGCCACCGGCGCGGCTGGGTGGTCGCGCTGGTCTCGGGCGGCTTCACCGAGGTCGTCGCCCCGCTCGCCGCGGAGCTGGGCATCACGCTCTTCCGCGCGAACCACCTCGAGGTCGTCGACGGCGTGCTCACGGGCAGGACCACCGGTCAGGTGGTCGACCGGGCGTACAAGGCGCAGACGCTGCGCGAGCTCGCCGAGCAGGAGGGCGTCGCGATCGAGCACACGGTCGCGATCGGCGACGGCGCCAACGACCTCGACATGATCGCCGCTGCCGGCATCGGCATCGCCTTCGCGGCGAAGCCGGTCGTCCGGGAGCAGGCCCCCTACTCGGTCGACGGGCCGCGCCTCGACGCGGTGCTCGAGATCATCGACGCGGCCTGACACCGACCGCCACGGCCTCGCGCGAGCTCGCGCGACACCAGCCCAGCACGACGAAGGACCGGGACCGATGCCCTCGAGGCGTCGGTCCCGGTCCTTCGTGCTGCTGCGGGGCCCGTGAGCCTCAGTCCGCGGCGCGGACCAGACGGACGAGCGTGCCGGTGCGCCGGCCCCAGGCGTCCCACGGGACGTCGGACTCGACGACGGAGTACGAGGCGGTCGGCACGCCGACCTGCACCTGACGCAGCGCAGCAGAGTCCGAGTCCGGCCCCGCGAGGTGCTCCGCGACAGAGGACATGATCGGCTCGTGGCCGACCACGAGCACCGTGCGGACCCTGTCGTCGACGGCCGCCACGAGGGCGAGCACCTGCGCGACGTCAGCCGTGTACAGGTCGGCGGTCACGGTGACCTCGGGCTCGACGTCGCCGAGCCCGGGGCGCACCAGGTCCCACGTCTGGCGGGTGCGCACGGCGTCCGAGCACAGCACCACCTCGGGGAGCACCTCGGCGGCCGCGAGGGACCGTCCGACCGCGGAGGCCTGCGACCGGCCCTTGAGGGCGAGCGGTCGCAGGACGTCCGGCACGGTGCCGCCCGGCTCCGCCTTCGCGTGGCGCAGCAGGACCAGGCGGCGCACCGCGGTCGTCGTCACCGGGCTACAGGCCCATGGCGTGCACGCCACCGTCGACGTGGACGATCTCACCGGTGGTCGCGGGGAACCAGTCGGAGAGCAGGGCGGCGACGGCGCGCGCGGTCGGCTCGGGGTTGGTCTGGTCCCAGCCGAGGGGAGCGCGCTCGGGCCAGCCGCCCTCCATCTTCTCGAAGCCGGGGATGGACTTGGCCGCGGTGGTGCGGATCGGTCCGGCCGAGACGAGGTTGACGCGGATGTTGTCGGCGCCGAGGTCACGGGCGAGGTAGCGCGAGGTCGACTCGAAGGCGGCCTTGGCGACGCCCATCCAGTCGTAGACGGGCCAGGCGAAGCTGCCGTCGAAGGTGAGGCCGACGATCGAGCCGCCGCCGTTGGTCATGAGGGGCTTGGCCGCGACCGCGAGGGACTTGAGCGAGAACGCCGAGACCTCGAGGGCCGTGGCGACGTCCTTCCACTCACCGCTGAGGAAGTTGCCGCCCATGACGGACTGCGGGGCGAAGCCGATCGAGTGGACCACGCCGTCGATGTGGTCGACGTGCTCGCGCACGTTCCCCTCGAGCGCGGCGAGGTGCTCGTCGTCGGTGACGTCGAGCTCGACGACCGGCGCGGCCTCCGGGAGACGCTTGGCGATCGCCTGCGTGAGGCGGAACTGGCGGCCGAAGGACGTCAGGACGACCTGGGCGCCTTCCTGCTGCGCGAGGCGCGCGACGTGGAACGCGATCGAGTGGTCCGTGAGGACTCCCGTGACGAGCAGCTTCTTACCTTCGAGCAGGCCCATGCCTGATCCTTCCGACGGAGGGGTGGTACGAGAAAGAGGTGCGAGGAGACGGTCTGGCTCGGGTCAGTGACCCATGCCGAGGCCGCCGTCGACGGGGATGACGGCGCCGCTGATGTAGCCGGCGTCGGGCGAGGCGAGGAAGAAGACCGCGCCGGCGACCTCGTCGGGCTCGGCGAACCGGCCCGCGGGGATCGACGCCTTGTAGGCCTTCTGGCGCTCCTCGGGGAGCTCGGCGGTCATCGCCGTGTTGATGAAGCCCGGGGCGACGACGTTCGCGGTGATGTTCCGCGAGCCGATCTCACGGGTGATCGAGCGGGCCATCCCGACGAGCGCAGACTTGGAGGCCGCGTAGTTGACCTGCCCCGCGCCGCCGAAGAGGCCGATCACGGAGGAGACGAGGACGATGCGCCCGCGGCGCATCTTGATCATGCCCTTGGACGCGCGGCGCACGCAGCGGAAGGTCCCGGTGAGGTTCACGTCGACGACGCTCTCGAACTCCTCGTCGGTCATGCGCATGAGCAGCTGGTCGCGGGTGATGCCCGCGTTGGCCACGAGCACCTCGACCGGGCCGAGCTCGGCCTCGATCGCCGTGAACGCCGCGTCCACGGCAGCGGTGTCGCTGATGTCCGCGACGGCGCCGAAGACGCCCTCGGGGAGGTCACCGCTGCGGTAGATGGTGGCCACGCGGTCACCGGCCGCGACGAAGCGCTCGGCGATCGCACGACCGATGCCGCGGTTCGCGCCGGTCACGAGGACCACGCGTGAGGTCTCAGTCGTCTCAGCCGCTGCCACAGGTCCTCCAAGGTGATGGTGCTCTGGTCGTGCGCCGGTCTCGAGCCGCAGGTCTGCGCGTGCGGCTGAGCGTCGGCGCGGCCCCGAACCGTACGGAGCCTGCGTCAGAACGGTAGCCGACCCGGGGTCGCGCCGGGGCGCAGGAATCCTCAGGGCGACGGGCCCACGCTAGTGGGAACCCTACAGAGTGTGGGGGTCCTGTGCTGGTCGGACAGCCGTTCTGCTGTGCCCGGCCGACAAAGATCGTGAGGGGCGTCACGAGCCCATCGCGCGTAAACTCGAGAGGTGAAGACTCCTGGCACCCGCGGGCGCTCCGAGCACCGTGACGAGGTGTACCGGATCACGAACGCCGCCGACTCCCTCCGGCAGGACCAGTCCCGCCGCGCCAAGCGATACCTGATCCAGATGGGTCTCCGCCTGGTCTGCTTCGCCGGCGCGTTCTTCGCCGACGGGTGGCTCATGTGGGCGCTGCTGGCCGGCGCCGTCCTGCTCCCCTACGCCGCCGTCATCAGCGCCAACGAGACGCGCACCAAGGGCCAGGAGACCGAGGGCCCGCTGATGGAGTACTACCAGCTGCCGAGCGCCGAGGGCGCGACCGGCCCCATGGGGCCGAGACCGGCCGCTGCGCCCGAGGAGCCGCCGTCGTACGTCTACGTGGTGGACCCGGAGGGTCCGGCCGACGGCACGACGCCCCCGACCACCCCTGAGCCGGGAGAGGATGGGACGCGAGGACCTGCGCCGGACGACGACGCCGGGACCACCGCACCGCACGAGGAGAAGCGCCCATGATCGACCTGCTCGGCCTCGCCGACCCCATCTCCGACGACCTCGTCTGCAGCGGCAAGGGCTGCCGCGCCGAGGCCCGCTGGGGTCTGCTGTGGAACAACCCGAAGATCCACACCCCCGCGCGCCGCAAGGTGTGGCTCGCGTGCGACGACCACCGCGAGCACCTCGAGACCTTCCTGGACGCCCGCGGCTTCCGCCACGGCACCGTCCCCGTCACCGACCTCGAGCAGCAGCCCGCGCAGTGACCGACGCCCCGCCCCCCGCACCGACGGCTCCCGCACCCGCGACGCCCGCCCCGGACGCACCCCGGGTGCAGCTGCGGACCCCGCGGCAGTGGGTCTCGCTCGCCCTCGGCGTGGCCCTGCTGTTCACCGGGTGCGTGCTCGCCGGTCGGTGGCAGTGGAACCGGCACGTCGACCGCGACGCGCAGATCGCCGTCATCGAGGCCAACTACGCCTCGCAGCCCGTGCCGATCGACGAGCTCCTCGACGGCCCCGGCGACGTGGTGCCCGCCTCCGAGGCGTGGCGCCAGGTCACCGTGACCGGGCGTTACGACGCGGACAAGACCGTGCTGCTGCGCAACCGTCCCGTCGAGGGCCAGGCGGCCTTCCACGTGCTCGTCCCCTTCGTCACCGACGAGGGCACGGTGATCGTGGTGAACCGCGGCTGGGTGCCCTACGGGGCCGACAGCGCGACTCCGGCCTCGCTGCCCGCTCCCCCGTCGGGCGACGTCGAGCTCACCCTGCGGCTGCGCGCCGACGAGCCCGCCGCGGACAACGGAGCCCCGCCCGGGCAGGCGCAGGCCATCAACACCGCCCAGGTGCTCGCCGCCGGGCCCGACGGGGCCGCGTGGGCGCAGGGCCGCACCTACAGCGGCTACGGCGTCCTGGCCGCCGAGGACGGCCAGCCCGTCCAGGGGCTCGGGACGCCTCCCGTGCCGGACACCGATCCCCGCTCCCACCTGTCCTACGCCTTCCAGTGGTGGGTCTTCGCGGTCGGCGGCGTCGCCGGGTTCCTCGTGCTGATCCGCCGCGAGCGACGGGACGCCACGCTCGACGCCCTCGGCGACCTCCCGCACCCCTTCGCGGCGCTCGGCGACCAGGACCGGGGGCGCGAGCCCGAAGCGGGTGGCGACGCCGGCACGCACGGCCAGCGCGGCGCGACCAGGTCTCCGGGTTCCTCGGCCCGCCGACGCGGGCGGCAGAGCGCCGAGGAGATCGAGGACGCGCTCATCGACTCGAGCTCGACCCGCTGACACGCGCCTCTCGCACGGTCGACGCCGGGCCCGCGGACGGACCCGGCGACGCCCCGCGGGGCTCTGCTCAGACCACGGGGTCCGGGCGCAGCGCGTCGGTGAGCTGCCCGACGAGGGTGTCGAGCTGCACGCTGGTCGACGACGTGAGGTCGTCCTCGTCCGCGCCGTCGAGCGCGCGGGCCGCGAGCCCGGACTTGCTGTCGATGAGCTCGGCGATCCTCGAGTCGACCGTCTGCGCGGCGATGATCCTCCACGCCGTGACGGGCTCGGCCTGGCCGATGCGGTGGATGCGGTCGATGGCCTGCGTCTGCTCGGCGTAGGTCCACGACAGCTCGGCCAGCACGAGGTTCGACGCCACCTGGAGGTTGAGGCCCACCCCTGCGGCGGTGAGCGAGCAGACCACGACCTGCACCTCGGGGTCCTCGACGAAGGCGGTGATGTTCTTCTCCCGCACCTTCGGCGTCTGGTCCCCGCGGATCGACGCGTACCGGATGCCGCGGTCGGCGAAGAGCTGCTCGGCCTGGTCCATGACGTCCACGTGCTTGGCGAAGAACACCACCTTGCCGACGCTGCGGGCGAGCTGCGCGGCATAGTCGGCGGCGGGCCCGGCCTTCGCCTGGCCGATCCGGCGGACCATGGTGAACACGTTCTCGCCCCCGGCCTTCGAGGTGGAGTCCTTGAGCTCCGCCGCGGCGACCCGGCGGACGAGCTCGTGGTCGATGCCGTCGAGACCGACCTCGTCCAGGGCGGTGCTGCCGGTGCGCATCTCCAGCGCGGCCCGGTAGCGCTGGACCAGCCGGTCGGTGAGGGCGGCCTCGGCGGCACGGATCGAGCGGCCGGCCGCTCCGTCGAGCTCGACGGGGAGGTCGGCGACCCGGCGCGCCGGGATGTCGGCGACCACGTCGATCTTGCGGCGGCGCACGATGCCCATGTCGATCACGCTGGACCGTGCGGCGGACGCGAAGCCCGGGTCGGCCGGGGTGAGCCCGGTCTCCTCGAGGGAGGCCTCGAGCGCCCCGAGCGGCACGGTGTCGTCGATCCAGCCGAGGAACTGCCAGATCGCCCGGAAGTCCTCGATGTCGTTGATGAGCGGGGTGCCGGTGAGGGCCATGAGCAGCGGCCGGGTGACCCGGGTGCGGATCCTGTCGGACAGGGCGCGGACGTGCTGGGACCGCTGGGAGGTCTTGTTCTTGATGAGGTGGGCCTCGTCGACGACCATGCCACGGAAGCCGAGGTCGCCGAGCCAGCCGATGTGCCGGTCGAGGAGCTCGTAGTTGACGATCACCACGTCGGCGAAGCCGTCCATCTGGTCGCCGTCGCCGTGCACCACGGTGGCCCGCCGCGACGGCGTCCACAGCGCCACCTCGTGGGCCCAGTTCGCCTTGACGACGTTGGGGACCACGACCAGCAGCGGGTAGGCGTCGGCGGCCTGTGCGGCGAGCAGGGCCTGCGCGGTCTTGCCGAGCCCGGGCTCGTCGGCGAGCAGGAACGTGCGGTGACCACGAGCCGCGGCCGTGATGACCTGCGCCTGGTGCGGCATGACGTCGCGGCCCCGCGGGACGGGCACCGGACGGGGGTCGGGCAGGGGCATGCAAGCCGGTGCACCGGTGGCGGCCACCTCGAAGGACCGGAAGAGCGGCTCGAGCAGCTCCCAGCCGGACAGCCGGCGGGCACGCGGCGCGGCGCGCTGGGCCGCAGCCTCGAAGTCCGGGGCCAGGAAGGGGTTCGCCATCTGGCGCGAGACCACCGAGCGGGGCACCACCTGGGCCGAGGAGCTGAACGTCGGCGTGGTCGGGACCACGGGCGCGGGCGCCTCCTCCGGCTCGGGTGGCTCCATCCCGGCGGCCAGCAGCACCTTGCCACGGAGCGTGCGGGCGGCCTCGGAGACCCGGGCGTCGTCCGCTAGCAGCGCGAGGAGCGACGTGTCTCGCGCAGCCGTGCGCGCCAGCATGGTCGCGACGCCGTCGAGGCGCTTGAGCTCCTCGGTGCGTCGGGCCGCGGTCAGCGTCGTGTCGGTCTTGAGACGGGCACGCTCCTCGCGCACGAGCAGCGCGACGACCTGGAACTTGGTGCGGACCGTCGGGCTGGCGGGCGGCCGCCGGACCGCGACGTCGACGTCGCGGGCGACGTCGACGAGCACCGAGACGAGTCCCTGCGGGGTCCGGCGCTGGGCGCGGCGGCGCTGGGCGTCGGGCGCACCCTGCGTGCGCTTGCTGCCCTGCGCGCGCTGACCACCCGTGGCCCGCTGCCCGCCCTGGGCACGTCCAGCGCCCTGGGCGCCCTGGGACCGTCGAGCTCCCTGGTCACCTTGGGCTCCCTGGCCCTCCTGAGAACCCTGGGCTCCCTGAGAGCCGTGCTCGCCCCCGGACCGTCTCTGGCCTCGTCG